>NZ_JBSFJU010000083.1:0-26789 GCF_053598215.1 Kitasatospora sp. NPDC001175 | reverse complement strand
ACTGCGCACCCCGTGCTCGACCACCAGATGACGCGCGACCAGCCCACCCAGCATCCCGGACGCACCGGACACCAGGACCGTACCGCTCGCATCGAACACCGGCCCGGCCGTGTCGGACACCGCCGCCACCCGCGCCAGGCGCGGGACCCGTACGACGCCCTCGCGGATCGCGAACTCCGGCTCCCCACTGGCGAGTGCGCCCGCCAGGACCTCGCCCGAGACGCCCTCGGCGTCGAGGTCGACCAGCACCAGCCGGTCGGGGTTCTCCAGCTGCGCGGAGCGCACCAGGCCCCAGAGCGGGGCGTGGACGAGGTCGTCGCCGCCGGCCGCGGCGCCGCGGGTCACCAGCACCAGGCGGGAGGAGGCGAACCTCTCGTCCGCCAGCCACTCCTGGACCGTGGCGAGCACACCGTGCAGCGCGGACCGGACGGCCGAGGCGGTGTCCGCGGCCGAGTCGGCGCCGGCCGGTGCGAGGAACACCTCGCCCGGCAGCGCCAGCCCCGCGTCCACGGCCGTACCGAGTCCCGCCAGATCGGCGAAGCTCTCGATCCCGGCGCCGAACGGGTCGGTCCCGAGGACCGCCCAGCGGCCCGCGGAGGCCGCCGACACCGGCAGGGTGGTCCACTCCACCCGGAACAGCGACTCCAGGTGGCCGGCGCGGGCGCTCTTCAGCTGCTCCTCGGAGATCTCGCGCAGCGTGAGCGAACGGACCGTCATCACCGGCTGGCCGGCGCCGTCGGCGAGGTCCAGGGCGACCTCGCCGCGGCCCAGCGGGGTGACCCGCAGGCGCAGCGCCGCGGCGCCGGTGGCGTGCAGGGTGACGCCGTTCCAGACGAACGGCAGGCCGCCCTGGACCGCGCCGTCAAAGGGGTCGGCGCCGAGCGCGTGCAGGGCGGCGTCCAGCAGGGCGGGGTGGATGCCGAAGCGGGCGGCGTCGGCCTGTGCCTCGGCGGGCAGTGCGATCTCGGCGAGGATCTCGCCGTCGCGCAGCCAGGCGGCCCGCAGGCCGCGGAAGACCGGGCCGTAGCCGAAGCCCGCCTCGGCCAGGCCGGCGTGGATCTCCTGGACGTCCACCGCACGGGCGTCGGCGGGCGGCCACTGGGTGAGCTCGGCCGGGGCGGTCGGGCCCGCGACGGTGAGCACACCGGTGGCGTGCCGCGTCCAGGGCTCCTCGGCCTGGGCGCCCTCGGTGCGGGAGTGCAGGCTGAAGGAGCGGCTGCCGTTCTCGTCGGCGCCGCTGACCACGATCTGGAGCTGCACCCCGCCCTGGGCGGGCAGCAGCAGCGGTGCTTCGAGGGTGAGTTCCTCGACCAGGTCGCAGCCGACCTGGTCGCCGGCCCGTACGGCGAGCTCGACGAAGGCGGTGCCCGGGAGCAGCACGGTGCCCATGACCGCGTGGTCGGCGAGCCAGGGGTGGCTGTCGAGGGAGAGGCGGCCGGTGAACAGGCAGCCGTCGACGTCGGCGAGCGAGACCACGGCGCCGAGCAGCGGGTGGTCGGCGGTGCCGAGGCCGATGGCGGCGGCGTCCCCGGCCGGGCTGCCGGCGCCGAGCCAGTACCGCTCGCGCTGGAAGGCGTAGGTGGGCAGGTCGACCCGGCGGGCGCCCTGGCCCGCGAAGACGCCGTCCCAGTCCAGGGCGGCGCCCCGGACGTGTGCCTGTGCCACGGCCCAGGTCAGCGTTTGGACCTCGGGGCGGCCGGCGCGCAGGGCGGGGACGAACACCGCGTCCTCGCCGGCGCACTCCTGGCCCAGGGCGGTGAGCACACCGTCCGGGCCCAGCTCCAGGTAGGTGCGGGCGCCTTCGCGCTCCAGGGCCTGGATGGCGTCGTGGAAGCGGACGGCCTCGCGGACGTGGCGCACCCAGTACTCGGGGGTGCGGATCTCCTCGGCGGGGACGACGTCTCCGGTCAGGGTGGAGACGATCGGGACGGCCGGTGCCTTGTAGGTCACCACCTGGGCGCAGCGCCGGAACTCGGTGAGCATGCCGTCCATCAGGGGCGAGTGGAAGGCGTGGCTGACGGTGAGGCGCTTGGTCTTGCGGCCCTGGGCGGCGAGGTGCTCGGCGAGGGCGAGGACGGCCTGCTCGGCGCCCGAAATCACCACCGAGGTCGGCCCGTTGACGGCCGCGATGCCCATCTCGTCGGTCAGCAGCGGCAGGACCTCGTCCTCGGTTGCCTGGACCGCCACCATGGCGCCGCCGGCGGGCAGTTGCTGCATCAGGCGGCCGCGGGCGGCCACCAGCAGCGCGGCGTCCTCCAGCGAGAGCACGCCCGCGGCGTGCGCGGCCGCGAACTCGCCGATCGAGTGGCCGGCCAGCAGGTCCGGCCGCAGGCCCCAGGACTCGACCAGGCGGAACAGCGCGACCTCGATCGCGAACAGCGCGGGCTGGGCGTAGGCGGTCCGGTGGATGAGGTCGGCCTCGGCGGAGCCCTCGGGGGCGAACAGGACCTCGCGCAGCGGGTGTTCGAGCTGCAGGTCGAGGTAGCCGCAGGCCTTGTCCAGTGCCTTGGCGAAAGGCGGGAAGGTCTCGTACAGTTCGCGGCCCATGGCGAGGCGCTGGCTGCCCTGGCCGGTGAACAGGAACGCCAGCCGGCCGTCGGTGACCGTCCCCTGGACGGTCCCGGCGGCGCCCGCGCCCTCGGCGAGGGCGTCCAGGGCCTGCCGGAACTCCTCGTGCTCCCCGGACACCAGGACGGCGCGGTGCTCGAAGCTCGCGCGGGTGGTGGCGAGGGAGTGGCCGAGGTCGGCCGGGGTGTGCTCGGGGTGGGCGTCCAGGTGGGTGCGCAGGCGCTCGGCCTGGGCGCGCAGCGCCTCGGGGGTCTTGGCGGAGAGTACCCACGGCCGCACGGCCGGGGCGACGGTGCCGTCCGGGGCGGCGGCCGGTTCCTGGGCCGTCGGGGCCTGCTCGATCACGGCGTGCGCGTTGGTGCCGCTCATGCCGAAGGAGGAGATGCCGACGCGGCGCGGCTCGCCGGTCTCCGGCCAGGGCCGGGCCTCGCTGAGCAGTTCGACGGCGCCCGCGGACCAGTCGACGTGCGGAGTGGGCTGGTCGACGTGCAGGGTGCGCGGCAGGACGCCGTTGCGCATCGCCATGACCATCTTGATGATGCCGCCGATGCCCGCGGCGGCCTGGGTGTGGCCGATGTTGGACTTCAGCGAGCCCAGCCAGAGCGGGCGTTCCTCGGGGCGGTCCTGGCCGTAGGTGGCGATCAGGGCCTGGGCCTCGATCGGGTCGCCGAGCCGGGTACCGGTGCCGTGCGCCTCGACCGCGTCCACCTGGTCGGCCGTCAGCCCGGCGTCGGCGAGCGCCTGCCGGATGACGCGCTGCTGGGACGGGCCGTTGGGAGCGGTGAGGCCGTTGGAGGCGCCGTCCTGGTTGATCGCGGTGCCCCGGACGACGGCCAGGATCGGGTGTCCGTTGCGCTGGGCCTCAGAGAGCCGTTCGACCAGCAGCATGCCAGCGCCCTCGGCCCAGGCGGTGCCGTCGGCCGCGGCGGCGAAGGGCTTGCAGCGGCCGTCGGGGGCGAGGCCGCGCTGGCGGCTGAAGGCGATGAAGGAGCCGGGGTTGGCCATCACGGCGACACCGCCGGCCAGGGCGATGCCGCACTCGCCGCGGCGCAGCGACTGCACGGCGAGGTGCAGGGCGACCAGCGAGGAGGAGCAGGCGGTGTCGATGGTGACCGCAGGACCCTGGAAGCCGAAGGTGTAGGAGAGGCGGCCGGAGGCGACGCTGGCGGCGTTGCCGGTGACCAGGTAGCCCTCCATGCCCTCGTCCGCCTCGTGCAGGCGCGGGCCGTAGTCCTGTGCCTCGGCGCCGATGAAGACACCGGTGCGGGACTCGCGCAGGGTGCCCGGGTCGATGCCGGCCCGCTCGAAGGCCTCCCAGGCGGTCTCCAGCAGCAGGCGCTGCTGCGGGTCCATGGCGAGGGCCTCGCGCGGGGAGATCCCGAAGAAGCCCGGGTCGAAGGTGTCGGCGTCGTGCAGGAAGCCGCCGTGCTGCGCGTAGCTGGTGCCGGGGTGGTCCGGGTCCGGGTCGTAGAGGCTGCCGATGTCCCAGCCGCGGCCGGCAGGGAAGGCCGAGATCGCGTCGACGCCGTCGGCGACGAGCTGCCAAAGCTGCTCGGGCGAGTGGGCGTCGCCGGGGAATCGGCAGGCCATACCGACGATGGCGATCGGCTCGTCGTGAACGGGCGCGTGGAACTCGGGAATTCCGGTCTCGGCGGTGATGCCGAGGATTTCCGAGTGCAGGTGCCGGGCGAGCGAGGCGGGGGTCGGGTGGTCGAAGACCAGGGTGACCGGAAGGCTCAGTCCGGTGGCCGAGGTGAGCCGGCTGTGGAGGTCGACGGCGGCCAGCGAGTCGAATCCGAACTCCAGGAAGGGCCGGTCGGCCCCGACGATGGCGGACGACTTTCCGCGCAGGGATTCCCTCGCCTGGTCGAGGACCAGGTTCAGCAGCAGCCGCTGCTGCTCCGCCTCGGGCATTTCGGCCAGCTGCTGCCGCCAGGACGGAAATACGTCCGGCTTTCCGACACCCGCACCGTCCGGCTCCGAAATGAAACCCTCGGACTGGTTCATCATCACGCGCTCCACTACCCAGCAGACGGCATCCAAGACCTTTGGTCAGCCTGTCACGGGCAGCAAGCACCAGAAAGCCCCTAAGGGACCCCTAAGCACCCCTACGATTTCGACCGGCGACCCCTGTTTTCCGGGGTCGCCGGTCGACGGCGAGCGATTCTGCGGATCGTTCTCGGGAATTCATTCCCCGCAATCGCCCGACAATACCTCGCCGGGGCGATTTGGGAAATCCGCTTCCGACCGACCGGCAGCAGGGAGCGTGGGCGGTGCCGCGGGCCCTACTGCCGGTCGGTCTCAGTTGTGCCGCTCCAGGAACGGCGTGAGCAGTCCGGGTACCGCCTCCTCTGCGAAGGCCAGCCCCTCCTCGGTGGCGAGGTCGCGGACGTGGTACCCGCCGCTGCCGGCGGCCGTGGTCGCGGTCAGGGTGAGCAGGCCCGCCCGGCGTTGGAAGAACGACCGGCTGACGGTCAGTCCGATCACTCCCTCGCGCCGCAGTGCGACCGTACGGTGGGCGAAGGTGCCCGAGCGGGCGATCAGGTAGCCGCCGGACATGCCGTGGCCCAGGGTGCGGTAGGCGTCCATCGCCAGCAGGGAGACCGCGGGCAGCAGGACGGCGGCGGTGATCCCGGCGGTGGTGAGGAAGCCGGTGCGCCAGCCGCCCGGCAGCCAGATCGCGGGCACCGCGAACAGGGCCGTGGCCAGGGCGGTCACCATCAGCCCCCGGTTGATCCGGCGGCGCAGCGCGGCCCTCGGGTGCGGCCGCAGCGGAGCGAGGCCGGTCGGGGACTCCTGCTCGCCGAGGACGTCGGCGGCCACCCGGAGGACCTCGGCACGCGGTGCGGGGGGCATCAGGGCGCCGCGGGTGCGGTTCTCCTCGGCCGAGCCGAGGCCGCTGGCGATCGCGTGCAGGCGGGCGCCGCCGCCCCAGCGCAGCAACATGGGTTCGACCAGCTCGATGCCGCGCAGCCGCCGTTCCTCGATGGAGACGGAGCGGTGGATCAGCAGGCCCCGGCGGACCCGGAGGATGCCGCCGTCCTCGCGTTCCAGCCGGAACCCGGACCAGCCCTCGATGTAGAGGCCGACCGCGCCGAGGGTGCCGAGGGCGGCGACGGCGAGCAGCAGGGCCAGGATGCCGAGCCACAGCGGGACCGAGGTGAAGGCGTGCACCAGGTCGTGGACGATGCCGAGCTTGAGCGGGTCGATCTGCATCTCGTGCAGGGTGCGGTAGCTGATGCCGAGTACGGCGAACAGGCCGCCGACGCCCCAGATGGTCAGGGGGGCGTAGCGCAGCCAGGAGCGCTGGAGTTCGGCGATCGGGGCGCTCTCGTCGAACCCTGCGGCCGTGCCAGGGTCGGCGAGCAGGGCGGCCCGCCGGTTGAGCAGGTCCTGCCGGAGTTCGGCGGCCTGGGCCCGGGGGACGCCGTCCAGGGAGAGCTTGCGGTTGGCCGAACCGCCGTGGGCGGCGGCACCGATGCTGACCGAGGCGAGGCCGAAGACCCGGTACAGCGGGCGGGCGGTGATGTCGGCGCTGCGGATGCGGTCCAGCGGGATCGAGCGGCGGCTGCGGAAGAGCAGGCCGGAGCGGAGCTCCAGGCGCTGGTCGGTGATCCGGTAGCCGGTGGTGAGGAAGCGCATCAGGTTGACGCCGGCCACGATCGCGAAGGCGATGGTGAACGAGACCAGGGTGATCAGCGCCTGCAGGTTGACCTTTCCGCCGGTGCCGATCAGCGTGCCCGCGCCGGTGACCACGGGGGCGACCAGCCAGCTCAGGTGGACCGGTATCAGGCGCGGGCTGAGCCGCTGCCAGGCCACCTCTTCGTCACTCATGTCGCGTCTCCCGGCGTGGCCTGGGTGGCCTGGGTCAGGTGCTCCACCACGTCCAGGGCCTTGCGGTGGTCGATCCCGCGGATCTTCAGGTCGCCGGAGGCGGAGGCCGTGGTCACCTTGATCCCGGAGAGCCCGAACAGCTGCTCGAGCGGGCCGCGTACGGTGTCGACGGTCTGGATCCGGGACAGCGGCGCCACCCGCCACTTCTGCCAGAGCCAGCCGGTGGCGGTGTAGACGGCCTGGTCGGTGGTCTCCCAGCGGTGGACCCGGTAGCGCCACAGCGGCATGACCGCCATGTACGCGATCCCGGGCAGCGCGACCGCCAGGAAGATCCAGCCGAAGACGAAGCGCGCGGGCGGGATCAGCAGGTACAGGGCACCCACGACCAGCATGGTTGGTACGGGAATCAGCGAGGACTGGACGGTCCACCAGGCGATGGCACGACGCTCCACCCGATGCCGTGGCGGACGAAGTCGAAGGGTTTCCGAATGACGCACGCTCAGATCCTAACCAAGTGCTATCGGGCGGAGATCCGGAGCCGACGGCGGCGGTTCATCACGACCACCGTCCGTGCGAGCACCGTTGCGAGTGCCATCAGTACGAGCGAATTGGAGAACACCTCGGGACCGCTGATCCGGTACTTGATGGCGAACTTGATGATGTCAGCGGTGTACCAGTGCTCGATTCCGTAGACGAAGACCACCCGGGCTGCCGACATCACCAGCCAGAAGAGTGCATACAGCACTCCGGCCCTGGTGTAAACCTGCCCGTCGGCATCCCGGTGCGCCGGTAGCATCGCGCCGGCGGTCAGCCCGAGAATGATGCCTATCCCGATCCCGACCAGTTGCAGCGACAGGTCGTTCCCGCCCAGCTTCGGCGCGTGGAAGAACAGCACCATGACGACCGCCACCGCGATCAGCGGCCGGATGAGCCGCATGTTGGTGATCCGCCGGCGGCCGAGGTCACTGCCCAAAATGACCAGCAGGACCGTTCCGCTGACCACCAGTGTGATCATGAATCCGCTCATTGCGCCTGTACTCCAGAGGACTTGTCAGCCGACTGCTTCCATCGCTGTTTCTCAGCTGTTCCCAGGCTAGGAAGAGAGCGGATGCCCCGAAACAACCGGCCAGTTGAACCGGTTGTCCACCGATCGGTGGACACTCCACGACGGCCGGGCCCCACGGGACGGGTGCGGTGCGGCCGGCGGAGGCGGCGTGGTAGGACTGGTCAGCGTGCCATCTCGAAGCGCCTCTGACCAGCCCCTGACCGATCACCCGCCGGCCGACCGCGCCGCAGCGGAAGCGACCGACCGCCTGGACCCGGTGGTCCGCTGGTACGGGCTCTGGGACGCCTACTTCGGGCTCTCCTACCTGGTCACCGCCGGTCTCCTGCTGACCTCCCAGAGCCCGCCCGGCCGCCTGGCCGGGGCGGTCGCCGTGCTGACCCTGATCGTCCCCTGGTACGCGGGGTTCGGCCGGCCGTTGATGCTCGGCGGGGTCAAGTCCGGCCGCCGCAGCCGGTGGTTCGCACTCGGGCTGATCGCGTTGTTCGGCCTCGCCACCGCGCTCGACCTCAACAGCGCGTTCGCCCTGTTCGCGATCTGCCCGATGCTGCTGATGTGTCTGCCCTCGGCCTTCGGGATCGTGGTGGTGCTGCTGGCCAACCTCGTTCCGCTGGCGCTGGTCTGGGCCACCAGCGGCGATCCGGGGTCCGCGGTGCTCGGCATCCTGCCGACCACCCTGCTCGGCATCGCGCTCGCGGTCCTGCTCGGGCTGTGGATCACCAGGGTGGTCGAGCAGAGCCGCGACCGCGCCCGGCTGATCGAGGAGTTGGAGCTGAACCGGGAGAAGGTGGCCCGTCTCTCCCGCCAGGCCGGGATCGCGGCCGAGCGCGAACGCTTGGCCCGGGAGATCCACGACACCCTGGCGCAGGGGCTGACCAGCATCATCGCCCTGATCCAGGCCGCCGACTCGGAACTCGAGGACTCCCCCGAAGTCGCCCGCAAGCACCTGGCCCTGGCCGCCCGCTCGGCCACCGACAACCTCGCCGAGACCCGCGGCTTCGTCGCCGCCCTCACCCCGGTCGCGCTGCGCGGCAACTCGCTCGGCGAGGCCGTCCGCCGCCAGGGCGAGTCCCTCGCCGCCGAGACCGGCCTCGCCGTCGACTACCGCGCCGACGGTACCGAGTTCCCGCTGCCCACCGCGGTGAGCGTGGTCCTGCTGCGCACCGCGCAGGAGGCACTGGCCAACGTCCGCAAGCACGCCCGCGCGCAACACGTCACGCTGCACGCCGAGTTCACCGATGCCGCGGTACGCCTGCTGGTGGAGGACGACGGCTGTGGCTTCGACCCGGAGCAGGACGAGGACCACGGGTACGGGCTGCGCGGCATGCGCGCCAGGGTGGCCGAGATCGGCGGCACCGTGGAGGTCTCCAGTTCGCCTGGCCGGGGCACCGCGGTCGACGTCCGGGTCCCGCTGGGCTGACCCGCCGCTCAGGCCCGCTCGACGGCGTCCTCCAGCAGCGTCGCCGCTTCGTCGATGGCCGCGGCCAGCACCTGCGGCTCGGTGGTCAGGCCGCCGATGATCCGGTCGACACCGCGTAGCCCGGCGCGGTCCAGCAGCGTCTTCTCGTTGGTGACCCACTCACCCCGGGCCGCCAGGACGGCGTGCGCCGCCTGGCAGGCGGCGCTCGCGATCGCACCGGCGCAGTCGGTGAGCCGGCCCCGCCCGGCGTGGGCGGCGCGCGCGTAGTCGAGGGTGAGCCTGGCGCCGCCCCACCACTGCCCGGGTGCCTGCCGCCGCAGTGCCTCGGGGTAGTCCGGCCGCGGCAGCACGCCCTGCAGGACCTGATTGACGGCCAGCTCCGCGACCACGAGGTAGCTCGGGATCCCGGCCAGGTGGAACAGCAGCCGCTCGACGTGGAAGCGGCCCTCCCGTGCCTGCGCGAGCCGGAGTTCGACGTCGTCGAGGTCCCGGTAGTGCACGTCGATGCGCCGCCCGTCGACCTCCAGCCAGGCACCGCCGTTGAACACCCCGCCGCCCCACCCACCGATCTCGAAGACCTCTCCCGGCCAGCCGAGCGCACGCACGTCCTGCGGCGAGAACGCCCCGCGGTAGTAGACGGCGAAGTCCCAGTCGCTGTCGGGTCCGTGCGTCCCGGTGGCTCACGAGCCGCCCAGCGCCACTGCCGCCACACCGGGCAGCGCCGCGACGTGGGTGGGGAAGGACCGGTCGTCGTGTTCGTGCTTCGGCATGCGGATGAGCGTAGGTGCGAAAGCGCTGGAACGCCCGTCCTTTATCGCCGCCGAGAGCGGCCGACCGGCCGTGGCCGTCCTGCACGGAGCCGGCCGCCCGCAAGCGCCAAAGGCCCCGACGGCAGGACCGCCCCGGTGCCGGTCCGACTCGACCGGCACCGGGGCGGCAGGAGAACGACGGACCGCCGGCTCGCGACTACTTCTGGCCTTCGATATCGTCCCTGAGCTCGTCCAGTTTCTCCTCGCCCTGCTGCTGGGCCTGGGCGGCCTTCCGCTGGGCCTCGTCCTTCTTCGGGCGCTTCCCGAGCATCTCCTTGGCTTCGTCCTCGAGCTGCTGGGCCTTGTCCCGGAACTTGTCACCAATCCCCATGATCACTCCAATGCCGTCGTGCCGGAGACCCTTCCACGCTTTCACGCCGTCTCCGGAACCGCACCTCGGCGACCCCGCCCGCCCACGCGGGTCCCCCGCCGTCCCTGCACCACTCAGGCAAGGGTCGATCATCTGTTCGATGGCCGCGTACGGAAGGATTCGGTCCGACAGCACCGAGTCCATGGAGGCAGCCGATGACCCAGCCGACGATCCCGCCGGCGACGAGCCCGCAGCCGATCACCGTCCTGATCGCCGACGACCATCCCGTGGTGCGGGAGGGCCTGTCGGCGATGCTGGAGTCCGCGCCCGGGATCTCCGTGGTGGGGATGGCCGGGGGCGGGGAGGAGGCGGTGGTGCTGGCCGCCTCGCTCGATCCCGACGTGGTGCTGATGGACCTGCGGATGGGGGCGATGGACGGGGTCACCGCGACCTCGCGGATCCTGGCGCACTCACGGCGCCCCAAGGTCGTGGTGGTCACCACCTACGAGAGCGACGCCGACATTCTGCGCGCGGTCGAGGCCGGTGCCGCCGGGTACCTGCTGAAGGGCAGTTCCCGGGCGGACCTGATCGACGCCGTCCGGGCCGCGGCCCGGGGTGAGACGGTGCTCTCCCCCGCCGTCGCGGGCAAGCTGTTCCGGGCCAGGGCGCAGGAGCCGCAGGCGCTCTCGGGACGGGAGCGCGAGGTGCTGCTACTGGTCGGACGCGGGCTGACCAACGCCGACATCGGCCGGCAGCTGCACATCGGTGAGGCGACCGTGAAGACCCATCTGCTGCGGGTCTTCAAGAAGCTCGACGTGTCGGACCGGACGGCGGCCGTGCTCGCCGCGATGGAGCGCGGACTGCTGGACTGACGTGGCGTCAGGACGAGGCGAGCGCGAGCTCGGTCATCTTCCGCTTGTCCGGCTTGCCGTTGCGGTTGAGCGGGAACTGCTCCAGCACCACCACCCGGTTGGGCTGCTCGTAGGCCGGCAGCAGCTCGTCGAGGAACTGCCGCCAGTAGGCGGCCTCGCGCAGCTGCTCGTCCTCCACGAAGAAGACCAGGCTGCTGCCCCGGCGCTCGTCGGGCAACGGCACGATCCGGGCGGAGCAGCCGCCGGCGGCTGCCTTCCGCTCGACGATCTCGGGGTAGAGGGTGTAGCCGTTGCGGTGGACCGCGAACTTGCGGCCGAGGACGAAGAGGTTGCCCGCGGCGTCGAGGTAGCCGAGGTCGCCGGTCCGGAAGACCTGCTGGTCGACGGGGTCGATCCCGCCGTCCTGGGTGAGGTAGCCGATCATCACGTCGGGCGTCTCGACCAGCAGTTCACCGACCTCGCCCGGCGGCAGCTCGCGGTCCTCGTCGTCCACCACCCGGATCCGCAGTCCGTCCATCACCTGGCCGCAGGAGACCGGGTTGTCGCTGGTCGCGAACGCCACGTTGCCGGCCTCGGTGCTGCCGTAGCTGTCCAGCAGCGGCAGCCCGAAACGCTCGACGTAGCGCTCCACCAGCGCCTGGTCCAGCGGGGCCGCGCCGCTGCAGAACATCCGGACCGCGTCCAGCGAGGAACCGAGCCCGGGCCGCTGCCCGAGGATGGTGAGGATGCTGCGGTAGGTCGCCGGGGTCGCGTCGACGACGGTCGCGCCGAAGTGCCCGGCCATCCGCAGCGCGCGGTCGGCGCGCTTGTACGGGGCGATGACCAGCGAGCCCTGGACGATCCAGGCGATCAGCACCATGGACAGGCCGTACTGGTGCGAGAAGGGAAGCAGCGGCAGCAGCACGTCGTCGGCGTTGTGGCCCATGTGGTGGGCGTTGCGCTCCAGGTTCTTCAGGAACCGGCCGCCGTTCTTGACGATGCCCTTGGGTTCGCCGGTGGATCCGGAGGACCACATGATCAGGGCGTCGTCCAGGTCGCACCAGGCGTCGAAGCAGAGCTGGCGGTCGGTCACCTCCAGATCCGGTGCGGCCGCGAGGAGTTCGTAGAGGTGGACCGGGTCTGCGTCGGCGGGCACCGGGGCGTCGTCGTCCACCAGCACCACCTTGGTCCCGGCCCGCCGGATGATGGCGGCGGTGGTGTCCTGCTTCTCCTGCTGGTCCACCAGGACGACGGACGCTCCCACGTGCATCAGGGCGAAGAGGACCGAGACGTAGGCGATCGAGTTCCCGGCCTTGAACAGCACCCGTTCGCCGAGCCCGACTCCCCGCTCCCGCAGGACCTGCGCTATCCGCAGGGTGTCCTGTTCGAACTCGGCGAGGGTCACGACCGAAGTCTCCGCAAGGATCTTTGCCGCCATCGGCTTCTCTTCCTTCTCGTGCCCGGCGGCCGACGCCGCCGGTCGCGGTCGCGGCAATTCGACGGGCGGGTCTACGTGTTCGGTCCTGCGGGCGCTCGGTGGCACACGTCAGGAGTGCAGTACGGTGATCGCCGTGACCACCAGGCCGTCATCGGCCAGCCAGCGGCCCTCGAACCCCGGCAGCCGCCGGCCACGGACCGTCGGTCCCGGTACCAGCAGGCGGGCCGCGAAGGTGCCGTCGGCGCCGAATGTGAGGGTCGCCTCGGAGAAGTCGAGCATCTGGCGCATCAGCGGGAACCACGCCTTGTAGACGCTCTCCTTGGCGCTGAACAGCAGCCGGTCCGCGGACAAGTCCGGGACCGCGTCGACGAGTTCCTTCAGCCGGGGCAGTTCCTCGGGTCGGGCGACCGCCTCCAGCACGCCCTCGGGCAGCGGCTCGTTCGGCTCGGCGTCGATGCCGATGGTGAGCACCTCGGCGGCCGGGGCCAGTGCGGCGGCACGGTAGCCGAGGCAGTGGGTCATGCTGCCCACCACCTGCTCCGGCCAGCTCGGCGCACCCCGCTCACCGGGCAGCAGCGGGACGGCGGCATGTCCGAGCGCGGCGAGCGCCCGCCGGGCGCAGGCCCGCACCGCGCGGAACTCGCCCTGCCGGCGCGGCACGGCCCGCCGGATGTGCGCCGCCTCCTCGGGGAAGAGCTCGATCGGCTCGTCCTCGGCCGTGGTCTCGGCCGAGGCGACCATCGAGGGCAGAATGCGTTCGATCACCGTGCCACCTCCGGGAATATCTGCCGCAGGCCGTTCGGGGCGGCGCTGCCCCGGCGGCGCCACTCGCGCGGGTAGCCCACCGAGACCTCCTCGAAGCGGACCCCGTCGTAGTGGGTGACCCGGGGAATGTGCAGGTGTCCGTAGACGACCGCCGCGCAGTTGAAGCGGGTGTGCCAGTCGGCGGTCGCGGTGGTGCCGCACCACTGCGCGAACTCCGGGTAGTACAGGACGTCGGTGGGCTGGCGGACCAGCGGATAGTGGTTGACCAGGACCGTCGGCACCGCCGGGTCGCAAGCCGCCAGGCGCTCCTCGGTCTCGGCCACCCGGGCCCGGCACCAGGCCTCCCGGCTCGGGTAGGGGTCCGGGTGCAGCAGGTACTCGTCGGCGCAGACCACACCGGTCTCGTGCGCCCGGGCCAGCGCCTGCTCCTTGCTGGTGGCGCCGGCCGGCCGGAAGCTGTAGTCGTACCCGACGAACAGCGGGGCGATCCGCAGCGGTCCCGCCTCGCCCTGCCAGACGGGGTACGGGTCCTCCGGGGTGTGCACGCCCAGTCCCCGGCACAGCTCCACCAGGCGCCGGTAGCGGGCCACGCCGCGCAGCTTCACCGGGTCGCTGGGGTGGGTCCACAGTTCGTGGTTGCCGGGGGCCCAGACCACGGTGGCGAAGCGTTCGGCGAGCAGGCCGAGCGTCCACTCGATGTCCGCCACCAGTTCGCCGATGTCACCGGCGATGATCAGCCAGTCCTCGGGGCCGCGCGGACGCAGGCCGCGGACGATCTCGCGGTTCTCCTGGTAGCTGATGTGCAGGTCGCTGGTGGCGTACAGGGTGCTGCCCGGTCCGCCGGAGCTGTTCGACAAGGGTTCCGCCTTCCGCTCTCGGGCCGTCAGCCGACGGGCCGGAGAGCCGACTCGGGTGCGATCGTGGTGGTGGCGAAGTTCTCCACGGTGCACTTCAGGCGGCGCAGCAGCCGGTCCCGGCCGACCACGCTGATCCGCTCGACGCCCTCGGCTGCCAGGGTCTCGACGATCCCGGGCCAGCGCATCGGGCGGACGTACCCGCCGAGGATCCACTCGCGGGCCTGCTCCGCGGTGGTGACCAGGGAGCCGTCCTGGTCCGAGACGATCGGGATCCGCGGGTCGCTCAACTCGTAGCCGGAGAGGATGTCCTGCTCGATCCGCTCGCGCAGCGGACCGAAGATGCTCGCGTGGGCGGGCGGGCGCATGGTGTAGAGGGAGTAGCCGCCCACCGCGCCGATCCGCTCCTTGAACCCGTCCAGCGCCCGTTCGCTCAGCGAGACCATGTACAGGTCGTGGTCCAGGTACGAGGAGATCTCGAACCACTCGCCGGCGTCGGCGAGTTCGGCCAGCAGCTCGTCCAGGGTCTCGCGCGGGACCTTGACGAAGGAGTGGGTGACGATGTCCCTGTGCTGCTCGGTGAAGTAGTCGTGCTCGCAGCGGGCGGTCTCGGCGACCAGGCTGACGGCCCGGTCGAAGGGAAGCACGCCCGCGTGGGCGGCGGCGGCCATCTTGCCGAAGCTCACGCCCGCGCAGTAACCCGCGTTCTCGGAGCGGGACTTGTCGCTCCACTCGACCAGCGCGAGCGAGGTGACGAACGAGGTCACCTGGGCGACCTCGGCGTAGTCGTCGTCACTCTCGCGCAGGGCGTCGAAGACGCTGTAGCCGAGGACCTCGTCGGCGACGGCGAAGCGCTCCCTGGCCTCGGCGTTCACGATCATGAATCTGCCGAAGTCGGCGAACCGCGAAGGGCCCATGGCGGGAAAGACGGTCGCGCTGCTCCGCGGCTCACCGGTCGTCATCTCAGCCCGTTCTCTCGGTGGTCGGCGTCGCCTCCGAGCCTAATCACGGCCGCCTCGCCCGCTACCCCTGTCCGCTCCCCTACGCCCCCTAAGCTTGATCTTTGAGCCTCCTCCTCGGCCCCGCCGCGTCGGGGCCGAGGAGGAGGCTCAAAGATCAAGCTAAGCTCGGCGGGTGCGGTGAAGCGCCTGCCCGGCCCGGCGGTTGAGATGCCGTGGATCATCCGGCCGGCCCGGCGGCGCCGGCCCGGCCGCACAACCGCGCTACCCGACGTGGCCAGCGCAAATGCTGTGGGGTAGGGGCGACTTAGGGGTTGTCCGGGTCCGCGGCATCCGCATAGCTTCGGCGCGGAAACGACCGCTCCGGATGACTCCACCGCTACCGGGAGAGGGTGCTCGCGATGAGGATTGCTTGCTGGCAGGCCGCGGCCGGCTCCCCCGACGTTCCGCAACTGCTGGACCGGCTGCGCGAGGCGGCCGTCCGCGCGGCGGAGGCGGGAGCCGAGCTGCTCGTCGCCCCCGAGATGACCCTGGGCGGGTACCCGCTGCGCCCCGGCACGCTCGCCGAGGTGTCCGAGCCCGTCGACGGGCCGCTCTGCGCGGCCGTGTCGGTGATCGCCCGGGAGGCGGGCATCGCCATCGTGCACGGCTGGCCGGAGGACACCGGTTCCGCGGTCTACAACGCGGCCCGGCTGGTCTCCCCCGAGGGCACGACCCTGGCCGCGTACCGCAAGGCGCACCTGTTCGGTGAGGTGGACAGCTCCCGGTTCGCACCGGGTGACCACGGCGTGGTGCAGGCGGACTTCGGCGGACTGAAGGTGGGCCTGCTGGTCTGCTACGACGTCGAGTTCCCCGAGGCGGTGCGCGCCCACGCCCTGGCCGGCACCCAACTGCTGGTGGTCCCCACGGCGTTGATGCGGCCGTGGGAGTTCGTCGCGCGGACCATCGTCCCCGCCCGGGCGTTCGAGAGCCAGCTCTACGTCGCCTACACCAACTGGATCGGCGAGCGGCTCAGCCTGGACTTCTGCGGTCTGACCACCGTGGCCGCCCCGGACGGCACCCGGCAGACGCTGGCGGAGCCCGTCGAGGGCCTGCTGCTGGCGGAGGTCGACCCGGCCGTGGTGGCGAAGGCGCGCGCCGACACCCCCTATCTCCACGACCGGCGCCCCGAGCTCTACGAGGGCCCGCCCGCCCGGCTGGGCTGAGCGGCTGGGCTCTCGCGGACCGGGCCCCGAAAGGTGTCCCAGATGTCCCTGACTCCCCTCGGCTCCCAGGAGCTCCCGGCGATGCCCGCGGCACGGACCGCGACGCGTTCCACGACCGCTCCGCTGACCATGTTCGGCCCCGACTTCCCCTTCCCCTACGACGACTGGCTGCGCCACCCGGCCGGGATCGGCGCGCTGCCCGAGGAGCGGCACGGCACGCCGGTGGCGGTGGTCGGCGGCGGGATCGCGGGCCTGGTCTCGGCGTACGAGCTGATGCGGCTGGGGCTGCGCCCGGTGCTGTACGAGGCCGGGGAGCTGGGCGGCCGGATGCGCGCGGTGCCGTTCCAGGCCGATCCCGGTTATGTGGCCGAGATGGGGGCGATGCGCTTCCCGGTCTCGGCCACCACGCTGTTCCACTACATCGACCTGCTCGGGCTCCGGACCCGCCCGTTCCCCAACCCGCTCTCCCCGCACACCTCCAGCACCCTGGTGCACCTGGGCGGTGAGCGGCACCTGGCCCGGACCGTCGATGACCTCCCGGCGGTCTACCAGGAGGTGGCCGACGCCTGGGAGAAGACCCTGCGGGAGGAGGCCGAGCTGGCGGTGATGGAGGACGCCGTCCGGCGCCGGGACGTCCCGCTGCTGAAGGCGGTGTGGAACCGGATGGTCCGCACCCTGGACGACCAGTCCTTCCACGGCTTCCTCGCCGCCTCGCCGCACTTCCGTTCGTTCCGGCACCGCGAGATCTTCGGGCAGGTCGGTTTCGGCTCCGGCGGGTGGGACACCGACTTCCCCAACTCCGTGCTGGAGGTGCTGCGGGTGGTCTTCACCGCCGCCGACGAGGAGCACGTGAGCATCGTCGGCGGCACCGGACGGCTGGTCGACGGGCTGTGGACGCTGGGTGCGGAGGGCGCGGCGCACTGGCCGGCCGGCACCTCGCTCGCCTCCCTGCACGAGGGCCGGCCCAGGCCGGCCGTGACGGCGCTGCGCCGGGCGACCGGGGGGATCACCGTCGAGGACGAGCAGGGCTCGGTGGAGACCTACCCGGCGGTGGTGTTCACTCCGCACGTGTGGACACTGCTGAACCGGATCGACTGCGACCCGGCGCTGCTCTCGGTGCCGCAGTGGACCGCGGTCGAACGCACCCACTACATGGGCGCCTCCAAGATGTTCGTGCTCACCGACCGTCCGTTCTGGCTGGACCGCGACCCGCGCACCGGCCAGGACCTGATGAGCATGACGCTCACCGACCGGATGCCGCGCGGGGTCTACCTGTTCGACGACGGTCCAGAGCGGCCCGGGGTGATCTGCCTCTCCTACACCTGGAACGACGACTCGCTGAAGGTCGCCACCCTGAACGACGAGCAGCGGCTGGAGCGACTGCTCGCCGAGCTGCACAGGATCTACCCCGAAGTCGACATCCGACAGCACATCAGCGGCCCGCCCGTCTCGGTAACATGGGAGACCGAGCCCCTGTTCATGGGTGCTTTCAAGGCGAACCTTCCCGGCCAGTACCGTTACCAGCGCCGGCTCTTCACCCAGTTCGTGCAGCACGGCCTCCCCGCCGAGCAGCGCGGCCTCTTCCTGGCCGGTGACGATGTGTCATGGACGGCGGGCTTCGCCGAGGGGGCGGTCACGACGGCGCTCAACGCGGTCTGGGGTGTCGTCGACGCCCTGGGAGGTACGAGTCATCCCGCCAACCCCGGCCCCGGGGACGTCTTCGACGAGATCGCGCCGATCCTCCTGCCGGAGGAGTGAGCGCCCCCTACGGGGGTAGGGGTGCCGGGTCGAGCGGGGCGGACGGGGGAACGGTTGCGGTGTTGGGTGGGGGATGGCAGGGCTGCACACAGCCCGGCAGGGCACCATTGGGCTGGCCATGACACAGTTGATCAACGCATCGGAGCGCACCTGGGTGGAGCTCCTCACCGGCTTGGCCGAGGAGGAGTTCGAGGACCTGCTGGATGCTCTGCGGACCCGCGCCGAGACCGACGGCCCTCGGGCGGGGCGCCGCTGGACGCTCTCCCTGGAGGACCGGGTACTGCTGGTCACCACCTACTGGCGGACCCAGCTGACCATGCGTGAGGTCGCCACCCTGTTCGGGGTCTCCAAGTCGGCCGCCGACCGGATCGTCGGCCATCTCGGCACCTACCTGGAACTCTCCTCGGCGGGCCGCCGGCGCTGCCGCCTCTCGCTCCGCCTCGAGGTGCACACCGAGAACGAGAACGCCCACCGGGTGCCGGCACAACGCTCCTGACCAGCCCTTACGGCCGGTCCGCCGCAGCAAAGCGCTGCAGCGGACCGGCCGTTCGCATATGCACCGTGACAATTACGGGACAGTCCGATTCCGGCATCGAGATGGCTGAATCCCGCAGGTTTGACGCAGCGATGAACGGTTTTTGACTGACCGGCAGGTGCTAAGCCTCGAAGGTTAACTCCAGGCGCCACGTCCCACACACTGGACACACATGAACTTTGTCCGATTTGTCATGAATTGCTGGGTCAACGCCCCCAAGGAGAGCGCATCCAGCGCCCCTGCGCACCCCCTACCGCCACCCCTACTGCTCCTAGGCCCTTCAATTACTGATCGCTTCCTGACGGCATGCATCGTCCATCAGGCCGCGAAAGTGTTATGTTCAGACCAGTTGTCCCGCAACCTGATCGGCGGCGCCGGCTGAGCACGGCTGCGCCTGGAGTGCGCGGACATGAATTCGCCATAAATTAATGGTTGAACGCCGGATAAACCTGTCCGCTTGTCTGGTATTCAACCGCCTTGGCGACTGCCAGCTCATTCGGGGGAACCACTGTGTCATCAATTCTCGTCTCCAGACGGCGAACCGCTCCTGCGGTCTGATCTGCCAAAGCCCTGTCGCCCACTCACCTGAGACGACGGCAGACCGGCACCCTTCTCACTCTCAGAACAGACCCTGCCCACGGCGCTGTCCTCCCCTCCACGGACATTCCATGGGCGGGCATCGGGACCTGAAGCAAGGAGTCCACTACATGACGGCCCGTTCCGGCCTCATCGAACGCAGCGAGGAATTGCGGCTCCTGACCCGGCTCAGCGCCGACCCACTCCAAGGCTCAGGCTCGGTCGGCCTGGTGGTCGGCCCGGTTGCCAGCGGTAAATCCGGATTGCTCAACGCCCTCTGCGAGGAGGCCAGCCGCTCGGGCGTCACCGCACTACGGGCTGTCGGGGCACAGGCCGAATGCCGTACGCCGCTGAGTATCGTCGGACAGCTGCTCAGGCAGGCCCCGCTCGCCGCCGAACGCAGCAAGCAGGTACGGCTCCTGCTCGCCATGAGTGAACGCGCGGCCGCGCAGCACCCGGCACCCACCGGACCCGGGCAGGAACCATGGCAGCTCCCGACCGACCTGGTCCAGGAACTGTGCGCGGTGCTCTTCGAACTCTCCACCGCCGGGCCGCTGCTGATCTGCGTGGACGACGTCCACCATGCGGACACGCTCTCGCTCCAGTGGTTGCTCTTCCTGATCCGCAGACTCGGCACCGCCCCGATCGCGGTGGTCCTCACCGAGCGCACCTCGGCACAGCATCCCCACCCCGCCTTCCACGCCGAGCTGCTGCGCCAGCCGAACTGCCGGCGCATCCTGCTCGGCCCGCTCACCCACCAGGGTGTGGTGCAGTTGCTGGAGTCCCGGCTCGACGCCGAGCGGGCCGACGAACTGGCGTCCCGTTTCGACGCGTTGACGGGCGGCAACCCGCTGCTGGTCCACGCCCTGCTGGAGGACCTGCGCACCTGCACCCGGCTGCCGTCCGAGCAGCGCCCGTCCAGACTGGGCGCCGGGTACGCCTTCTCCCAGGCCGTCGTCAGCTGCCTGCACCGCAGCGAACCCTCCGCCCTGGCGGTGGCCCGCGGGATCGCCGTATTCGGCGAGAGCTGCACCACCCACCTGCTCGGGCAGCTGCTCGACCTCTCCCCTGCCACCGTGGAGTGCGTCATCCGCGGCCTGGAGTCGGCCGGCCTGCTGGAGCACGGGCAGTTCCGGCACCCCGCCGTACGGGCCGCCGTCCTGCACGACACCGACGCGGACGACCTCAGCAAGCTGCAGCACCGCGCCGCCCACCTGCTGTACACCCAGGGAGCACCCGAACGGGCCATCGCCGAGCGGCTGCTGGCCTCCAACGAGCCCGGCGAGGCCTGGAGCACCCGGGTACTGTGCGACGTCGCCCGCCAGGCGCTCTTCGACGGGGACGCGGACCTGGCCAGGCGCTGTGTCGAGCACGCCCACCGGGTCTGCGCCGACCGCCGGGCGCGCGGCGAGGTCCTCATCCTGCTGGCCGGCGTCGAGTGGCAGCTCCAGGCCGGCAACGCCACCCGCCACCTGCCCCAGCTCACCGCCGCCCTGCGGGCCGGCGACCTCGGCGACCGGCACAGCGTAGTGGTCGTCAAGTACCTGCTGCGGCACGGCCGGATCACCGAGGCGACGGCCGTTCTCGACCACCTGCTGGCCGCCCCGGGGCGCCCGGCCGAGGGCCGTACCACCGCCGAACTGCAGACCGTCAAACTGCTGCTCGCCAGCGCCTACCCCGGCGCGCTGGCCGAACTGCCGCCCTTCGGACCCACCAACGTCAACGCGGACCGCGCCCCCGCCGCGGTCCGGGCCGACCCGCAGCTGCAGGCCGCCGCCGTACTCGACGAGGTGCTCAGCGGCTGCGCCGGCGAGAACACCTTCCTCGGCGCGGAGCAGGTCCTGAGGACCATCAGGCTGAGCTACCGCTCCTGGGAGCAGGTCGAGTTCGCCCTGCTCGCACTGATCTACGGCGACCAGCTCGACCGGGCGGCGGTCTGCTGCGACCAGCTGCTCAGCCGGATCGGCCGCGCCGCCGAGGGCTGGCGGCCACCGCTGCTGGCGCTGCGCAGCCAGATCGCCTTCCGGCAGGGCCGGCTGGTCGAGGCGGAACGTTTCGCCAAGACCGCCCTCGAGGAAATGCCCTGGCCGGGCTGGGGCGTGACGATCGGCCTGCCGATGGCCGTCCTGCTGATGGCCCAGACCGCGATGGGCAAGTACGAGGACGCGGCGGAACTGCTGAGCCGTCCGGTGCCGCAGGCCATCTACAAGTCCCGCTACGGGCTGCACTACCTGCACGCCCGGGGCGAGTACCGGCTGGCCACCAACAACCCGCACGCGGCCCTCGACGACTTCCTGATCTGCGGCGAGATGATGCAGGAGTGGGGCATCGACCTGCCGACGGTGGTGGCGTGGCGGGCGGCCGCCGCCCGGGTCCACCTGAGCATGAACAACCACCAGCGGGCCAAGGTCCTGATCGACGAGCAGTTCAAGCGGCTGCAGCCCGGTCCGTCCCGCTCCCGCGGCATCGCGCTGCGGCTGGGCGCGGCCGTCGCCGAACTCCGCCACCGTCCCTCGATGCTGCGCCAGGCGGTGGACGAGCTCCAGCGCTGCGACTCCCCGGTCGAACTGGCCCTGGCGCTGGCCGACCTGGGCTACGCCTACCAGAACCTGGGCGACCACAAGCGCTCCCGGACCATGATGAACCGGGCCTGGCAGCTGGCCAAGGAGCACTCCGCCGAGCCCATCCTGCGCGGCCTGTCCAGCATGTTCTGCGACGTCCGCGAGGAGGTGCCGCAGACGGCCTCCGCCACTGTGCTCGCTGGCGATCTGAGCGACGCCGAACGGCGGGTGGCCTCGCTGGCGGCGCTCGGCCACACCAACCGGGAGATCGCCCGGGAGCTCTTCATCACGGTCAGCACGGTGGAGCAGCACCTGACCCGGGTCTACCGCAAGCTCAAGGTCACCCGACGCAGCGATCTGCCGGGCGAGCTGTGCCTGGTGTCGACGGGCAGCAGCGCCTCCTACGCCTGACGGCGTCCGATCGGCGATCCGCCCGGGGCGCGGGGAGCCGCGCGGGAAACCCTCCGCAGAGGTGGGTTCCCCGCGCGGTTCCCCGCGCCCTTCCGGTGTTCCGGGGTGCCCCGCGAGGGGTCAGCCGGTGTGGGCGGCCAGGTGGTCGGTGATCTCGGTGAGCACCGCCTTCTGGTGGGTGGCCAGGTAGAAGTGGCCGCCGGGGAAGACGCTCAGCGAGAACTCGCCGGTGGTCTCCTCCGCCCAGGCCTTGACCTCCTCCACGGTGGCCTTGGGGTCCTCGTCGCCGGTGAGCGCCACGATCGGGGTGCTCAGCGGCTCGCCCGGCATGCGCCGGTAGGTCTCGATGGCCCGGTAGTCGTTGCGGATCGCCGGCAGGATCATCCGCAGGATCTCCTCGTCGCCGAGCAGCGCCGTGTTGGTCCCGCTGAGCCCCTTGAGCTCGTCGACCAGGCCGTCGTCGTCGCGCAGGTGGACGGTCTCCTCCCGGTGCGTGCCCGGGCCGCGCCGGCCCGAGGCGAAGAGCACGGCGGGCCCACGCCCGTCCGCCTCAAGCCGGCGGGCCAGCTCGAAGCCGAGGATCGCGCCCATGCTGTGGCCGAAGATCCCCAGCGGCCGGTCGTCCAGGGTGGCGACCATCCGGTGGACCCGGTCCGCCAGTTCGGCGATGGTGCCGATGCTCGGCTCGCTGCGGCGGTCCTGACGGCCCGGGTACTGCACGGCGAGGACCTCGATCCCGGGTGACAGCGCCGCCGAGACCGGGTAGTAGAAGCTGGCGGATCCGCCGGCGTGGGGAAGGCAGAGCAGCCGCGCCTTGCTGCCGGGGGCCTGGTGGAAACGGCGTATCCAGAGATCGTACTCGGCACTGGTGGGCGTGGTCATCGGTTCTCGTCTCTCCTGAGTGTGACGGCTTGCCAAGTCTTGTCCGGTGGAGGTCCACCGGGGCTGTCCCGGCCCGTCGGGGGTCGGGCCGGGACAGCGGTCGGAGCGGGTGGTGCGGTACGTCTCTCACCACCTCAGCACGGTCAGCACACCTCGCGCAGCCAATTCTCGATCAGCTCGGCGGTGGCGGCGGCGTGTTCCTCCATCACGGTGAAGTGGTCACCGCGACCGTCCAGCGCGGTGTGCTCCAGCGGCCAGGAGGCCCGGACGGCCGCCTCGGCCACCCCGTCCGGTCCTGGGGCCGCCAGGACGTCGACGGCGCGCACCAGCAGGGTGGGCGCGGCGGTTCCGGTGGGCCGGCGATCGGCGAACAGCCGCAGATAGCCGCCCATCGCGGTGAGCCTGGTGTCGTCCATCGGGACGTACGCACCCTCGCGCGCCAGCATCGCGCCGGTGAGCGCCGGGAGCACGTCCTCGACCCGGGCACCCGCACCCGCGCCGTCGGCCCCGGCCTCGCTCTCGAAGGAGTAGGTGTCCACCAGGACCACGGCCGCCGGGCCCGTACCCAACTCCTCCAGCCTGGCCGCCGCGGCCTGGGCCACCAGACCGCCGGTGGAGTGGCCGAGCAGCACGAAGGGGGCTCCCCCGGCCGCCCGAAGCGTTCCCTGCGCGACGACCTCGACGACCGCCTCGGCGGTGGCCGGCAGCGGCTCATCCTCCCGGAATCCGGGCAGCGGCAGTGCGCGGACCGCCCGCCGGCCGCGGAACGCCGCGGAGATCCGGGCGTACTGGTGCGGGCCCGAGATCGCCAGCAGCGAGGGCAGGCAGACCAGTACGGGCCGTTCGGCCCCGTCGGCCAGCCGGACCGGCTCCGGCGCCAGGTCGGCCGCCTCGTCGTGCTCGAAGGACGGCCGGAACCGCGACGCCGCGATCAGCAGCTCCATGAACTCCCGGCTGCGGCCGGTCTCTGCGGCACCGCGCAGCAGCGTGCCGATGGTGCCCAGTGGGCGGGCCTCCTCGGCGACCGGCTCCGAGGACGCCGCGGCGGCCAGCTGGTCGCGCAGCCGGACGGCCAGCAGCCTCGGGGTCGGGTGGTCGAACAGCAGGGTGGCGGGCAGCCGCAGACCGGTGGCCAGGGCCAGCCGGTTGCGCAGTTCCACCGAGGTGAGCGAGTCGAAGCCCAGTTCCAGGAAGGCGCGTTCGACGTCCACCGCCTCCGGGGCCGAGTGGCCGAGTGCCGCGGCGGCGTGGGTGCGGACCAGGTCGAGCAGCACGGCTTCCCGCTCCTGCTCGGTGCGGCCGGCCAGCATCCCGGTCAGGGCGTCGGCCGACTCCACGGTCGCCGTGGCCGACCTGCGGGCCGCCGGGACCCGCAGCAGTCCGCGCAGCAGCGCCGGCACCTGTCCGGTCGCGGCCGCGTGGGCCCGCATACCGGCCAGGTTCAGCCTGACCGGGACCAGCAGCGACCGGTCCAGCGCGTCGGCGGCGTCGAACAGCGCCAGGCCGTCCTCGACGGAGAGCGGAGCCACCCCGCCGCGGGCGAGGCGCTGCAGATCGGCCTCGGCGAGCGTGCCGCCCATTCCGCCGTCCTGCTCCCACAGACCCCAGGCCAGCGACGTGGCGGGCAGGCCCTGGGCCCGCCGGTGGGCGGCGAGGGCGTCCAGGAAGGCGTTGGCCGCGGCGTAGTTGGCCTGGCCCGGGCCGCCGAAGACGCCGGCCATCGAGGAGAACAGTACGAAGGAGGAGATCCCGTGCTGCTTCGTCAGCTCGTGCAGGTGCCAGGCCGCGTCCACCTTGGGGCGCAGCACCCGGTCGACCCGTTCCCTGGTGAGGGAGGCGACGGCGCCGTCGTCGAGCAGGCCGGCGGCGTGCACCACGGCGGTGAGCGGGTGCTCGGCCGGCACGCTGTCGAGCAGCGCGGCCAGGGCGTCCCGGTCGGCCACGTCGCAGGCGGCCAGCCGCACCTCGGCGCCGAGGTCGGCCAGTTCCTGCTTCAACTCGGCGGCGCCTTCCGCCTCTTCGCCCCGGCGGGAGGCCAGCAGCAGCCGGCGCACACCGCGCTCGGCGACCAGATGACGGGCCAGCAGCCGGCCGAGGGAGCCGGTGGCGCCGGTGAGCAGCACCGTGCCGCTCGGGTTGGGGTCGGCGAGCCCGGTCAGCTCCGGTAGCGCCACCCTGGCGAGCCGGGGTGCGTACAACTCGCCTGCTCGCAGCGCGAGTTGTGGTTCGACCCCGGCCGCTGCGGCGGACAGCGCCCGGTGTGCGCCGTCCTGGTCCAGATCGACCAGGACGATCCGGTCCGGGTTCTCGGTCTGGGCCGAGCGGACCAGGCCCCACACCGCGGCGGCCGCCAGATCCGGCACGTCCTCGTCCGGCCGGGTGGACACGCCCCCGCGGGTGGCGATGATCAGCCGCGCGGTGGCGGTGAAGTCCTCCGTCAGCCAGGTCTGGATCAGCTCCAGCGCCCAGCCGGCCGCCAGGTGGGCGGCCTGTGCCGCGTCCTGGTCCGCGGCTGCGGGCGGGCAGCACACCAGGACGTTGTCCGGGACCGGGGTGCCCGCTGCCACGGCCACCGCCAGCGCGTCCAGGTCGGGGTAGGCGGCCGCTCCCTCCGCCGCGAGCTCCGGCGCGTGGGAGCCGAGGACGGCCCAGCTGCCGGCGGTCGCGGCGGTGGCGGGGACGGCGGCCCACTCCAGTGCGAACAGCGCGTCGTCCCTGCCGCCGCCGCTCGCGCCGAGCTGCTCGGGCGTCAGCGGGCGCAGCGCCAGCGACTGGATCTCCGCCACCGGTCGGCCGGCCGGGTCGGCCAGCTCCAGCGCCAGCGCGTCATGACCCGACGGCCTTATCCGTACCCGGAGTTCGGCCGCACCCGTGGCATGCAGGGTGACGCCGCTCCAGGCGAACGGCAGCCTTCCCTGGCCGGTGTCCGCCAGCAGACCGCCGAGGCCCAGGGTGTGCAGGCTCGAGTCGAGCAGCGCGGGGTGCAGGCCGAAGGCCGCGGCCTGCGTCCTGACCTCCTCGGGCAGCGCGACCTCGGCGAACAGTTCGCCCTCGCGTCGCCAGGCGGCCCGCAGCCCCTGGAACGCGGGGCCGTAGGCGAAGCCGAGTGCGGCGAAGCCCTCGTACAGGCCGTCCACCTCGACCGGTTCGGCGCCCTGAGGCGGCCATTCGGCAAGGTCGGGGCCCGTGCCGCCAGTGGCGGCGGAGAGCACACCGGTGGCGTGCCTCGTCCAGGGGAGGTCACCCGCCGCGTCCTCGGGCCGCGAGTGCAGGGTGAGGCGGCAGCGGCCGTCCCGGTCCGGTGCGCTCACGGCCAGTTGCAGCTGGACCCCGCCGCGCTCGGGCAGGACGAGCGGGGTCTCCAGGGCGAGTTCTTCCAGGTGTCCGCAGCCGACCTGGTCGCCGGCCCGGATCGCGAGCTCCACGAAGGCGGTCCCCGGCAGCAGCACCGCACCCATCACGGCGTGGTCGGCCAGCCAGGGGTGGGTGTCCAGGCCGAGGCGGCCGGTGAACAACTGGCCTTCGGCGTCGGCCAGGGCGACGCTCGCGCCGAGCAGGGGGTGGTCGGCCGCCCCCAGACCGACCGCGGTGACGTCACCGAAGAAGCCGGTGTACGGCTTCGGCCAGTAGTGCTGCCGTTGGAAGGCGTAGGTGGGCAGATCGACGCACCGCGCGCCGGTGCCCGCGAACACGGCCTCCCAGTCGAGCCTGGTGCCACGGACGTGCAGCCCGGCCAGTGCGAGGGTGAAGCTCTGCTCCTCGGCACGGTCACGGCGCAGGAGCGGAGTGAACACCGCGTCCTCGCTCACGCACTCCTGGCCCATCGCGGAGAGGGTCCCGTCCGGGCCCAACTCCAGGTACGTGTGGACGCCTTCGCGCTCCAGGGCCTGGATGGCGTCGTGGAAGCGGACGGCCTCGCGGACGTGGCGCACCCAGTACTCGGCGGTGCGCAGCTCATCCGTGATCGAGCCGGTCAGGGTGGAGACGATC
>NZ_JBSFJU010000082.1:0-27230 GCF_053598215.1 Kitasatospora sp. NPDC001175 | reverse complement strand
TACACCTGCCCTCCGGTCGTGGCCCCCCCCCTCGCGCCTTGGGTTGCCGCTTTGGCCGTACGGGGGTGCGGGTGTCAAACCGCAAGGCGCGGAGGCCGGTTACATCACGGCGACCGCAAGCGCCTTGCGGGCGCGCAGCGAAGCGCGCTCGGCCCGGCGCTTCAGCTTCGCGGCCCGCGCGACGCGGACGGCCAGACGTTGGTGCTCGGCCTCTTGCAAGCGCTCTTGCATATGGGCCCGTGCCAGGGATTCCTGGAGAAGATGCATTTCGCGTGTCCTGTTCTGGATCTGAAGTTCAGTGCTCTGCTCGGCGCGGACGGCGGAGTCGATGGCGGCGGGGGTCATGTGGTGGTCCTGCTCGTGGTACTTGCTCGGGAAGGGACGGGAGGCTTCTGCGTCCGCCTTGGCGGCGGCGACGCGGATGGAGTGCCGAAGCGCGCTGTCCAGCGGGGGCTGCTCTCCCCGGCGGACGGCTGCCGCGGACTTCGCGGGGGTCATGCCACGACCTCGTTCTTGCGCGGACGGCCCCGGGGCCGCTTGCGGGCGACGACCACGCCCTGCACGAAGAGCTCGCCACCCCAGACGCCCCAGGGCTCACGCCGCTCCAGCGCACCGGCCAGGCAGGCCTCCTTTACGGGGCAGGTGCCGCAGAGCGACTTGGCGTACTCGACGTCCGCCGGCGTCTCCGCGAAGAAGACCTCGGGGTCGAAGGCGCGACACGGGATGGGCTGTCCGAGCGCCTCGGCGTCGTCGAGCGCGGTGAGCTGCATGAGGGAAACCTCCGGAGGGTCGGCCTGGTCGGCCTTGGTGTTGTCTGTCGGTACGGACGGGAGTGGCGGTGTGATGACCGTGGACACTGTGGGTGTTCCTCGTCTTCTCTCTGTGGTTCCGATCCGGACCTACTGGTGGGGTTGGATCGGAGGCCCCGAGGGGCCAGGGTGGGTCTGACGTACCGAACAAACAGAAGGGCCGCGGATCCCGGTGTACGGGTTTCCGCGGCCCTGGAGTGCCGACCTGAGGGTGACTCAGGTTCGCTCTCTCCAGGGTCCAGGCCCGCGGAAGGCCCGCATCCGGGTGGCCATGGCGCCGGCAAAGGCGGCCGTGGCCTGGTTAATCTGCTGCTGCTCCTGCTTCTGGGTTGCTCCGGCACCGATGACCTGGGCATAGACGCCATGCTTGACGGCGGCTACGACGGCCTTCGATGCCTGGAGCGGTCGCTCGACACGGGACAGACCCGCCTCGACGGACGTGGCTTCAGTGTTGCCAACGCCACTGACAGTGGCGCCGCCGAGAACGGCGGTATCGGCGACAGAGAGACCGGTGGCGTCGAGACCCAGACCGCGTTCGGCAAGGACGGCCACGTCACGCAGCTGCGCGGCGGAGGCCGGGGTGCAGAAGGCGAACTGCGAGAGGGCACGCCAAGGCATGGCGACGACGGTCTGGCCAGTCAGTTTGGTGATCATCTTGGTTCCCACTGTCATCGCCTCCTCTCGGCGTCTCGCGGTGCCCAGTCCCCCGGGCTCCGATGTTCGAATGTCTGTCAGGTCTAGCTCAGGTACTGCAAGTTCAGCTACAGCAAAGCTCAGGCATGGCTGATGGTGCGCAGGGGAAAGCTGTTTCAGGAGTGACCCCGTACAGCTCGCGGTCTTGTCCCCTTGACCGCTCCGGCAGGCTATTGCGCTCCCAGCACGACGCGCAAACTATTTTTTCGGCGAGTTCCGAGGCGGGTTCCGGAGCGGTCTTCCGAGCGGCTAGGCCGGCTCGTCCGACTCCCCCGAGTCTCCCCCCGTGATCTCCCCCTGCTGGTCTCCCTCGGACTCGTCCTCGGGTACCTCCCCAGCACACAACGACAGCACGGCAGCCCCGTACTTGTCCAGTTTCATGGCGCCGACGCCCGCGATCCGGGCCAGCTCGCCGGTACTGGTGGGGACATCCTCGGCGATCGCCATCAGAGTGGCGTCGGTGAACACCACATAGGCCGGGGCGCCCTGCTTCTTCGCCTGCCGGGCCCGCCAGTCGCGCAGCCGCTCGTACAGGGCCTCGTCCATCGAGGAGGGGCAGTCCTCGCAGCGGCGCAGCTTGCGCTCCACCGCGTCGGTCAGGGTGCGGTCGCAGACCCGGCACTTGACCGGGCCGCGCGAGCGGCGGGCGGCCGGACGCTCGGCGCCGTACTCCACCCCGCCGCGGCCGCCCCGCGAGCGCCCGCCGGGGGCGCCCGAGCCCGGTCGCAGGCCGTCCAGGAAGCGGGTGGGCTTGCGGCTCGCCCGGCCACCCGGGGAGCGGGCGAGCGCCCAGGACAGCGTCAGGTGCACCCTGGCCCGGGTGACCCCGACGTAGAGCAGTCGGCGCTCCTCCTCGATCTGCTCGTCGGTCTTGGCGTAGATGATCGGCAGGGTGCCCTCGGAGAGGCCTGCCAGGAAGACCGCGTCCCACTCCAGACCCTTGGCGGCGTGCAGCGAGGCCAGGGTGACGCCCTCGACGGCGGGGGCGTGCTGGGCCGCGGCGCGGGCGTCCAGCTCGGTGACGTAGGCGGCGAGGTCGCAGGGCTCGCCCGCGCCGCGGCGGGCGGCCTCGAACTCCTCGGCGAGCCGGACCAGGGCGGCCAGCGACTCCCAGCGCTCGCGGACGGTGCCCGAGCCGGCCGGGGGCACCGGGGTGAAGCCCCGGCTGGCCAGCACCGCGCGGACCTGCCCGGCGAGGTCGGGCGCATCTGCGGTCAGCGGGTCGGCCCCGGCGCGGGCGGCGCCGCGCAGCAACATCACCGCGTCCCTCACCTCGGGGCGCTCGAAGAACCGCTCGGCGCCCTTGAGCTGGTAGGAGATACCGAGGTCGGCCAGTGCCTGCTCGTAGACCTCGGACTGGCCGTTGGTGCGGAACAGGACGGCGATCTCGCTCGCCCGCACGCCCTGGGCGAGCAGCTTCTCGACCGCGTGCGCGGTGGCCTCGGCCTCGGTCGGCTCGTCCGGGTACTCGACGTAGACCGGCTCGGGACCGGCCTCGCGCTGGGAGACCAGCTCCAGGCGGTGCCGGGCGGCCTGGCCCCCGGCCTGGGCGAGCAGGCCGTTGGCCAGGTGGACCACCTGCGGGGTGGAGCGGTAGTCGCGGACCAGCTTGACCACCGTGGCCTCGGGGTGCCGATTGCGGAAGTTCAGCAGGTAGTCGGGGGTGGCCCCGGTGAAGGAGTAGATGGTCTGGCTGGCGTCGCCGACGACGCAGAGGCTGGCGCCGCCCGCCGTCCACTGGTCGAGCAGGCGCTGCTGGAGCGGGGAGACGTCCTGGTACTCGTCCACGGTGAGGTGGCGGTACTGGGCGCGGACCCGCTCGGCGATCTCCGGCCGGTCCTCCAGGATCGCGGCGGTGAGCAGCAGCACGTCCTCGAAGTCGATCACGCCGCGGTCGCGCTTGGCCTGCTCGTAGGTGGCGTAGACCCGGGCGATCTCGGCCGGGTCGCGCGGGGCCTCGCGGCCGGTCTTGACCACGGCGGCCGGGTAGTCGTCCGGCACGATCTGGGTGACCTTGGCCCACTCGATCTCGCCGGTGAGGTCGCGCAACTCGGTGCGCTGCACCCGCAGGCCGCTGCGGCCGGCCGCCTCGGCGACCAGCTGGACCTTGCGCTCGAGCAGTCTGGGCACCTCACCGCCGATCGCCCGCGGCCAGAAGTACTGGAGCTGGCGCAGCGCGGCGGCGTGGAAGGTGCGGGCCTGCACGCCCTCGGCGCCGAGCTGGCGCAGCCGCCCGCGCATCTCACCCGCGGCCCGGGCGGTGAAGGTGACGGCGAGCACCTGCTGCGGCTGGTAGACACCACTGCGCACGCCGTAGGCGATCCGGTGGGTGATGGCCCTGGTCTTGCCCGTGCCGGCGCCCGCCAGGACGCACACGGGCCCGTGCAGGGCCGTGGCCACCGCCCGCTGCTCGGGGTCGAGCCCGGCCAGCACGGCGTCGGCGCCGAGCGCCGCCCCACCGGCGGGGCGGAGGGTGTCGTACGGGCCGGAGGTGCCCAGGAGCTCTTGCTGCATGCCGTCCATCCTCGCAGGGTCGGCCGACATTCCGTTCCGGGTTATCCACAGGCCCCGCGAGATGGTCGGACAATCGCCCCGCAAACCGGCGCGCGTGCTACGTCACACGCCGGGCGCACGAGGAATGCCGGAAGCACTCCGTATGTTCTCGTCACAGAACGCACGCCCCCTTCCCTAAGGAGCCCATCGCCATGTCCGGCAGCGTCACGATGTACAGCACGACCTGGTGCGGGTACTGCAACCGCCTCAAGAGCCAGCTGGACCGCGAGGGCATCGGCTACACCGAGATCAACATCGAGGAGGACCCGACCTCGGCGTCCTTCGTCGAGTCGGTGAACAACGGCAACCAGACCGTGCCGACCGTGCTCGTGCGGCCGGTCGGCGGCGGCGAGCAGGTCGTGATGACCAACCCGAGCCTGCTTCAGGTCAAGAAGGCCTTGGCGGCCTGACCCGGAATCAACTCGGCGGTGGCCTCGGCCGGCTCCGGCCCGGGGCCGCCGCCCGCCTGGGGCACCGGCCTGGCAGCCAGCTCGCCGAGGCCGTACACCAACCGGCAGCGGTCCGCCGAGTAGCGTGACTCGACCACCCGGACCGGGCCGCGCCGGTCGTACGTGACCCTGGTCTGCACCAGCAGGGGCACACCGGGACCGCCCTGGAACCAGGCCGACTCCTCCGGCCCCGGCATCCGGGAGACCAGGTGGTCCACCGCGCCGATCTCGGTACGGCCCAGCGCGGCCAGCACCGACTCGTCGCCGCCCGGCACCGGGTCCGGCTCCATCAGCGGCGTGCCGGCGGCCAGCCCCGCCCGGTAGTGGCTCTCCTCGATCGAGTACGGCTCACGGTCCATCAGTCGCAGCTGACGGCGGACCACCACCGCCTCGCCCGGCCGCATCCCGAGCCGCTCGGCGACGTCCACCCGGGCCCGGACGATCAGCATCTCGAAGTCCACCGTCAACCGGCGGCCCGCCGCCTGCGCCTCCTTCGGGTAGACCTCGGAGGGTGCGGTCAGGCAGTCCGGCAGACCGGGGGCCGGCGCCGGGCCGAACGCCCGGTGGTCCAGCACCGGGTGCTCCTTGAGGAAGGTCCCCTTGCCCTGGAGGCGGACCAGCCTGCCCTCGTTGACCAGCACGTCGACCGCGAGGCGGACGGTGTTGCGGGCCACGCCGTACTGCTGCTCCAGCTCTCCCTCGACCGGGAGCGGGACGTCGCTCGGCCACTCCCCGGCCGCGATGCGGCGGCGCAGATCGGCGGCCAGGCGCTGGTACTTCGGTGATTGGGCACTGCCCCTTGGGATTGTCACCCCAGTGAATGTAGCGAGAGGGCTTGCGCCATTTCAGCGGAACCGGCCAATACCGGCCGGGATCGGGGATTCAGGCATTGATCCGGACCGGAACGGTTGCGGACGGGCGGTGACACCTCCGCCGAATCCGGTACCGCATTCCGGCCGGCGCACCGGTGGTGGATCCGCGCCCCTGCCAGTACCGCGCACCGGTACAACGCGCACCCGGCCGATCGGCAACGCGCCGCCCCGGACAGCCCACGGCGGCCGCCTGGCCGGCCAGGAAGATCCCCGGCCATCGCCCGGACCCGTTCCCGGACAACCCCGACAATCACGGTCGGAAGCCATCGAATCCAGCCAAGGAATCGATCAAATTAATCCGACAATAAAGCCCGAAGGGGCGTGCAGAGACTATCTGCACGCCCTTATTCGATCCTGCGGGCCGACGACTGCCGGTGAGTCGTCTAGGACAGCGGCTCGCCGTACCAGAGTTCGACCAGATGACGCGCGATCGAAATTCCGGACGGCGGCAAGATCTCGCCCGCGGCCATCTGGGCCCGCAGCTCCTCGCGGGAGAACCAGCGCGCCTCGGCCAGCTCCTCGCCGTCGACCGTGATCGCGGTGCCGTCCGGAGCGGCCTTGCCCAGGAAGCCCAGCATCAGGCTGGCCGGGAACGGCCAGGGCTGGCTGGCCACGTACCGGACCTCGGCGACCTTGACCCCGGACTCCTCCCGGACCTCCCGGGCCACCGCCTGCTCGATCGACTCACCCGGCTCGACGAAACCGGCCAGCGTGGACCAGCGGCCCTCCGGCCAGATCGCCTGTCGGCCGAGCAGGCAGCGGTCCTGCTCGTCGGTGATCAGCATGATCACCGCCGGGTCGGTGCGCGGGTAGTGCTCGGCGGCGCAGGAGGTGCACCGGCGCACGTGCCCGGCACCCGCCTTCTCGGTCGCATGGCCGCAGCGGGAGCAGAAGCTGTGCAGCCGGTGCCAGTGCTCCAGCGCGACCGCGTGCACCAGCAGCCCGGCGTCGCGGTCCGAGAGCAGCGCTCCGACCTCGCGCAGCCCGGCCGGGCGGGCGTCGCCGTCCAGCCGGCCGGGCAGGCTCTCGCCGGCCAGCGCGAAGTACGAGACGCCGTCCTCGTCGGTACCGAGGAAGTACCGGTCGCCCTCCTGCGGCACCTGGAAGGAAGGCAGCAGCACCAGCTCGGTGCCCACCTCGGTGTCGACCACGAAGACCTCGCCGCCGGAGATCGGCAGCACCTTGGTGCTCGGGTGACTCCAGGCCGCCGCCAGCCACGGCTCGTCGAACCGGTGCTGTGCAGCCCGGTCCACGCCGGCGCGAGCCAGGGCGAGAGGCTTGGTATCAGGCACGGTGCTCAACTCGGTCCATCCCCGTTCTGGTTGTCAACTGCACGTGGTGATCGGCACTCACGCCTGACGGAAGTTCTCGGCCAGGTCGTCCCAGAGGTAGGCGGCGGTCTCGACGCCCTTGGTCAGCAGGTCCAGCTCGACCTTCTCGTTGATCGAGTGCCAGCCGTCCGAGGGCACCGAGATGCCCACGAAGAGCACCGGCGCACCGAGCACGTCCTGCAGGTCGGCGGCCGGGCCGGAGCCGCCCTCGCGGGTGAAGAGGATCTTCTTTTCGAAGGCCCGCCCCATCGCCCGGACGGCGGACTGCAGCGCCGGGTGGTCCAGCGGCGTCAGGCAGGGCCGGGTGGCACCCGGGAAGACCAGCTCGTAGCGGATGCCCTCGGGCACCTGCGAGGCCACCCAGGAGCGGACGGCCTCGTGCACCTTCTCGACATCCTGGCCCGCGACCAGCCGGAAGGAGAGCTTGAGGTGCGCCTCGGCCGGCACGATGGTCTTGCCGCCGGGGCCGGTGTAGCCGCCCCAGATGCCGTTGACCTCGGCGGTCGGCCGGGCCCAGACCCGCTCCAGGGTGGTGTAGCCCGCCTCGCCCTGGGTGCCGTACGACTTGGCGACCTTCAACCACTGCGCCTCGTCGAAGGGCAGCTCGGCGAAGAGCTCGCGCTCCCGCTCGGTCAGCTCGACGACGCCGTCGTAGAAGCCCGGGATCGCCACCCGGCGGTCGGCGTCGTGCAGGCCCGCGGCGAGCGAGGCGGCGACGTCGGCCGGGTTGGGGACGGCACCGCCGAAGGAGCCGGAGTGGATGTCGCTGTCCGGACCGTAGAGGTCGATCTGGGCGTCGGCCAGGCCGCGCATGCCCGTGCACAGGGTCGGGGTGTCCTCGGCCCACATGCCGGTGTCCGAGATGATCACCACATCGGCGGCCAGGCGCTCGGCCTCGCGGCGGACCAGGTTCGCGAAGTTCGGCGAACCGGACTCCTCCTCGCCCTCGATCAGCAGCTTGAGGTTGACTGCGGGGGCGGTACGGCCGGTGGCCGCCAGGTGCGCCCGGACACCCAGGGTGTGGAAGAAGACCTGTCCCTTGTCATCCGCCGCACCACGGGCGAACAGCTGCCGGCCGACGATCGTCGGCTCGAAGGGCTCGGTCGCCCAGCCGTCCTCCCTGGCCGCGGGCTGCACGTCGTGGTGGCCGTACACCAGGACGGTGGGGGCGGACGGATCCCCGGACGGCCACTGAGCGAACACGGCCGGCAGCCCGTCGGTCTCCCAGACCTCCGCCACCGGGAACCCCGTCTCGGCCAGCTTCGCGGCCAGCCACTCGGCGGAGCGGCGGACCTCACCGGCGCGGCCCGGGTCGGCGGAGACGGACGGGATGCTCAGCCACTCGGAGAGGTCCTGCAGGAATGCGGCCTGGTGCTGGTCAATGTAGGAGCGGACGGCGCTGTCCGGGGTTTTCGTCATACGGACGACTTTAGTTCGCCCGTGTGGGTGTCCGCCCGTACCGTCCGCGCAGGGGCCAGTAACCTCCGTCACGCATCGGCCGTGGCCGCCCCGGGCCGACCCGCCCGGCAGCGCGGACGGTCCCCTCGCTTCGGCCCGTCCGGTGAGTCCGCTGCAGTTGATCAGATCCGGCCGCGCCGGCCCGTCGGGGCCTCGGCGGGCGGAAGCTCTGAGCTCGCCCCCTCCGGGCGGCGCCGCACCAGCCGCCTCTCGCAGTTATCCAGCCAGCGGATCTCGGCCTCGGTCCGGAAGATCAGCTGCTCCAGCACCAGCAGCCAGCCCAGGTCCTCCCGGCGATCCGTGTCGCCGTCCAGTGCCTGGTCCCTGAGCCGGGTGTAGTCCTGGAGCGCCTTCGTGCTGTGTCGGCGCTGCCCCTGGATGACGGCCGAGACGTCGACCCCCGACACGGTGACCGCCATCGCCAGCTTGATCGCGAGTTCGTCGCGCGGCGGGTTCTCCCTGGGCACCGGCGTCTCGAACCAGTTGCGCAGCTCCGCGCGGCCGGCCTCGGTGACGGCGTGGAACAGGTGCCCCTCCGCGTCCGCACCGTGCGGCGCGACCAGCCCGTCCCGCTCCAGGCGGCCCAGGGTGGTGTAGACCTGTCCGACGTTCAGCGGCCAGGTGGCGCCCGTGCGGGCCTCGAACTCAACCCGGAGCTGGTAGCCGTAGCACGACCCCTGGTCGAGCAGGGCGAGCAGAGCGTGGCGGATGGACATACCCGGTATGTGTACCGGGCATGCCCCACCCACTCAAGCTCAGCCGGTACCGTCGTACGGTGAGCCAGCTGCGCATCGCCACCTTCAACCTGTTGCACGGTCAGCCCCTGGCCGCCGACGGCAGCCCGCTGCCCTATCCGCCCGAGGCCGCCGACCCGCTGCTTGAGGCCATCGCCGGACTGGACGCGGATGTGCTCGCCCTCCAGGAGGTCGACCGCTACCAGGTGCGCTCCGGCCTGGTCGACCAGGCCGCCACCGCCGCCAAGGCGATGGGCGCCGCCGACTGGCGCTTCGCCGCCGCGCTGCACGGACGCCCGGCCCCGGTGGCCGGCTGGGTGCCCGACCCGTCCGTCCCCGGTCTCCAGGTGTACGGGCCCGGCGAGATCGACACGGCCACCGACCTGCCCTCGTACGGCACCGCGCTGCTCACCCGGCTTCCGGTGCGGCACTGGCGGGCGCGCAGGTTCGCGCCCGCGCCGTTCGGACTGCCGCTGCGGGTCGCCGGGCGGCGCGGGCTGACGCCCGTACCGGACGAGCCGCGCGCCGCGGTGGCCGCCGTGCTGGAGGGCGAGCGGGGGCCGTTCACGGTGGTCGCCACCCATCTGTCCTTCGTGCCCGGCTGGAACATGGCCCAACTCGCGGGCATCCGGCGGTGGATCGCCGACCTGCCGAAGCCGTACCTGGTGCTCGGCGACTTCAACCTGATCGGCGCGATGCCCAAGGCGGTGCTCGGCGGGGCCACCGCGCTGGACCTGAAGACCGCGCGGCAGCGGAGGTCGGAGCAGCCGCCGCGGCGTGATCTGCGGGCGGCCCGGCGCCTGCGGGCGGCGCAGGCGATCCAGCCGGGGGCGCGCCGGCGTCGGGCACGGGAGCCGCGGCCGCGCCTCCAGGGCTGGTACGACCTGGCGAGGACCCCGACCTACCCCTCGCACAACCCGGCCGTCCAGTTCGACCACGTCCTGGCGATCGGCGTCCCCCGCACCGCCGTCGGGCCGGCCTCGGCCCCCCGGGCGGCGGTCTCCGACCACCGGCCCCTGGTCGTCGAGGTCACGCTCTGAGGGGCCGTCCACCCGCACCCGTCAGGCCGGGGCGGCCGCCTGGTGGTCCGGCTGGTGCGGGAGGTGATGGGCGGTCGGCTCGTACTGCAGCAGGAGCATCGCCGCGTCGTCCCCCAGGGTGCGGCCGACGTGGCGCACGACGTCGTCGTGGATCCGGTCCAGGATCTCGACCGGGCCGCCGGAGGCGACCTGCGGAAGGCGTTCCGCGAGCGGGTAGAAGACGCCCCGGTGGTCGCGGGCCTCGATCACGCCGTCGGTGAAGAGCAGCACCCGGTCCCCGGGGTGCACCCGCACCCGGTGCACCGGCGGCCGGACGTCGGCCGGATCGAGCACCCCGAGCGGCGGCACGCTCTCCGCCGACTCCAGCGCCCTCACCGGCTCATCGGCCCGCAGCAACAACGGTGCCGGGTGACCGCAGTTGACGATCTCCGCGACGTCGTCCGGGCCGACCCCGATCAGGACCAGGGTGACGAACTCCTCCTCGACCCCGGGGTGGTCGTTCTCGTGCAGGGCCCGGTCCAGGCTGACGGCCAGCCAGCCGGCCACCTTGGCCAGCTCGGGCTCCTGGTGGGCGGCCTCGCGGAACGCGCCGAGCACGGCAGCCGCCGTCTCCACCGCGTTGAGCCCCTTGCCCCGGACGTCGCCGACCACGGCCCGGACGCCGTGCCGGGTGTTGACCACCTCGTAGAGGTCGCCGCCGATCCGGGCGTGGGCCGCCGCGGCCGCGTAGTGGACGGCGGCCCGCACGCTGCCGACCCGGTCGGGGACCGGGCGCAGCAGTACCCGCCTGGCGATCTCGGCCACCACCTGAGCGTCGGCGAGGGCCTTCTCCTGCCGCAGCCGCAGGGTCGCGCTGACCCAGCCGATGCCGGCGACCAGTGCGATGGCGAAGACGGTGGCGGTGTGCACGGACTGGCCGAGCACATCGTTGTAGAGCGCCATCACGAAGGCCGCGAGCTCGGTGAACAGGCCGATCACCAGCGGGTACCAGGTGCGTCTGCTGACCACGGCGGCCAGCGCGGGGACCGCGGTGATGGCCGGTTCGACCGTCACCGAGGAGTTGCTGAAGTAGTCGAGGGAGACCACCAGCAGCATGCCGATGAACGGCAGCGCCAGGGCGGTCTTCGGCCAGGTGCCGGTGACGGCTCCTGGAACGGCTCCCGGGACCGGCCCCGCGAGCCGCTCTCTGATCCATCCGGTCGCGCTCAACTTCGGTCTCTCCAGCGAAAGGTGGCCGGTGTCAGGGGACACCTGCGGTGATGACAGAGGGTCAGGAACTTCGTCCTCGTCGGCGGCCGGAGCACTGGGGTTGACCGGTTACCGACCTCACAATAGGCGCGAAAAGTGCACCGCGCACAGGTTTCGCGCGGTCCTGTGACGACTTGAATGCTCTGCGTGACTCATTCTTCACTATTCCCGATCAGGAGCTCGGTCAACTCTTTTCGGCCGGGAAGTCCTGACGGTCTTACGACACGACCGCTGCGGACATAGAGGAACGAAGCCGTGACCTGCTCGGGCTCGACACCCGTCTGCTCCGCCCAGGCCAGCCGGTAGATGGCGAGCTGCAGCGGATCGGCCGTCTCGTCCCGGTGCGTCTTCCAGTCCACCACCTCGTACCGCGACACGCCCGGTGACCCTGTGCCACCGTCACGCTCCCGGTACACCGCGTCGATCCGGCCGCGCACCACCCGCCCCGCGAGCACCAGTTGGAACGGCGCCTCGACCCGGTACGGCGTCCGGTCCGCGTACGGGCTGCGCAGGAAGGCCTCCTTGAGCTGCTCAAGGTCGCGCTCGTCCTCGATCCCGTCGTCGTCCACGCCGGGCAGGGCGCCGGGTTCGATCAGCATCAGCGGCTCGATCCGGGACTGCACCCAGGCGTGGAACCGGGTGCCCCGGCGGGCGGCGGGCTGCGGCGGCCGGGGCATCGGGCGGGCCAACTCGCGGGCGAAGCCGTCCGGATCGGAAGCCAGGCGCATCAATTGGGAGGCCGACATCGAGGCCGGCAGCGGCACCTCGCGCACCGCGCGCCGAGAACGCTCCAACTCCCCCAACAGCGCGGTCAGATCACGGTCCCAGGAGGCCACCTGGCGCTCCACCTCCGGGCTCAACTCCTCGGGCTCGGGGGCGACTTCACCGGCCAGACGGCGGTGCACCAGCTCGGCGACCCGGCGCCGGGCGGCCTGTGCGGCCTCATCCAGCGGCAGCGGCCACGGGGTCTCCACCGAGATGGCCAGCGCCGGGTTCTCGGCATCGGGCAGCGGCGGCTCGGCCCACCGCTCGACCTCGCCGCAGCCCGGCTTCTCGCAGTGCGCCTTCAACTCCAGCAGGAAGCCCGACGGCCCGCGCCGCCGCTTCTGACTGGGCCCCCACCAGTGGCCCGAGGCGAGCAGCAGTGCGCGGGGCCGGGTGAACGCGACGTAGCCGAGCCGCAGTTCCTCGACGGCGGAGTGCTCGGCCATCGCCTTCTTGAAGATCCCGATCTCCTTGGGCGCCCACTTCCCGACCGAGGGCAGGGTGGCCGCGTCACCGCGCAGGGCGTGCGGCAGCACCTTCTTGGTGCTGGTCCAGCGTTCGCGCCCCTTGCCGCTCGGGAACGCGTCCTTCACCAACCCGGGGACGGCGACCACGTCCCACTCCAGGCCCTTGGACTTGTGCGCGGTGAGCACCTTCACGGTGTCCTCACCGCCGGGCAGGCTGCTGTCCAGGCCGCGCTCGTACTCCTGGGAGGCCCGCAGGAAGGCCAGGAAGGCGGTCAGGCCCGGGTCGCCGTCCAGGTCCGCGAAGGAGGCGGCCACGTCCAGGAAGCCGTGCAGGGTCTCCCGGCGGCGCGCGGCCAGGGCGTGCGGGGAGGCGGCGAGCTCCACCTCGAGGCCGGTCACCGCCAGGACCCGGTGCAGCACGTCCATCAGCGGCTCGGCCAGCGTCCGGCGCAGCTCGCGGATCTCCTGGGCGAGCCGGGCGAAGCGCACCCTGGCCTCGGCGGAGAACGGCAGCTCGTCCGGCTGCTCGGCCTCCAGGAAGGTCTCCAGCGCGTCGGCCAGCGAGACCACCTCGGTCGGGTCGGTCTCGGCCACCGCGACGCTCAGCGCGTCCACGCCCTCCGGGCGGGCGGTGCGGACCAGTTCGGCGGCCCGGCGGCCGAGCAGGGCGAGGTCGCGCGGGCCGATCCGCCAGCGCGGGCCGATCAGCAGCCGCACCAGCGCGGCGTTGGCCGTCGGGTCCTGCAGCACCTCGCAGACCGCGACCAGGTCGGCCACCTCGGGCAGCTGCAGCAGCCCGCCGAGCCCGACCACCTCCACCGGCACCTCACGGGCCACCAGTGCCGCGTGGATGTCCGCGAAGGACGCGCCGCCCCGGCAGAGCACGGCGATCCGCCCGGGCGCGGTGCCGGTGGCGACCAGGTGGGCGATGGAGTCGGCCAGCCAGTCGATCTCCTCGGCGTGGGTGGGCAGCAGGGCGCAGCGCACGAACCCGCTCTGCTCCTCCCCCGGCGCGGGGCGCAGCGCCTCGACGCCCTGGTGCATCGCGCGCAGCGGCGCGGCCAACTCGTTGGCGAAGGCGAGCAGCCGCCCGCCGCTGCGGCGGTTCTCGCTGAGCGCGTACCGGGTGGCGGGGCTGCCGTCGCGGCGCGGGAAGTGGGCGGGGAAGTCGTCCAGGTTGGCGACGGACGCACCGCGCCAGCCGTAGATCGCCTGGCAGGGGTCGCCGACCGCGGTGACCGGATGCCCACAGGCGGTGCGCGACCTGCCGAACAGGCCGGAGAGCATCAGCCGCTGAGCCACCGAGGTGTCCTGGTACTCGTCCAGCAGCACCACCCTGAACTGCGCCCGGAGCAGCTCGCCGACCTCGGGGCGCTGCTGCGCGAGCCGGGCGGAGGCGGCTATCTGGTCGCCGAAGTCCATCAGCCCGAGGGCCTGCTTGCGGCGGCGGTACTCCTCGACCAGCTGCAGCAGTTCCAGCCGGGCCCGGGCGGTCTGTGGGACGGCGCGCAGGTCGTCGTTGCTGAGCCTGGCGGTGGCGAGCTCGTCCAGCAGGTCCTGGTCGAAGGTGCGCAGCCCGGCGGGCTCGACCAGGTGCTCGGCCAGCTCGCCGTCGAGCGCGATCAGGTCGGCGACCAGCCCCGAGAAGGCGCCGGTCAGCGCCGGGTAGGGGCCGCGCGCGGAGCGCAGCACCTTGGCGGCCAGCTGGAAGCGGGTGGCGTCGGCGAGCAGCCGGACGTCCGGCTCGATGCCGAGCCGCAGGCCGTGCTCCTTCAGCAGCCTGCCTGCGAAGGCGTGGTAGGTGGAGATCTCCGGCTCGCCCAGCACCTCCTCGTCGGCGTCCAGCACCCGGGCCCGGCGCAGCGCGTCCCGGACGCGTTCGGCCAGCTCGCCCGCCGCCTTGTTGGTGAAGGTGAGTCCCAGCACCTCCTCGGGCCGGACCGCACCCGAGCCGACCAGCCACACCACCCGGGCGGCCATCACCGTGGTCTTCCCCGACCCGGCTCCGGCCACGATCACGGCGGGCTCCAGCGGCGCGCCGATCGCCGCCATCTGCTCCCGGTTGAACGGGATGCCAAGCAGTTCCTTCAGCTGTTCTGGGTCACTGAGCACGGCACGCACGCACTCCAAGCTAACCGGTACCTCCGACAAACCGGTGTGCCTGCCGGAGCGCGCGGCTTCCCGCGCTCCTGTCGATTGCCCCGCCTGCCCCCGAGGAGTCCCTGGCTCCGCCGGCCTCACTCGATCAACTGGCGCCCGTCGCGCTGGGCCGAGCAGCTGCTGCGGAAGGCGCAGCGGGTGCAGCCGTCACTCGCCGTCGGCACGAAGCGCTCGGCGAGCACCCGTCCCGCCGCGTCCGCGAGCAGGTTCTCGATCCACGGCTCGCCGTCCGGCGACCCCTGCTGTTGGACCTTGGGCGCCTCGGGGGCACCCTTCGCGGGCTCCCGCAGGTGCACCAGCTCGGCCCCGCCGGAGATGGCGCCGGACTCGAACCCGGGCAGGCCTGCGAGCGCTCCGCCCCGGACGGCGAGCTGGTAGACGGCCAGCTGCTTGTGTTCGGGCAGCGACTTCTCGGTGGGGATCTGCTTGCCGGTCTTGAAGTCCACCACGTACGCGCGGCCGGCCGCGTCCCGCTCGACCCGGTCCATCGAGCCCCGGATCCGTACGTTGATCGCGCCGACCGGCAGGGTGAGGTCGAAGCCGTGCTCGGTGGCCACGGTGGTGCGGCCGCGTTCCAGGACGTGCCAGTGCAGGAAGCGTTCCAGGGCGGCGCGCGCCTGCTCCTTCTCCTGCTGGGACTTCCACGGCGCGTCGAAGGCCAGCGCGTCCCAGACCGTGTCCAGGCGCTCCATCAGCACCGCCAGGTCGGCCGGGGTGCGCCCCGAGCCGACCTCGTCGGCCAGGGCGTGCACCACGTTGCCGAACCCCTGGGCGGCCGTGGCGGTCCCGGCGGCCTTGACGTCCTTGTCCAGGAACCACTGGAGCGCGCAGCTCTCCAACTGCTCCAGCCCGCTGCCGGAGAGCCGGACCGGTTCGGCCGCCTCCCGCAGCGGCTCGGCGGACTCCGACCGGTCCAGCAGGCCCCACCAGCGGTCCGGGTGCGCGGCCGGGACCAGCGGCACCCCGTCCTCGTCCACGGCGGCGGCCAGCACGGCCAGCCGCTCGGCGGCGGCCCGGCGCAGCCCGGGCTCCAGCGCCGGGTCGACGGTGACCGCCCGCAGCTCGGCGACCAGCGCGGACACGGACAGCGGGCGGCGCGGCCGATGGGTCACGTCCTCGACGGCGACCTGCGGGGTGCGGTTGCGCACCCGCCCGGTCCTCGGGTCGATCTCCTCCCGGTACAGCTCGCGCAGGAAGCGGGAGGGTTCGTCGCCGTCCTCGGCGGGCGCCTTGACGGCGGTCACGACCAGCCGCTCCTTCGCCCGGGTCGCGGCGACGTAGAAGAGCCGGCGCTCCTCGCCGAGCAGGGCCGTCGGGGAGAGCGGTTCGGCGAGGCCGTCCCGGCCGATCCGGTCGGCCTCCAGCAGCGAGCCGCGGCGGCGCAGGTCCGGCCAGAGGCCGTCCTGGACCCCGGCGACCACGACCAGCCGCCACTCCAGTCCCTTGGACCGGTGGGCGGTCATCAGCCGCACCGCGTCCGGGCGGACGGTCCGGACGGTCAGGGTGTCGGCGGCGATGTCCTGGGCCTCCAGTTCGGCCAGGAAGTCCAGCGCGCCCCGGTGGCCCGCGACCTGTTCCTCGGCGCGGGCGGCGGTCTCGAACAGCGCGCACAGCGCGTCCAGGTCGCGGTCGGCGTTGCGGCCCGCCGCGCCGCCGCGCAGCGCGGCCCGCTCCAGCCGCTCGCGCCAGCGGCGGCTGCCCTCCCACAGCTCCCACAGCGCCTCCTCGGCGCCGCCGCCACCGGCCAGCAGTTCCCGCACCTTGCGCAGCAGCGTGCCGAGGTCGCGGGCCCGCCGCGCGTACGCCGGGTCCATCGCGACCAGCCGCTCGGGCTCGGCCAGCGCTTCTCGGATCAGCTCCTCGGCGGAGCGTACGGCCCCGGGCCGCCCGTCCGCGGCCCCGTCGGTGTCCGCCGCCCGCAGCGCCTGCCGCTCCTCCTCGCGCAGGGCGCGGCCCAAGCGCCGCAGGTCGGAGCCGTCCAGGCCGCCGAGCGGGCCGGTGAGCAGGGTGTGTGCGGTCTCGGCGGTGCACTCGTCCGCCGGGCGGGCGCAGACCCGCAGGGCGAGCAGCAGCGGGGCCACGGCCGGTTCGCCGCGCAGCGGCAGGTCGTCGCCGTCGATCTCCAGCGGGACCCCGGCCGCGCCGAGCGCCCGCCGTACGCCGGGTATGGAGCGTGCCCCGGCCCGGACCAGGACCGCCATCTCGCCCCACGGTATGCCGTCCTCCAGATGGGCGCGGCGCAGCAGATCGGCGATGCTGTCGAGTTCCGCCCCCGGGGTCGGGTAGGTGTACACCTCGACCCGGCCGCCCTCGCGGGAGGGCAGCAGCGCCCGGTGCTGGGCGAGCTTGTCCGCGGGCAGCCGGCCCATCGGCATCCGGCGGGTCAGCTCCCGGGTGGCGGCGAGCAGCACCGCGCCCGAGCGGCGGGACACCCGCAGCACCCTGACCTCGGCGGGACGGCCGTCGGCCCGCGGGAAGGACTCGGGGAAGTCGAGGATGCCGTTGATGTCGGCACCGCGGAAGGCGTAGATCGACTGGTCCGGGTCGCCCACCGCGACCAGGTCCCGGCCGTCGCCCGCCAGCTGCCGCAGCAGCCGGACCTGGGAGGGGTCGGTGTCCTGGTACTCGTCCACGAAGACGACCTCGTACCGCTCGCGCAGCGACTTGCGCACCTCGGGCCGCTCGGCGAGCAGGACCGCGCGGTGCACCAGCTCGGCGTAGTCGAGCACGCCGCGCAGGTCCAGGACGTCCAGGTAGTCGGCGAGGAAGTGCGCGGCGGCGGCCCAGTCCGGACGCTGCACCCCGTCCGCGAAGCGGCTCAGCTCCGCCTCGCCGAGGCCGAGTTCGCGGCTGCGGGCGAGCACGGCGCGGACCTCGTCGGCGAAGCCGCGGGTGGTCAGGCAGGCGCGCAGGTCCAGCGGCCAGCTGATCCCGCCCACGCCCGACCTGGCGTCCTCGGCATGCCCCGCCAGCAACTCGCGGACCATCACGTCCTGCTCCGGGCCGGAGAGCAGCCGCAGCGGCTCGGCGTACGCCTGGGGGTCCTGGTGGGAGCGGAGCAGCGCGTAGCAGAAGGAGTGGAAGGTGGTGGCCTGCGGGGCGAGCCCGCCGTTGCCGAGGCGACCGGTCATCCGGTCACGCAGCTCCATCGCGGCCTTGCGGCTGAAGGTGAGGACCAGGATCTTCTCGGGGTCGGTGCCGCGCTCGATCCGCCGGACCACCGACTCCACCAGGGTCGTGGTCTTGCCCGTCCCCGGGCCGGCCAGCACCAGCAGCGGGCCGCCCGGGTGCTCGGCCACGGCTCGCTGGTACTCGTCCAGTACGGGCGGGGCGGGCTGCGCGAGGGGGCTGCGCACCAAACGGAAAGGGGAGGTCACGAACATCCTGGGCAGATCGGACAGCGGGCGGGCCGCTCCGGCCCATGACCAACGAGCCTACGGTCCCCGGCCCGCAACCACGCAACGCCCCGGGGGCGCGGGGATCCGCGCGCGCAACCGGAAACCGCCGGGTTCGTACTCCCGTGATCGGCTACCGTCCGTCCCAGCGGGCGCGGCGGAGGTCGACCCGCATCTCGCCGCCGACGGTGCGCAACGGGGTGCCCTCCTCGCGGTAGTGGCCCAGCGCACGGTGCTCGTGTCCGGGCAGCGGCCGCCCGTCCGCCCGGATCACCCGCCACCAGGGCACCGCTCCGCCGTACAGTGCCATTACCCGCCCGACCTGCCGGGGCCCGCCCTGGCCGAGGTACTCGGCGACGTCGCCGTAGGTCATCACCCGGCCCGCCGGGATGCGCTCGGTAAGGTCGAGGACCGACTCGGCGAAGGGCGGCAGACCACCCGCGTTCGTACTCTCCGTCATCGGGGTGATTCTTCCCCATCCGACCGATCGGAGGAATGCCACTTGCGCGTGGCCCGCCGCGCCCGATACTGCCCCTGTCCAGCGGTACCCCGCCGGGCATGCCACCATCTTCGGGGCGGTGAGTGGTGATACGAGGACAAGACCAGATGACCGGGACGGCAGGCGTGGACGTGGACAGGGGCTCCGAGGGGCCCGCCACCGGCCACTCCCGCGCAGCTTCGGGGAAGGTCCCGTCGCGACGGCCGGCACCGCAGAGACGGGTGTCGTTGATCAAGGGGGAGAAGCACGTGCGGGAGGGCGAGCCGGGACGCAGCATGCTCGCCGTCGACGAGCCGCTGCTCGCTGCCCGCGCGCACCGGCCGTCCGACCTGATCCGGTTCCTCGCCGGGCTCGCGGGCATCGTGGCGCTCTTCCTGGTGGCTCGTTTCGCCATCTCGACCACCACGGGCCTGGAGAACGACATCTCCGTCAACGCCCACCGCATCCCGAGCGTGATGAGCACCATCGCCGCCCTGGTCTCCAGCGTGGCGGTGCTCGCCGTGCCGCTGGCCTTCGCGGTGGAACGGCTGATCAAACGCGACGGCCTGCGGGTCGCCGACGGCGTGCTCGCCTCCGTGCTCTCCTACGGGGTCTCGCTCGGCGTGGACTGGTACGTCGCGGCCGGCGCTCCGATGGCGATCCGGGACGCACTCACCCAGCTGCCGCCGGGCGGCGGGCAGACCCTGACCGACCCGGTGCACGGCTATCTGGCCCCGGTGATCGCCTACATGACGGCGGTCGGCATGTCGAGCCGCCCGCGCTGGCGGGTGGCGCTCTGGGTGGTGGTCGTCCTCAGCGGCCTGACCGAGCTGGTCAGCGGCTACACCACGCTGCTCTCACTGATCCTGACGGTGCTGATCGGCTGGTCCGTGGCGTACGGCACCCTGTACGCGATCGGCTCGCCGAACATCCGCCCCACCGGCCAGCACCTGCTGATCGGCCTGCGGAAGGTCGGTTTCGCGCCGGCGGGCGCGGTCCGGGCCCCCGACGCCCCCGGCGGCACCCGCCGCTACTACGTCCAACAGCAGGACGGCCCGGAGCTGGACGTCCACATCATCGACCGCGAGCAGCAGGCCTCCGGCTTCTTCTACCGGGCCTGGCGGCGGCTGCGGCTGCGCTCGGTGGCCGTCCGGCGCAGCCCGCAGTCGCTGCGCCAGGCGCTGGAGCAGGAGGCTCTGATCGCCTACGCGGCAGCCGCCTCCGGCGCGGTCTCGCCGCAGTTGGTGGCCACCTCCGAGCTCGGGCCGGACGCCGCGATCCTGGTCTACGAGAAGATCTCGGGGCCGACCCTGGACGAGCTGGCGGACGAGGAGATCACCGACCAGGTGATGGCCTCGCTCTGGGAGTCGGTCGGCGCGCTGCACGAGCGGCGGATCGCCCACCGCAGGCTCACCGGCGAGTCGATGCTGGTGGTGGACGGGAAGACCGGCTGCCTGGTGAACCTCTCCGGCGGGGACATCGCCGCCGGTGACCTGGCACTGCGGATCGACGTCGCCCAGTTGGTCACCACCTTCGCGCTGCGGGTCGGCCCGGAGCGCACGGTGGCCGTCGCCAACCGGGTGCTGGGTGCCGACAAGGTCGCCGCCGCGCTGCCGCTGCTCCAGCCGGTCGGGATGAGCCGCTCCACCAGGGTCGACCTGAAGCGACTCACCAAGGAGCGCAAGGCCGCCGCCCAGGCGCTGGCGCTGGAACAGGTCGCGGCGGGCGAGCGGACGCAAGCGCAGGCCGAGGAGGACATCGCGGCCGCCGGCGAGGACATCGCGGCCGCCGGCGAGGACCTGCTGAGCCGGATCCGCGGCCAGATCCTGCAGATCGCGCCCGAGGCCCCGATGGCCCCGGCGAAGCTGGAGCGGCTCAAGCCGAAGACCCTGATCATGGTCATCGCGCTGACCTTCGCCGCGTACCTGGCGCTGACCACCATCCAGCCCGCGCAGCTCAAGCTCTCCCACATGAACTGGGTCTGGGCTGCGGTCGCGCTGGCCGCCGCCGCGGCCAGCTACGGCGCCGCGGCGATGAGCCTGACCGGCTTCGTACCGGAGCGGCTGCCGTTCGGGCGGACGGTGGCCGCACAACTGGCCGGGTCCTTCGTCAAGCTGGTGGCGCCGGCCGCGATCGGCGGCATCGCGCTGAACACCCGCTACCTGCAGAAGGCGGGTATCCGCTCGGGACAGGCGGTGGCGAGTGTCGGCGCCTCCCAGCTGGCCGGGCTCGGCGGACACCTGCTGCTGCTGTTCAGCTTCGGCCTGATCACCGGCACCCAGACCAGCGGCGATCTCGGCGCCTCCCGGGCGGTGATCATCGGCGTGCTGACGGCCGCCGTGCTGGCGCTGGTGGTCGCGGCGGTGGCGCCGCTGCGGCGGTTCGTGGTGACCCGGGTCCGCTCGCTGTTCTTCGGCGTGGTCCCCCGGATGCTCGACCTGATGCAGACGCCGCGCAAGCTGATCACCGGCTTCGGCGGCATCCTGCTGCTCACCCTGAGCTTCACCGCCTGCCTGAACGCCTCGATCCAGGCCTTCGGCGGGACGCTGAGCTTCTCGGTGGTGGCCGTGGTCTTCCTGACCGCCAACGCGGCCGGATCCGCGATCCCGACCCCGGGCGGTATCGGCCCGGTCGAGATCGCGCTGATCGGTGCCCTCACGGTGGCCGGCGTCTCCCCGACCGTCGCCACCCCGGCGGTCTTCCTCTACCGCCTGCTGACCTTCTGGCTGCCGGTGCTGCCGGGCTGGATCGCGTACAACGTCCTCCAGCGCAAGAACGCGCTCTGATCAACCGGTCGTCCCTGCGCACCGGCGGCGGCGCCGGGACCGCACGCCGACCGTGCCCCGCTGGGGAACGGAGGGCGACTCCCCGGCTGCCCCGGGGAGTCGCCCTCCGCCGTCGACTCAGTACGTCGGCTTGTGCGGCTCGATCTGGCTGACCCAGCCGATCACGCCGCCGCCCAGGTGGACCGCGTCGGCGAAGCCGGCAGACTTCAGCACGGCCAGCACCTCGGCCGAGCGGACACCGGTCTTGCAGTGCAGGACGATCTTCTTGTCCTGGGGCAGCGTCTCCAGCGCGGCGCCCATCAGGAACTCGCCCTTGGGGATCAGCCTGGCGCCCGGGATGTTGACGATCTCGTACTCGTTGATCTCGCGGACATCGATGATCTCGATGTTCTCGCCGCTGTCGATCCACTCCTTGAGCTGCTTGGAGGTGATCGTCGAACCGGCCGCGGCCTCCTGGGCCTCCTCCGAGACGGCACCGCAGAAGGACTCGTAGTCGATCAGCTCGGTGACGGTCGGGTTCTCACCGCAGACGGCGCAGTTCGGGTCCTTGCGGACCTTGACCTGGCGGTAGGTCATCTCCAGGGCGTCGTAGATCATCAGGCGGCCGACCAGCGGGTCGCCGACGCCGGCGAGCAGCTTGATCGCCTCGGTGACCTGGATCGAGCCGATGGACGCGCAGAGCACGCCCAGCACGCCGCCCTCGGCGCAGGAGGGGACCATGCCCGGCGGCGGGGCCTCCGGGTAGAGGCAGCGGTAGCAGGGGCCGTGCTCGGCCCAGAAGACGCTGGCCTGGCCGTCGAAGCGGTAGATGGAGCCCCAGACGTACGGCTTGCCGAGCAGCACCGCGGCGTCGTTCACCAGGTAGCGGGTGGCGAAGTTGTCCGTGCCGTCCACGATCAGGTCGTAGCCGGAGAAGATCTCCATGACGTTGTCGTTGTCGAGACGCTCGTCGTGGAGGATCACGTTGACGTACGGGTTGATCTCCTTGACCGAGTCCCGCGCCGACTCGCCCTTGGAGCGGCCGATGTCGGACTGGCCGTGGATGATCTGGCGCTGGAGGTTCGACTCGTCGACGACGTCGAACTCGACGATGCCGAGCGTGCCGACACCGGCCGCGGCCAGGTACATCAGGGCGGGCGAGCCGAGGCCGCCGGCGCCGACGCACAGCACCTTGGCGTTCTTCAGCCGCTTCTGCCCCGCCATCCCGACATCCGGAATGATCAGGTGACGGGAGTACCGGCGGACCTCGTCAACGGTGAGCTCGGCGGCCGGCTCAACCAGGGGTGGCAGCGACACGTGGACTCCGATGGTCGTCAGTTCTGTACAGCTTTCGATTCCGCTTAAGCCAACAGTGTCACGCCGGGCCACTATTCCGAGACAGCATGTCCGACTAGCGAGACGGGCACCGCCGGATGGTGGACTGGCCGCCGAGGACCGTCCGGCGCCACCACCGTTGCCGGACACGCCTTGTGCACGGTCAGACCCGGCAGGCCGTCTCCAGCCAGATGTCACCCAGGGACTCCTCCAGCGGCACCAGTGCCCGCCATCCGAGACGGTCCCTGGCGGTCCGCACATCGGCCTGCCGCCACTGCACCGGCTCCAGCACCGGACGGGCCTCCACCGGCCGGTACGGCTCGGCGGCCCGGTGGCCGGGGTCTGCCGCGCTCTGGCTCGGCACCAGCACCTGGCGGGCATCCTCGCTGATGGAGCCATCGAAACCGGCGGCCCTGACCAGCAGCTGGGCCGCGTCCCGGGCCCGGACCGCATGGCCGGTACCGACGTTGATCACGCCGGTGGCGGCCGAGACCGCCGCCGCCTGGATCGCCCTGGCGACGTCCCGGACATCCACGAAATCCCGGTATCCGGACAGGTCCGGCATCCGCACCTGCCGCTCGTCCTGCTCCAGCGCCCGGCGCAGCCCCTCGGCGAGCCGCCCGAACAGCGAGGCCGTCGGCGACCCCGGGCCGACCACGTCGAAGACCCGCAGCACCGCCGCGTCCAGCCCCGAGGAGACCACCAGTTCCGTCCCCGCGAGCTTGGACACCCCGTACGGGCCGACCGGCCGCGGCTCGGCACCCTCCGGGATCGGCACGCCCGAGGGCATCGGACCGTACTCGGCCGCCGACCCGACGTGCACCAGCCTGGCGGGCTCCCGGCTGCGCCGGATCGCCTCGCACACGGTGGCGACCGCGAGGGTGTTCGCCCTGATCAGGGTCCGCGAGGAGCCGTAGGTGGCCCCGGCGCAGTTGATCACCACCTGCGGGACCACCGCGTCCAGGAACCTGGCCAGCGCCCCGGGACTGCCCGCCGTCAGGTCGAAGCGGATGTCGGCCGAGTCGCGGCGGCCGAGCACGGTCACCTGGAGTTCGCCGTCGGCCATCAGACGGTCGGCGACCCGGCGGCCGATGAAACCGTCGGCCCCCAGCAGCAGCACCCTCATCGGGGGTGTCCTTCCACGACGCCGCCCCTCGCGGGCACGGCAGGTTACGGGTGTTAAGTCAGTCGAGTACGGACGGGGCCGGGTCAGAGCGGCGGAGCGGCCGGCCGGTACCCCCCGGGACGGCCGAGCACCGCCCAGGCGCAAGGCGGCAGCAGCGCGGACACCCGGCCCACTGCGGCGGCCGGCAGGCCCGCCCCGGCAGCGGGTCCCGGATCGAGCGCGGCCAGGACTGCGAGCGCCGCGAAGGAGAGCACGGCCGGCAGCGCCGGGTGCAGACCGATCGCGACCAGCAGTACGGGACGCGTCCGGGCGCGGAAGGCGGCCGCCGTGCCTGTCGGGCCCGGTCCCGGCCCGGCCCCCGCCAAGCCGGCCGCGATGGCCAGCGGGGCGACCGTCTGCTCGCAGACGGACCGATGGCGCTCGGTCAGCTCCCGCACCGGGCCCCCCGACCGGGCCTGAACCGACGGGTGCTCCCGGCCGGCCGCCGCCCCCGGCCGCACCTCCGCCGCCGGGGGCGGTAACGGCTCCTCATGGCGGCCCATCAGACCGCCTCCGCCAGTGCGCCCGGCTCCGCCGGGCCCGTCACCACCCGGATCCGGTCGAGGTGCGCGCCGCAGCGCTGCTGCCATCGCCGGCCGCACTCGCTGCCGGGGGTGAGCTCGGCGGCCTGCCGGTACGTTTCCTCAGCCAACAGCCGATCGCACCAACCCTCCTCGGTACGCCGCGTGTCCGGGCGGGTGCCCTCGGTGAGCGGAGCGACGCGCACGACAACCTCCAGAGCAGGGCGATCGGGGCCGGACGGCTGCCGGCGGCAGGCCAGACCTGGACCCGCCGAGCCCGCCCCGCCGCGGGATCCGGTACCCGGCGGCCCGGCGCTCGGCGGAAGCGCGACACTCCGGGAGGGCAGCACCCGCTACGGGCCCGGCACGCTCGACCGTTGGCCCGCACAGCCGCCCCGCGGGGCACCGGCGGCTGCTACTCCCCCACACCTGTTCGGTCCGACACCACGAAGGTAGAACCAGACCCCGGCCCCTCCTCGGTCACCCGCCCGGTTGCCACCTGAACGAGTGAACCCACGTGACCTCCACCGGCGCAGCACGTTTCGGCCCGGCAACCTGCCCTCGGGCGGCGCCCCGCTCGCGCCGCCCCGGCCGGACGCGTCGCTCCCCGCGCCCCGCGGGTTCCGCGCGGCGCGGTCAGATCTCCGCGAGCAGCTCCCGGACCGCCCGCGCCACCGGCTCCGGGTGCTCCATCATCGCCACGTGCCCGGAGTCCGGCAGCACCAGCAGCCGCGCGTCGGCGAAGGCCGCGCAGGCCCGCCGCGCCGACCGGTACGAGACCAGCTTGTCCTTCAGCCCGTACACCAGCAGCACCGGCGCCTTCACCTGCTCGGCCTGCCGCCACAGCGCCTGGTCGCCGCGCTCGGTGTAGGCGGAGACGATCCCGCGCGCCGAGCCGACCATCGCCTGCATCGCGTACGGGACGCCGAGCCGCCGCCGGTACTCGTTCACCGCGCGCTCCCGCCGCCCGGCCGGTACCGCGACCGGGTCGCCGTAGACCAGGTCGAGGAAGCCGTCGGTGGCCTGCTCGGGGGTGCGGCGGCCGGCCGGGATGCGCCGGAGCAGCGCGGGCACGCCGGGCACCGCGAGCAGGCCGGTCGGCCATGCGGTGCGCTGCGGCGGCAGCTCGGGCAGGGCGGGCGAGATCAGGGTGAGGCTGCGCACCAGGTCGGGACGGAGTGCCGCCAGCCGGACGGCCACCGCGCCGCCCAGCGAGTTGCCGAACAGGTGCACCGGCCCGCGCCCGGACGCCTCCAGGTAGCCGATCACCGCCCGGACGTGACCGGAGACGGAGAGGTTGCCGTCCTGCGGCGGCCCGGAGTGGCCGAAGCCCGGCAGGTCCAGGGCCTCACCGGAGACCTGGTCGGCGAGGGCCGCCATGAGGTCGGTCCAGTTGTCGGCGGAGCCGCCCAGTCCGTGGACGAAGAGCGCGGGCGGCAGGCCCGCGCTGTGGGGCGAGGGCCCGCTCACCGAGAGGACCGCCCCGGGAACCGCGACGGTACGGACCGGCGCGACCTCGGACCCAACCTGCTGCTCAGCGCTCATGGAGGACGATGGTAGGGGGATCGGATTATCCGGAACCAGGCCCCCACCCCCGCCGAACAGTTCCATCTCGCCCTCTGGACAGCGCGGCCCGGCGCCGTATTGTGGGCTCCCGTTGTGGGCGCCCACCAAGGCTTTCCTGCGCTTTTCTCGCCTGCACCAGGGGCAGATCCCATTACTCAAAAGTAGAATCAGTGACCTTGCCAGCTATACCCGGCACACCGTCCACCCGATGGGCGCGCTGCCGCAGACCGTCAAGTGAGGAGCGCCCGTGACGGCCATCCAGGAGGCGCAGGAGCGCCCGCGCGGTGCCCGCCTGCCGCGAAGCGCCCGCCGTGAACAACTGCTCGGTGCCGCGCAGGAGGTGTTCGTCGCCCACGGCTACCACGCCGCGGCCATGGACGACATCGCCGACCGCGCCGGGGTCAGCAAGCCGGTGCTGTACCAGCACTTCCCGGGGAAGCTGGAGCTCTACCTCGCACTGCTGGACAAGCACTGCGACGCCCTGGTGGAGGCCACCCGCCAGGCACTCTCCGCGACCACCGACAACAAGCAGCGGGTCGCCGCGACCATGGAGGCGTACTTCAACTACGTCTCCAGTGAGTCCGGGGCGTTCCGGCTGGTCTTCGAGTCCGACCTGACCAACGAGCCGGCCGTGCGCGAGCGGGTCGAGCGGGCCTCGGACGCCAGCGCGACACTGGTCAGCAAGGTGATCGCGGAGGACACCGACCTGCCGGAGGCGGAGTCCAAGCTGCTCGCCGCCGGAGTCTGCGGCCTGGCCCAGATCACCGCCCGCTACTGGCTCTCGCAGGGGCTGGAGATCCCCCGTGACGAGGCCGTCCGGCTGGTGGCCAGCCTGGCCTGGCGCGGCCTGAAGGGCTTCCCGATGCATCCGGGCGAGCAGACCAGGGAGGCGCCCGCCGGCTGAGCGGGCACCCGGGCGATCCCCGGACCTTCGACCTGCGGCGGTGCCGGTGCTCTAAGGTGAAGCCGTACGGCGCGATCACCACGAACACACGTTCTAATGGCCCGCGCATGGATGGCTGCAACCCTGGAGGGAAGGAAGCCGTGGAGGTCAAGATCGGCGTGCAGAACGCGCCCCGCGAGATCGTTCTTGAGAGCTCGCAGTCCGCCGACGAGGTCGAGAGCGCGGTCGCCAAGGCACTGGAGGGCACCTCGAAGGTCTTCTCGCTGGCCGACGAGCACGGCCGCCGCGTCATTGTCCCGGCCGACCGCCTGGCCTACGTCGAGATCGGCGAGCCGAGCACGCGCAAGGTCGGTTTCGGCACCGTCTGAGGCGGTCACCGCCGCAGGGCTCCACGGCGTTGCCCCGCTCCTCCTCGTGAGGGGCGGGGCGACTCGCCCTGCTCCAGCTACCTGGTCGAGGCCGACGGCTACCGCGCCGTCCTGGATCTCGGCAACGGCGCCCTCGGTGCCCTGCAGAACTACT
>NZ_JBSFJU010000081.1:0-28149 GCF_053598215.1 Kitasatospora sp. NPDC001175 | reverse complement strand
TGCGGGTACTTCTTCGGGGCGGCCATGGCCTCGGGTCCTCTCATGAGGCCCATCTGACCCGCTGTCACCATCCGCCGCATCTCGGGGGAAGCTCAGCCCCGGCGAACCCGGTTGTTCTGTCTCAACGAAGTTTGATCAGTCTCAGCGGAGTTTGACGGGCGGGGGCGTTGTGTCGGCATGAGAACGATGTTGGCCCCATGGCCGGGGCCTTGTCGGCTCAGGAGTCCTGGACCAGCAGCCTGCCCTGGGCGCCGTCCTCGGACACGAAGGCGAACAACCTCGGCGACGCGCCGAGGTTGAGATGGAAGGGCACCCAGTTCGAGTCCAGCTGCAGCAGCAGCCGCCAAGGGCCGCCGTCTGGCCACTCGTCATCCTGGACGAACAGCGGTGTTCCGCCGATCTTGTCGCCGTCGATCCGCTCGATGTAGCGGTCCCGGTCGGCGGAGGACAGGGCTTCGAGTTCCTCATCCGTCATGGAACCGGGCTCGTCGGCGGGGCGGAGGTCGACGGTGAACTCCACCTCCGACCCGTCGCGGCCGTAGAGCCCGGGTCCGCTCTCCAGCGGGCGCACCTGGCCGGCATAGCCCCCGCCTGGCTGCACGATCACCGCGTTCTCGCCACTCTCCGGGTCGATGACGTCGGGATCGAAGAAGTCCTCCCCGTGATCGGCGTGGGTCACGAAGACGTAGGCCATCTTCCCGTGGCTGGCCGCTCCGAGTACCGGGCCCAACTCGATCTGGCCGACGAACCGCATCGGTCGGTCCCATGCCGCGCTGATCGGCCACTGCGGGCCTGTCAGCCACACGGGCTGGCCGCCGAACTTGGTGGTCGGCGTGGAGATCGGCTGGCCGCTCACGGAAAAGCCCTCGATGCGCAGTGTTCTCACCATGCCCGGCATCATGTCAACCGATGGCGACACCTCGGTCCGGTCAAACTCCGCTGAGACAAAGGCGCCGGGGATGCTGACGAAAGCCTTGGAGCACACCGCGCGGGCCCGCGGCCACCTGTACGCGGTGCACCACACATGACCGGCGGCGCCGACCGGATGCCCGCCGCGGCGGTGCGGGTACGCCTGCCTGTCGGCCGTCCCCGCACTCGGCCGGCCGCAGTCGCTGGCGATAAGGCTTGCTCCTCCCGCGCCCACCTGCGCAAACACCGCATCAAGGCGGTCATTCCGGAGAAGAAGGACCAGGCCGCCAAGCGCAGGAAGAAAGGCAGCCGGGGCGGCAGGCCAGTCACTCACGACGCAGATCTCTACCGCGACCGCAACACGGTCGAGCGGGCCATCAACAAGATGAAGGACTGACGGGGCATCGCGACCCGCTACGACAAGACGCCCGAGAGCTACCTCGCCGGACTCCATCTCCGCGCCGCGACCGTCTGGATCAGCAGCCTCCTGAAAGCCCATTAATCATGACTGAAGACAGTCCCTGGTCGGCAATCTGCGGCGAGGTGGTGGCGCGGACCGCATCCGAGAGTTGCAAGGGTTCCTTGCAAATACTCTTTGCAACTCGTAGCCTTCTGGCATGGCCGAACAACCGCCTGCCCAGGAGATCACCGATGTCGAGGCGCTGCGCGCCTTCGCGCACCCGATGCGGCAGAAGATCGAGCGATGCCTGCGCCGGGGACCGGCCAACTCTGCCGCGCTCGCACGCGAGTTGGGCGAGAGCACGGGGCTGGTCAGCTACCACCTGCGGCAGCTGGCCAAGCACGGCCTCGTCGAGGAGGTCCCGGAGCTGGCGAAGGGACGGGAACGGTGGTGGCGGGCAGTGCCAGGGGACCGACGGTTCCCGCCGTACAGCCGGCAAACGCCGCAGATGCGCGAGGCGCTGACCGAGATGCACCGGCTGAACCTCGCCGAACTGATCGACTCCGCCCGGCGGTTCGAGGAGGCGCGCGACACGCTGGGGCCCTGGGCCGACGCGGCGCTCTTCTCGCGCGCCACGCTCCGGGTCGATCCCGGCCAACTCCGCGCGTTCTTCGAGGAGTACATCGCGCTCCTCTACCGGTACTCGGTCCCGCAGGGCGAGGCAGCGCCCGAGGCGCGGACCGTGCTCGTCCGACTGCTCGGAATTCCCGAGATCGACTGACCGCGAGGCCCAACCGACTGCGAAGGGGGACGCACGCTGTGCTGCTCTCGGCTCGTTCCGCATTACTGATACGCGCCGTAATGGCCGTCCTGTCCGGGGCGTTGGTCGGCGCCCTCCTCCTGCTGGCCACGCCGGTGGCGTACGCCGGCGGAGACGGACTGGTCCGCCAGGAAGTCACCTTCCGGGGCGGCGGCGGGCTCGTCCTGCACGGCACCGTCCTCGGCAAGGACGGAGCACCCGGCCCGGGACCTGGCATCGTGCTTGTCGGCGGCTCGGGTGCCGGGCCCCGGGAGGAGTACCGGCAGGAGGCCGAGGCGTTCGCCCGGGCCGGGATCACCACGCTCGTCTACGACAAGCGGACCGTCGGCTACTCCCGGCTCCATCGAGACTTCGGCCTGCTCGCCGACGACGCACTCGCCGGAGTGCGGCTGTTGCAGTCCAGGAACACGGTAAACCCACGCCAGGTCGGACTGTGGGGGTTCAGCGAGGGAGGCTGGGTCGCGCCGCTGGCCGCGTCGCGCTCGACCGACGTAGCGTTCGTCGTCACCATCGGCGGGTCCGGCTACGACCCGCTGCGCACCCAGGCCTGGAACCTCACCACGCATCTGCGCCACCGGGGGGTGGACGGACCGTTCCGTCACACCGTGGCCGGTCCCGCCGCCCAATTCATCGGCTCGACCGGGCTGTTCCCCACGGCGGGCTACGACCCCGTGCCAGTGCTCGAGCGGCTCCACCGAACGCCGGTGCTGGCGCTGTGGGGCGAGCACGACACGCAGGTACCGCCACAGGAGAGCTCGCGGATCTTCCGCGAGACACTGGCCCGGGCAGGCAACCAGCACGCCGTCATCGGCTTCGTCGCCGACGGTGCGCACAACGGGCACCGCACGACGGACGGGTTCGACCGGATCGGCGGCCCTCTCTTCGATGGCAAGAACCTCGGAGAGCTGGCCTCGGGCTATGCGCAGACCATGACCTCATGGGTGCAGGCCGTGGCCGCCGGTCACCCACCGGCGTCAAGTGCCGCCCCCGCACCCGGGCAGACGCTCGCCACGACCCCCGTACCGAGCCATGCCTGGTACGCCTGGCTCACCCCGGCGCTGCTACTCCTCGGCTTCGCCGCCTATCCGGTGAGCGCCGTCCTGCGCCGGGGCCCAGTCCTGCGCCCGGTACGGTGGTTGGCCGGGCTCGGCCTGCTGGCGGTCGTGGCGGCGGTGGCCTGCCCGCTCGCCGTCTTCGTGGCGGGGGACAGCGCGGCGGCACCCGTGGTGTGGGGCCTCCCGGCGATGTGGCTGGCGGTGCAGGGCCTCGCCGTCGCCGTGGTGGTGTCCGCCTGTGTCTCGGCAGCCGCACTCTGGCGCCGACGGCTGACGCCGAGCCGGGCGGCCTGGCTGCGCCTGGCCCCGGTCGGGCTGGCCGCGGTCGGGTTCGTGCCATGGGCGGTGTGGTGGGGTGTTGCTCCGTGACGGCCATCGTCCCCCTACGACTCCAGCAGGTGCCGTCACGTTAACTGGTGGCTTGGGATGGCGACCGCCGAGCAGCTCCACCAGCTGCACGGCGGCGCAGCCGGGATCAAGCAGACCCAGAAGCGCATGGCCCGGCTCCAGGCCGAGGGTCTGGCAGAGTGCGCGACCCTGCCGCAGGCCGATACACCACCGGCGGCAGCACATACTCGCCCGCGGGCCGGATCACTCGGACGAAAAGGTGTCGAACCGCCATATTTCATACCTCGATGCTTACGCTGACGCGCGGTGGCCTGTGCTCTTTGAGGTCCTGTCAGCGCGGTGGCGCAGCCGCGGGCCGGTGAGGCGTCAGAGCACGCGACTGTGGGCCCCGGTGGTGACCGTGGTGGCGGAGCCGGCCGCGGCGGTCGCGTCTGTTCGTCATGGCACGGGCCGTTCCGGCTCGGGGCCTGCGTCGCCACCCTTTTGGGATCTTCGAGCGAAAGGTGCGGCGATGATCAGTCGCGGGAAACGACAGCTGCCCGGCCCCGACCGGCAGGATACGAGCCCGGGCCGGCCCCCGCGGTGGGCGGCGCGCGCACGCGCCCTGGCGGCAGGGCTGGTGCTGCTGGGGGCCGGGGCGCTGCCGGTGACGGCGGCCGCCCCGGCCCGGGCCGCGACGTCCGGGACCTTCGCTTATATCGCCAACGCCGGCTCGAACACCGTGTCGGTGATCAACGCGGCCACCAACACCGTCACCACCACCATCCCCGTCGGCACCAACCCCGAAGGGGTGGCGGTCAGCCCGGACGGCACCCGCGCCTACGTCACCAACGCCCTCGCGAACACCGTGTCGGTGATCAACACCACTACCAACACCGTCACCACCACCATCCCCGTCGGCACTACGCCGTTCGCGGTGGCGGTCAGCCCGGACGGCACCCGCGCCTACGTCACCAACACCAGCTCGAGCAACGTGTCGGTGATCGACACGGCCACCAACACCGTCACCACCACCATCCCCGTCGGCACCAACCCCGACACGGTGGCAGTCAGCCCGGACGGCACCACCGCCTACGTCACCAACGCCGGCTCGAACACCGTGTCCGTGATCAACACGGCCACCAACACCGTCACCACCACCATCCCCGTCGGCACCAACCCCGAAGGGGTGGCGTTCACCCCGGACGGCACCCGCGCCTACGTCACCAACGCCCTCGCGAACACCGTGTCCGTGATCAACACCGCCACCGACACCGTCACCACCACCATCCCCGTCGGCTCCGTCCCCCAAGGGGTGGCGTTCACCCCGGACGGCACCACCGCCTACGTCACCAACGGCCTCGGGAACACCGTGTCCGTGATCAACACCGCCACCGACACCGTCACCACCACCATCCCCGTCGGCCTTTCGCCGTTCGCGGTGGCGTTCAGCCCGGGCGGTACCCGCGCCTACGTCACCAACACCAACTCGAGCAACGTGTCGGTGATCGACACGGCCACCGACACCGTCACCACCCTCCCCTTCGGCACCAGCCCCCGCGGGGTGGCCACGACCAGGGTCCCGGTCGTGGCCACCGCCACCTGCCCCGCCGGCCACGTCATCACCGGCGGCGGATACCAGCAGAGCGGCGGCGCCGTCCCACCCGTCGAAACCACCAGCCGACCCGTCGGCAACACCTGGCAGATCCTCGCCGACAACCAGAACACCAACTACACCAACGTCACCCCCTACGCCGTCTGCGCCCCATAACCCACCGCGCCGGTAGGCGATCCGGCCCGGCCGGGACGGCTGTCCGCCGTCCTGCTCATGGTCGTCGTTGTCGTCGGGCTGGGCCGGGCTCTGGTGGGCGCTCACGGGCGTCTCCCGAGGGTCGTGGTCGGGCTGCTGCCTCTGAGGGATATCCGGCGCTCCTGACAGCGGCCAAGCCCGTTCCGGGCCCGCGCGCCGCACCCCTCTCCCACCACCCACCAGCCCGCTCCCAGCGGGCGTGGCATCCGCCGGCCCCGCCGCGAGGGCCAGGAGCAGTGAGCCGTTCCCGCAGCGTGCGGTGTTCGCGGGTCACCTGCTGGACGCGGTGCTTGAGGGTGCTGTTCTCGGTAATGAGGACCTGGACGGATTCGCCGGGGACCATCTGGTCGAAGTCGCGGATCTGGCCCATGAGTTCGCCGATTCGCTGCCGCTGGGTCAGGATCTCCCTCTGGGTGCGGGTGAGCTCTGCTCGGCGTTCAGGGCTCGCTCGCGCCAGGTCGCCTCGATCTGGTCGTGTCGCTGTTGACCGTGTTGGTCGTGGCGGCTGCGGCTGTCGGCGACGGCGTTGTTCACCAGGGCGCGGGCGTCGGGGTTCTCGTAGAGGAATGTGGCGGATACGCCAACGCGCTGGGCGATGCCGCGGACGGTCAGCCGACCACATTCCCGGCGCAGTTGGCTGACCGCGGTGGCGACCTGGTCCACCCGAACCACACGGTCCAGACCCGCGCCCTGCATGTCTACCTGCGCTGGCGCAACGCCAACGCCCGCCACCCCGACGTCCTCGCCGCCCAACGCAAGGAACGCGCCCGCATCCGCAGCGAGAAAGGCATCCGCTGGGGCGGACGCCCACTCACCACTGCAGCCTGACTCGTCCCGGCGCTGCCGTCCCAGCGGCAGATAGCCAGGCGGTCGATCACTTGAGATGTGCGGAAATGGCCCGCGCGCACTCCATCGACTCGGCATGCGCGGTGTCCACCTCCAGGTCATAGACCACGCCCTGGTGGACCACGTCCGCCTGGGAGGCGGCCATCCCGATGATCCGATCGCCTCGTGCGATCTCACGGCCTGCAGCGACCGCACCGTCACACCTGACGCCGACCCACAGCACCCGCAGTTCGCCCAAAACCTTCTGCCATCGCTGCTGTGAGTCCGCTCCGCCGAGGAAGACCTCATCGACGATGATCCGGGCGCCCGCGCGAGCCATCGCGGCGATTCCCTCGATCCATGCCGCTTCCAGCGTTCGGAACTCCGGTCCGACGATCACCTCTCCGTCCGGAGCGAACTCGATCCCGCCGTCTGACGCCTGCATGGACGCCGGCATCGCCTCAACCAGCGTGTCAGTCCCAATGGCCAGCCACGGATCCGGCAGGACTGCCTGCAGACACCGAACGATCCCGGACTTCCCCGAGCTGGAACCACCGTTGAGAACGATCACCTGAGTCATCACCGCGCCACAGTAGAGGCACCAGGGCAACGCTCGAAACGGAATTCCGCGGACTCCGTGCCGCCTGTCACAACCCGGTGAACGTTGCTGGTCACAGCACTAGGGCGTTCTCGTCGACCTCGGTCGGGGCAGGCTCGATGCAGCCTGGCACCCAGCGGGCCATGGGCCGTCAGCGCCTACGACGCAGGGGTGTCACGAATGCTCGTGCGATAGGTGGGATCGCGCCGGTCCACGGGCCACCGCGCGTCGATGGTCTCTGCCATGGCGGTGCAGTCCGGACAGTCGTCCCGGAGCCAGCCCCACATGCCGTACGGGGAGCCGGACATGTCCGGCTTCTCCGCACAGCGTCCGCCGCTGGTAGCCGTAGGCGTGGCGGGAGGCATCCCAGAGCAACTCGGATGAAGCGGTCTCCCACCGCAGGTCCGGCGGCATGTAGGCCGACCGTGACGTCTCGAACTGCGGTAGGTCGAAGCTCGTGGCTGCGTAGCACCACGGACACGACCAGTGTTCGGCGGCTTCGTTCGGACGATGGGTCCACCGGACCATCTCGTGGTCGCAAACGTCGCACGGCATGCCCGGATCCTGCCGTGGCTCGTCATCACGCGATCCCGGTTCACGGTCGGGACGCGGCTGCGCAGCGTCGGCGACCCCCAGGCGGACCTCCGCCGTGGCGAATCGCACGGCCGGGCGGTTGGCGTGGGTGTACTCGTCCGCGACGTTGAAGACGCTGGCGCACACCGGGCATTCCGCCTCGCCGAAGAGGTGGGCGATCCCGTCGGCGAGCACCGCCTGCCCGTCGCGGACCGCGGTCTGGTGCATCCACCGGCCGGTCCCGGTGAGTTCCTCGGCAACTGCCGGTCGCAGTTCCCGTCGCAGCTCCTCGTTCCCGTCCCACACCTGCGAGTAGCACCCGAATCCGCCGACGGCGATCTTCATCCCCGCACCGCAGTGCGGGCATTCCAGCTCGTAGATGTCGTCCGTGAAGCCGTCCAGGGCGTTCGCCCAGTGGTACTCCTGGGCGACGGCGAGCAGAGCGCGGAAGGAGACGAGGTAGTCGGCCGGCCGCGACCGCAGGTACCGGTCCAGTGCCTCGCCGAACTCCGCGATCGTACCGGCGCAGTCCGCCAGCAGATCGTCGCAGCCGTGGTGCCCTGCCGCGCGCTCGAGGATCCGTCCCGCCAGGCCGCGCGCCTGCGCGCTGCGCGGCGCGAGACTCGTGGCCGGTGCTGGCACGGGTGGAAGCCGTCCATCTGCTCTGGCACCGTCGGCTTGGTCTGAACCTGGGCGAGCCGCGAGGTGAAGCCGGGGGTCTGGATTCTCCACCAGCAAAAGCCGGCGGGCGAAGTGACCAAGGCTCAGCTCGACCAGCTCGCATCCCGAGCACCGCCGCGGCCGCGTCCAGCCCGGCCGCGCCCTCCAACCGCCACGTCTTGTGCCTCGCCGCGGTTGCCGTCCGAGGCGACCAGGCCGTGGGGAGCGAGGTCGCCGAGCGCCTGCCGGATCACCTTGTTCGACGCCGCCCCAGGGCGCAGCAGGCTGGAGCTGATCAGCGGTCGCGACCTTGAGGACGCCGAGCGCGGCGGTCGAGCCGTTGGGGTTCTCGGCGCCGCGCCGGTACGCGGTCCGGCCCAGCCGGGACAGCCTCCCGCCGTCCCGGTCGTGGCCGTCGTTGTCGTAGGGCGGGGCTGGGCTGTGACGGGTGCTCACGGACGTCTCCGGTGGTCGTGGTCTGCTGCTGCCCCTCCGGGATATCCGGCGCTCCTGACAGCGGCCAAGCCTGTTCCCGGCCTGCGCGCCGCACCCTCTCCAACGCTGCTGGGACTGTCCATCGCGCGCGGGAAGGCCGCGGCCGCGCGGCGGACACGGCGGCCCTACCGGGCCAGGTGCTGCCCGAGCGCCAGACGCAGCGGGGCGAGCGCGTCACCAACGGTCGCGCAGCACAGGGGTTCGCCGCTGGCGGCGTTGGTGACGATGCTGCTGTCGATCAGGGCCGACCGGCGTAGAGACGGACCAGCGGGTGCATGGTGTACTGGTCCCGCTTAACCTGCTCCACGAGGTGAAGTGACTCGAGGATGCGGAGTGACTGGCGAACCTGCTCAGAGGCCGAACCGCGCAGCGCCCGTCCGTCCCCAGCGAGGGCTTCGGCGGCCGCGAGGCTGATCCACGGGCCGGGATGTGAGCCGAGAAGGCGGAAGAGCCTTGCCTGCTCGGCGGTCAATCGTCGGCAGGTCTGCTCCAGTGCTCCTGCCACGCTGTGCTGGTTGCCGGGTAGTGACAGGCCGACCAGCCGGTCCTCCGTCTGCGCCAGCTCGGCCACCAGCTCCGCCACAGAGGTAGCCGGTTCCACCGCCAGCCGTACGGCCGAGATGCGCAACGCCAGGGGCAAACCGCCACACAACTGAGCAAGCTCGCAGGCCGATTCTGGGGCAGCTGCAAGCCGTTCTGGACCTGTGATCTGGTTCAGTGCTTCGATGGATTCGTCGGGTGTGAACATCGGCAGCGGCAGTGGCATCGCTCCGGTCTCGGCGATTAGTCCGTCCAGTCTGTCTCGGCTCGTGACCAGGGTGAGGCCAGTTGCGGAACCCGGAAGTAGCGGCCGCACCTGCTCGAAGTCGCTGGCATTGTCCAGCACGACCAGGATCTTCCGGCCGGCGACGGACGAGCGGAAGAGGGCTTGGCGGTGTGTCAGGTCGAGCGGGATCCGGTGGTCCGGGATGCCGAGCGCGGTCAAGAAGTGCTGCAGGATCCGTGCCGGACACTCTGTGTCTTGGGTGTCGAATCCGTGCAGGTCCGCGTAGAGCTGACCGTCGGGGAAGGAGCCCCCCTGCCGATTGGCCCACTCCAGGACCAGGGCGGTCTTGCCCACCCCGGCCGGGCCGGTGACAACCGCCAGCCGTGCGGTCTGGGCGTGCCCATCGAGTAAGCGGTCCAGCGTGGCGAGTTCGCCCGCTCGGCCGATGAAGCCGGCGATCCGGTCGGGGCACTGCGCGGGCCGCGGATGCGTGAAGTCGCTGTCACCCGCCGCATGCTGCGACTCAAGCCGGGCGCTGGTCGGCGCGGCGGCAGCGGGGCCGGAAGCCGCTGGCTGCTGCGGCGGAGGGTCGAGCACCGGGTCCTGGCGCAGCAGGGCCGCCTCGAGGTCCGCCAATGGCGGTCCGGGCTCCAAGCCGTACTCGCTCACCAGTGTCGAGCGCAGGCGGCGCAGGACTGCCAGGGCGTCCGCCTGCCGGCCGCCGCGGTAGAGCGCAACGGCCAATCGCTGTGCTACCGCCTCCCGGGCCGGGTAGTCGTTCAGCAGTGCGGTCAGCCGTGGGATCAGCTCTACATGTCGGCCGGCTGCCAGATCGAGGTCCGCGAGCAGTTCGTGGGCGACGAAGCGCTGCTCTTCCAGACAGTTGCGGGCCGCCACCGCGAACGGGGCGTCCACTCCGGCCAGGGCATCACCGCGCCACAAGGCCAGGGCCTCCCGCAGCAGCGGTGCCGCGAGTTCCGGTTGGCGCCCTGTTACAAGCCGCTGTGCAGCGGAGAGCCGGGCTTGGAAGATCGAGACGTCCACCTCCTCCAGGGCGGTCTGCAGTCGGTAGCCGGACATCTCCGACGAGAGGCGCCCGGCGACGGGTAGCAGCGCGGCACGCAGCGCCGATATGGCGGTGTGGACCTGTGCTCGTGCAGTACGGGGAGGTTCGTTGGCCCAGAGGGCGTCGATCAGTTGTTTGGTACTGACCCGGCGGTTGGCGTGCAGGAGCAGGTAGGCGAGCACGGCCCGCTGCCGTGGGCGGACCGGAGTCATCTGGCAGCCGGTGGCGAAGGCTTCGAGCGTGCCGAGGATCCTGAATTCCACGGGAGGTTTCCCAGCAGCCGGTCGGTCTGACGTCGGGGCTTCTCGTGTGTCTTCCTGCATGACAAGTCGCCGGGTGGGTGAGCCGTTGGCAGGCAGGGCATCCGACGCTCGGCCCCTGCCGGGGCTCGGGTGCGGCCGCTGTGCGCCGGGGGCCGCGGTCATCTCAGCAAGCGTGTTCGGTGCGGACATGCGTGTCGACTTCCTCAGGTCAGAGCGGGATCGCTGCGGACATTCGGCGTTCGGCCTCCGTGGGCCGGCTGCTCGCCTCGTCAGCGTGGTGTTGCCTGCCGACGGTTGCGGCCAGCTGGTGATCACGTTCATGTTTTGGCTGGCCAACGCGCCACGTCAGGGACCCGCCAGTTCTGACGGGTGGTTCGAATCGGTGACCGGGGCCGCAGTAGAGTGATTTGATTCGCCCGTAGACGGAGGATCCTTGATGGGAGCGAGTGCGTCGCAGTGAGCAGCCAGTTCGGACCCCTGCTTCGCGGGTTGCGGCTACAGGCGGGGCTGACGCAGGAGCAGTTGGCCGAGCGGGCCGGGCTGGGGGTACGGACCGTTCAGCGGCTGGAGACGGGTAAGCCCAGGGATGCCCGACTGGGAACGGTGAGGCTGGTCGCCCACGGCCTGGCCGATGCCATGGGGCGTGATCGCGACGACGTTTGGCAGGAGTTGCTGGCCGCCTACCACGACAAGGCTGTGGCTGTTGAGGTCTCCAGTTCTGTCTCCCACGAGGATGCGCCGAAGACGCGTGGCCCCATGACCGAACGAATACCCATGCCGGTCGGGACCGGCGGGCGGTCGATCGGGGGCATGCTCGCCGAGGTTGCCGACGTGCTGGCACATGACGTCCGCAGGCGCTGGATCCGTGAGGAGGAGCAGCGCCGGATCCACGATCCGTTCCCGCTGCCCGTACGGTGGCGGTCAGCGGCTGCTGAACTGTTGGATCACTGGGACAACATCAGCGGTGCTCCTCCAGGGGCAGTGACCGTACCGCTGTCGCTGGACGGCGGCCTGGCCGACATCGCGGACGTCTATCGGCGCGTCCCGTCCGGGCGGTTGGTCGTGCTCGGTGGCGCCGGTTCCGGCAAGAGCGTTCTGATGATGCGATTTGTCCTGGACTTCCTGGGCCGGCGTTGCGGCGCTGATCCCGTGCCGGTCGTCTTCAGCATCGGATCGTGGGACCCGACCACCACCGCGCTGCGCGAGTGGCTCGTCGAGCGGCTGCTGCGCGACCACCCGAACCTCACCGCCCGCGCTCCCGGCCGCCGCTCCACCATGGCGGCCGCTCTGGTCGACGCCGGCTGGATCCTGCCGGTGCTCGACGGCTTCGACGAGATCGCCGCAGGGCTCCACCGGGCCGCCATGCACGAGCTCAACACCGTCTCACTGCCCCTGCTGCTGACCAGCCGCACCGAGCAGTTCGCCGACGCCGCCAAGGCCGACCTGCTACGCAAGGCCGCCGGCATCGAGTTGACCGACCTGACCACCGCCGATCTGGTCCACTACCTCCCACGCGCGGCCCGCCCGACCGGACAGGGCACGCGGCCGGAACGAACCTCGACCGTATGGGATCCGGTCCTGGACGAGCTGTGCGACCGGCCGGACAGCCCCTCCAGCGTCCAACTTGCCGCGGTGCTGCGCACCCCGCTGATGGTGATGCTCGCCCGGACGCTCTACAGCGACACCCCGGGGCAGGACCCAGCCGTCCTCCTGGACACCGTCCGTTTCCCCGCACCGCACTCCCTCGAAGAGCACCTGCTGGCCGGCTTCGTACCGACCGTCTACCGCCAGCGCCCGCCGGTCCGGTCCGACGCCGCTTCCGCCCACCCACACCGGACATGGGATTCCCACCACGCCCAGCAGTACCTGGGGCACCTGGCCCGACACCTCACCCAGCCCGATCAGCGCGACCACCAGGACCTGGCGTGGTGGCAGCTGTCCGGCCTCCTGAGCCTGCGCTCGCGCATCCTCGCCATCGTCCTCGCCTGCACGGTGGTCTCACTCCTCTCCGTGGGGCCCGTCTTCGAGCTCAGCCCGTACAAGCAAGGCAGCTTGTACGAAAGCCTTCTGTGCGGACTCACAGTCGGCCCGATCGTAGGCCTGACCTTCGGGCTGGCCTACGGGATCGCCGTCACCGTCGGCAACATAGCGTTCGAACCGTCCCGCGTGCGGCTGCAACTGCCACGTCGTGGCCGATGGAAGGGTGGCGTGCCCGCACGAAGAGTCCGCACCGCGTCCTGCGCCGGCCTGCTGGTCGGCGCCATCGTGGGGTTGGCGTACGGTCCCGCCGTCAGGCTGCTGGGACTGGTGGTCGCAAAGGACCCTCGGGCACCGATCGGCGTGACCGAGGCCATGCTGATCTACTCGCTTCACGACGGGTTCGTCTTCGCCATGGCGACCGGCCTGGCTCTCGGTCTCATGGCCGCCTTGGAGACACCTGTCGATCCTGGTGCCGCCGCCGCTCCAATGGAGCTGTTGGCCATCAATCGCACCACCATCATCCGCCAGGCCCTGCTCGTCGCGCCGGTGGTCGCCATCGCCATCGCCGTCATCCAGCGAGTGCTGGGGTCCGTCCTCCCGGGCTGGCTCCTCGAGTCACCCTCGCTCTGGCAAGGACTCTTCCTCGGGACCGACTGCGCTCTCATCGCCACTCTCTCCTACATCCTGGCGTTCACCTCCTGGGGCCAGTGGCTGCTCTTCACCCGCATCTGGCTCCCCCTGACCGGACGACTCCCCTGGGCGACCATGGCCTTCCTCGACGACGCCTACCACCGAGGAGTACTGCGCCAGGTCGGAGCCGTCTACCAGTTCCGCCACGCCCGGCTCCAACACCACCTCAGTCACGCTCCTCATGGAGCAGAGCACGATGGCAGCCACGCCGCGGCAGAGATAATCACCGGACCCCCAGCCGGGGCGCGATGATCTGCCACTGGGCCACCGTCGAATCCCCCAGGAAGGCGGAACTCGTCCGGATTGGCCGCATACGGCAGGGGGCCTGTGGGGCGCGACGTGCTGGCAGCGCCCGGCGTCGCTGCGGCACGTGCGGGTCTATGCGGAAATTCAGCACCGGATCGGTCGGATGGGGTCAAAGTGGCCCTATCAGGTCGTTTAGCCGAGGAATCCGCGTGATGGACGTGGTGGTAGTTGCCACAGTGCGGGCACATCCCGTCCTGCTCGCCGGCCGCCCCCTCTGCGCGGTGTGGTGCGCTCACGATCGCAGGTAGGCCACCTCGTCCCAGCCGATGACGACCGCCCCGAGCGCGGCCCCGACCCCCACGGCCGCCACCCACACCGGCAGGGCCGGCGCGCCGCCGGGGACCAGCCCGGCCACCAGAGCCAGCCCCATCAGCAGGGAATTCCTGGTGACGAAGGCGGCCGTGCCGCCCGCCGCCGGCGTGTCCGCCGTCCCGAAGCACTGGCACGCCGCGGCTCGGCCGGCCTGCACGGTGGCCACCGTGAACACCGCGAGCAGGCCGAACGCCAGGACGGCTCCGACCTGTCGATCGCCCAGCAGCAGCGGCACCGCCCCGACCTCCGCAGCCAGCACCGCCAGCGCGACCGTCAGGCGCAGCCGGGCGGGGATCCAGCCGAAGTCGGCCAGTCCGGCGGCGAACTGCCGCAGGGCACGGCGGCTTCGGCACTTGCCGAACACCGCGGCACCGAAGACCACGATCAGGGTGATCCGGGCGGACAGCTCCAGCACTTCCATGTCAGCCTCCGATCCTCTCGCCGCCGCGGGCGGCCGCGTACTGGTAGCCCTCGGCCTGGGCCTCGAACAGTTCGGCGTACAGGCCACCCCGGCTGAGGAGCAGCTCGTGCGCGCCCTGCTCGACGATCCGGCCCTCGGCCAGCACCACGATGAGGTCGGCTCCGCGCAGGGCCGAGAGCCGGTGCGACACCAGCAGGCTGGTGCGCCCCGAGCGGTGCCGGTCCAGGGTCCGGTGGACCCGGCGTTCGGCGAGCGGGTCCAGGCCGGAGTTCGGTTCGTCGAGGATGAGCAAGTCGGCGCTGGTTCGCAGCAGGGAGCGGGCGAGTGCGACCCGCTGCCACTGGCCGCCGGACAGGAGCGCTCCCTTGTCCTTCTTCGAGTCAAGGAAGACCCGGCTGAGCAGGGTGTCGTAGCCGCGTGGGAGCGCGGTCAGGGTCGCGTCGATGTCGGCGCGTGCTGCCGCGTCGCGGATCCGGTCGAGGTCGGTCAGGAGTTCCGGTGAGCCGACGCCGATGTTGTCGCGGGCGCTCATGTCGTAGGTCATGAAGTCCTGGAAGGTCACGCCGATGCGCCGGCGCAGTTCCGCGACCGAGAGCGTTCGGATGTCCGTGCCGTCCCACAGGATGCGGCCGCGCTCGGGGTCGTAGAACCGGCACAGGAGTTTGACCAGGGTGCTCTTGCCGGCGCCGTTGACCCCCACCAGTCCGATGGCCTGACCGCGCGGCAGTACCAGGTCCACGCCCTGCAACACCCAGGGGGAGTCCGGCCCGTAGCGGAACCAGACGTCCTCGAAGGTGATGCCGGATCGAAGCGGTGCGGGCGCCGTCGGACCGTCCGGCAGATCCTGCGGCATCCGCATGAGGGCGAGGTAGTGTCCGAAGTGCTGCAGGACCTCGTCGGTGCGACCGAGTTGGATCAAGACGCCCGACAGCGCTCCCTGCACCGAGGCGACTGCGGTCGTGAACAGGGTCATCGCGCCGATGGTGATCCGGCCCTGGCGCACCTGATGGGCGATCGCCACCCCGGCGGCCGCTGCCACGGCTGCGGCCAGCAGGGCGAGAAGGACCTGCACGAGGGTGTTGCGGCGGGCGACCGCGACGCTGGCGTCGCTGGTCTCCCGCAGGCTCTCCACTGCCCTGCCGTGCAGCATCGGCCCAGCGCCGAACAGCCGAATCTCCATCGCCGCCCTGCGATCGGTCAGCAGTTGCCGGTAGAAGAACTGGCGGCGCACCGTGGAGATCATCCGCTTGGTGCTGGCGGCGGCGTGCTGGGCCACCTTGAGCTGGCCGACGGCCGCCACCACGATCGTGCCGAGCAGCAGCAGCGCCATCGGCGGCCAGAAAACCAGGACCGTCCCGAGGAAGCCGGCGATGGTCACTGCGCTGCGTACGGTGGCGACCGCGAACTCGAGCACCTGGCGCGGGGCGTCCTGCGCCGACTGCTCGGCCAGCCTGATGGTGTCCTGGGTCTGCGGGTCCTCGAAGGGCCGCAGGCCACGGAAGTCGTTGATCCGGCGGTAGAGCCGGTCCTGCGCGGTCAGGTTGACAGCCCGTCCCATGACCGTGCCGGCAAAGCCCGCCACGGAGGACAGCGCCGTACCGAGTCCGCCCAGTAGGGCGACGGCCGCCGCCAGGACTGCGATCCGGCCGCCGCTGACAGCGGCACGGCCCACCAGGTCGTCCACGAGCAGCTTGCCGAGGTAGGAGGTCACGGCTGGCAGCACGCCGGATACCAGGGCCAGCAGCAACTGGCCCACCACACCGAGCGGTGAGGCCTGCCAGCCCAGCCGCAGCGCCCCGGCCGTCACCCGCAGCCGACCCGGGGCGGGTCTAGCAGTACCGCTACCGGGAGACCTGACGCCCCGTCGCAGTCGATCCCTGACGGTCACGCCTGCGCCTCGGTCCGAACCGACCCCGCGGAAGGCACCGCCACCACACTGTCCAGCGTCCGGCCAGCCTGGGAGATGACACCGTCACGCACCCGCAGCAGTATCGGGTAGGTCCCGATGCCGCCGAAGGCGTCGGTGAGTTCCGGCTCGGCGCCGATCAGGGCAACGCGTCCGACGCGGCCCAGCTTGGCCGCGATCTCCTGCGCCTCCGCGGAGGCCGCGTCACCGGAGACGAAGAACAGCGGGTCCAGCAGACTGAGGTCGGCGCCCGAGGTCAGTGCGTCGATCAGCTTGGCGCACGGCGCACACCCCACCAGGAAGAAGCCGACCAGCGAGTCACCGGCGGCGACGTCGGATCGGTCGATGTGTTGCCCTGCCACCGTCTCGGCGCTGAACTCGCCGACCCTGGTCCCCACGGCCGGCAGCTTGTCATCGCTGCCCGCGGGCCGGGACTCGATCTCGCGCAACCGGCGGATGACCGCGCAGGTGAGCATGAGGTTGACGGTGGTGGCGATCCCGAGGACGGCCGTGAGCACGCACAGGGTCACTGACATTTCTCTCCTTGAGCCGTACGGACTCGCGCCGATCCGCGTACCCCACGAAAACAGCAAGGCCCGTCTTATCAATCGCAATCATGCCGCCGTCCGCTCTTGCGGGACTTCTCGTGCACTATTCGCCGCTATTTGTCTTCTATTCGTTCTCCAAGCAGGCCGGCAACCGCCAAGGAAAGCCGATTGTGATGCGCGTCACATCACGCCGGAAGCACTTGCCAAGCGATTCTCCGGAGGGAGTACGGTTTCTCTCGCCGATCGGCCGAACGGAAAGTCGTTCGTGGCGGCATCGCCGACCTCTGCCGACATTCGGCCCATGGGCCGGAAAAGTCTGTCCGAAGCTACGTTCAGGCAGGGCTGGTGTGATAATTCTCGTTTCGGTGTTGCTTTTCGTGGCCCTGGCTCTCGGCGTGCGACGCTCCATTTTCATGGTTCGGGTCGAGGGTCACAGCATGGCTCCGCAATATTTTCCCGGCGATCGCGTCCTGGCCGCGCGGGGCTGGTTCGTCGGCCGCCCCCGCACGGGTGACGTGGTCGTGGTCAGGCGACCGTCCGGAATGGCCGACCCCGGACACGGCAACGCAAAACTCCTGATCAAGAACGTGGCCGCCGCCCCCGGAGACCCGGAGCCGGAGATCTTCACCGCAGCCACCGGCAACCCAGTGGGAACCCCCACGCCCGACGGCTGCTACCTCGTCCTCGGCCGCCACGTGGCCAGCGAGGACTCCAAACGCTGGGGCTACGTGAAGCGCCGCGACATCGTCGGCAGGGTGCTGCAACGGCACCCGCGCCGGAATGCGCCCGGCCCCGGCGACCCCTCAGTCTTCCGGGAACAACCCCGGACTCTCCAATGGAAGGAATGACCGTGCTCGCTTTCACGCGCACCATGGGCAACCGTTTGCTCAACGCCCTGGTTCCGCAGCAGACCGCCTCGGCCGGCTGCGGCCCCGACTACACGTGGTGCAACAAGTACCTGGACGACACCAACATCTGCCTGCAGACCTGCTACTACAACGGACACTGCCAGGCTTTCTGCTCCCCCTGACCGCGGACGAGCGGGAAGCGACGTCGAAACAGAGGGGAGGTGACTGACATGACCGACGACAACGAGCAGAAGACCGGCGCCGAGGAGACCACCGAGACGCAGCCGGCCGCGCTCATCGAGATCCGGATGCTCGACCGGATCGAGACCATCAAGTCGAAGGCAGCCACTGGCTGACCGACCGACCAGAGATGAACCGCGGGCGGACGGCCCTGGGCCGTCCGCCCGCACACCACCGAGGAGGGCGAGCCGTGCAGTTCCCGCGAGTGAAGAGCGAACACCTGCCGTTCCGGACGCCGCACGGAACGGTCCGGATCGGTGGCGAAATCTACGGGCTGGCGGCCGAGATCCGTGACCCGCACGACTGGGTGGCCACCGCGCTCGACCTCATGGACGGCCGACGCACACCGCCCGATATCGCCCGATGCCTGCTGGAGCACTTCGCCGGGCTCTCGGCGACCCAGGCTGACGGCCTGCTCACCGCACTCCTCGCCACCGGCTACATCGAGGATGCCGTGAACGACGAACCGGCCACGCCGAGCGGCTCCGAGGCGGACCGGTACAGCAGGAACCTGGCCTACTTCCGCCGAGTCGACCTGCGCCCGGGCCACACCCCCCGACAGGCCCAGAACGCCCTGGCCCGCTCCCGCGTGCTCGTCCTCGGCCTGGGCGGCACCGGCAGCCACGCGGCCTGGGCACTGGCCGCCGCCGGCATCGGCGCCATCCACTGCGTCGACCACGACCGGGTCGAAGCCAGCAACCTGACCCGCCAGGTGCTCTACACGGAGGCGGACATCGGGCGCCCGAAGGCCCAGGCAGCCGCCGAGCGACTGCGCAGCGTCAACTCCCAAGCCCGAATAACGTTCGAGCACCGAGCGGTGACCGACGAACGGCAACTCGACGAACTGCTCGCGGGCTTCGACATCCTGGCGCTGTGCGCCGACGAACCCGACTCGGAATCCCTACGCGGGTGGGTGTCCAAGGCCGCCGTCCGGGCCGGCGTGCCATGGGTCGGCGGCGGCTACAACGGCCCGTTGGTCACCGTCGGCGTCTTCACGCCCGAGGGCCCCTGCTTCCCGTGCCTGGCAGCCGGCGAGGAAGCGCTGCTCCCAGCAGGCCCCCCGCCACGCCTCGGTGGCCAGGGAGTCATCGCCCCATCCGCCGGGATCTCCGGCCAGTTGGTCGCCAACGAGGTCATCGCCCTGCTCACCGGCATCTCAAGGACCCGGCCGGGGTTCATCCGCGGGATCAACCTGATCGCGCCCGACGACCTGGTCTACGTCCGCCACCCCGCCCTGCCGGACTGTCCCACATGCAACCGGCCACCCGTCCTCCCAGCGGGCCCTCTCACCACGCCCGGCTCCGAACGGCCGTGACCGACGACCCCGCACAGGATCGGATCCTCCTCCATCCACTGGGCTTTCGCCGCGACGGCACCGAGTGGATCGTCGGCCGGCCCGACACCGGAACCTTCGTGACCATGCCGACCGCCGGCGTTCGAGTCATCCACCTGCTGGGCGCCGCGGTCCCGCCGGCCGAGGTCCGCCAGCGCATCCACCAGGAGACCGGAACCCTGATCGAGATCGACGCATTCATCGACTCGCTCTGCCGCCTGGGCTTCGTCCGATCGCTGAACGGACAGCCCGTCGCCTCCGCCCCACCGGCCCGATCCAGCCTGCCGCGGGTGAAACCCGACCAGGTGCGCTGGACCCTCAACCCGGTACTGCACGCACTTCTCGCCGCACTCGCGCTGACCGGCCTCGCGGTCCCGCTGATCCAACCACAACTGCGCCTGCACTGGACCGACCTGCTGTGGAGCAACCACGGCACGGCAGTGCTGCTCGGCGAAGCGGCACTGACCTGGCTACTGCTGATGCTGCACGAGCTCGCCCACCTCTTCACCGCACGCGCGGCCGGCGTCCCCGGCACAATCCGGCTCGGCACCCGCCTGCAATTCCTCGTCGTACAAACCGACGTTTCCGGAATCTGGCTCAGCCCGCGTCGGACCAGGATCACCGTCTACCTCGCCGGCCTCCTGCTCGACCTCTCGGTCGTCGGCTGCACCCTGCTCACGCAACTGCTCACCGGACCGAACCGAGCGCTGGCCGCCGTCGCGGCCACCCAACTCGGCGCAATCCTAACCGAGTTCATGGTCTTCACCAGGACGGACCTCTACTTCGTTCTGCAGGACCTGCTCGGGTGCCGCAACCTGTACCACGACGCGGCCGCCTTCGTGAGGTTCACGCTGGCCCGCGCCAGTGGCCGCCCGGCCACCGACCCACTCATCGGGCTGAGCCGCCCCGAAGGCAACCGGGTCCGCGCCTACGCGGTGGTCATGCTCCTTGGCAGCGCCGCCTGCCTCACCATGGCCGCCGAAGCCTGGCACCACGTCGTGTGGGCCATGCTGACCCGTGCGGGCGGGGAACTGTTCCACGCGACCAGCTGGCTGTCGGCCCTCGACGCGCTGACCACCATCCTGCTCCTGCTCGGCCCCCAGGCGCTGTGGGCTACCGTCTGGTGGCGGCAACGCCGCAGCCGCCACCGGTAGTCACCAGTAGCCCTCCACAGGGCGCGCGCCCCACAGCGCTCCACGACCCCAAGCGCCCGCCCGGAACCCTCGCCTGAACGGGCACGGGACCCGCCACGGCCCCCAGTAGGGCGTGATCGCCGCCGACTGGTACTCCGCTGTCAGGTCGCCGAGCAGCACACTCGATCTGCAGTCCCCGGACGCCAGGTCCCTGGCGAACGGCGTCAGTCGGCGGAGGCGACCCAGCCCTCGCAGGTAGTCGCGGCCGTCCCGGTCCATCCCATCCGCCGTGGCCTCGGCCGTGTCCCGGCCGTCCGGTCGCACGGTCAGGAACTCCGGACGGTCGGTCGCCGCAAACAGGTCGAACAGCATCGCCGAGCGCGGCTTCCAGCGGCGCCCGAGCTGCTCGCGCCACTGCCCGAGCCTGCTCTCCGACCGGCGGGTCGCCAGCAGGTGGAGGCTCAACGACAGCGTAGCTACGTATTCGCGGTCGGTTCCCAGGGGAACTGCAAGGTGCTGGTGAAGGAAAGCAGCCCCTGGAACATGGCAATGTGGTCGCCTTACCTCTCTCGGTGAATGGCGCACATAACTTACATGCCTGCCCCGGGGGCGCCGGGGGCGATCGTCACCCGGCCCGGCCTGTCCGTCGCCTACGACGCGAACATGTTTTAGGAAGACGCTGCCCGCTCTGGGGTGTCCATGATGATCGGCGTCGACTCCTCACCGGCGTTCGGCGCCGGTCTTAAATCCCTTCTCGGCGTCATCGTTCAGCGCTTGAAGTCTGATAGAGGGATCCGACCTGCACGGACTCATTCACCAACCGGTACAAGGCCACGCCGAACCAGCGGTGTAAACCTCACGCAGATCATCAGCACCACCTGGTGGGTGCAGAACGTGACCGTCAACGGGAACTGCACGACCATTTACGACAACTGGGTCAACACCGGCGTGCCCTGCTCCTGAGCTGCTTCCAGGAAATCGGGCGTCGGGACTCGAAGTCTGGCATGGACGAGCAGCAGGGATTCACCGATGGGCCGACCGAGGCGCCGACGGCCAGCCTCATGAGTTCCAATTCACAGAACGCCAGCCCCATATGAAACGGAAAGGGATTCACATGTCCAAGCACGTGAGCCGGGCCGCAAAGTTCATAGCCGGAATCTCTGCTGCAACCGCGTCCGTGTTCATTGCCCCCACCGCCGCCAATGCTGTCGTTGCTCCGCGTGGTGTCCCGTACAGCTGCTATGAAACGTCGAGCTCCGGCATCAACATTTATTCCGGGCACGACCTGGGCATCGCCAGCGGCTACTGCGTCGGCTCCCACGAGTTCGTCATGCAGTGGGACGGCAACCTCGTCCAGTACAACAACAACACCCCGCTCTGGTCGTCCGGCACCTACGGCCACTTCGGTGCCACCGTGTGGTTCCAGTCCGACGGCAACCTGGTCGTCTACCCCGCCGGCGGCGGCCCCGGCGGCCCTGCGCTGTGGGCGTCCGGCACGTACAACCACCCCGGGGCCCACCTGGCCATCCAGGCGGACGGCAACATCGTCATCGACCCGTGGTGGGCGCCCTCGTGGCCGATCGTCTGGCAGCGGACCTACAGCGTTGCGCGGCAGTGGTGGCTGGACTCGGACGGCCTCGTCGACTGGGCGCAGCTCCCGCTGGAGACCGCGTTCGAGGGCGAGCAGCTCGGCCGGTGGGTGCGATCCCAGCGGGCCGGCTGGGCGGAGCTCGACCAGGAGCAGCGGGATCTGCTGACGGCGCTCGACATCGCCGAGGACCAGGAGCTGGCGGCCGCGCGGGCGGCGGCCGCGGCCAAGCCGAAGGTGTCGCGGGCGGACCGGTTCCAGCAGCACCTGGCCGCGCTCGCGGCGTTCGTCGAGCGGGAGGGGCACGCGAAGGTCCCGCGCGCGCAAGACCGAGGAGGGGCTGTCACTGGGCACCTGGTTGAACAACCGAAAGGCCCGCCGGGACAAGCTCAGCGAGGAGCAGCGCGGACAGCTGGAGGCCCTCAAAGTGGCCTGTTAGGGGGCTGCATGGCTTGGCGGGGGTCGCGATGCGTTACTCGGATGGTCAGCGTGGGTCTGCGGGATGTGCGGGGTTCAGGTAGGGGGTGACACCGGAGTACGACATGAGGAAGCCGACACGTCTCCGAACAGCACCTACATCACTGTAGATCAGAGGCTCGAGCGGCAAATCGTCCAGACTTCCGATCAGTTCACGGCGTCGCTGTTTCAGAGCCTCATCGGAACACACCGCCAGATCACGACCTCACAGTCGCCCAGCTGCTGCTCGACTCGGGGAAGGCGACGCCGGTCGCCGAGACCGGGCCGGAGCCTGTCCAGGGCTGATCCACGGCTCGTCCACGGCGCTGATCCGCCGCCAACAGCGCGTTCCCGTCTGCTTTCTGGGGCAGGCCGGTTCGCAGGTTTCCGACGGCCATGGCCTAGCATGTCGGCCCATGAGCATTGGCGGGGGCATACCTGGCGGTAACGGTGGCAGTGGCTGGGGCAGGCCGGAGCAGCTGCCCCCGGTGAGCGGGCAGCAGTGGCCGCAGAACAGGCCGGACTGGGAGACGCTGGCCCGGCAGCACGAGGCGGAGCTGAAGAAGCGCCGGATGCTCCAGATCGGCGGCGGTGCGGCGGCCGTGGTGGTGGTGGCCGGCATCGTGACCGCCGCCATCGCCCTGTCGGGCCCCGCGCACCCGAAGCGGGTGGACGCCGTCGGCCCGGCCACGCCGTCCGCCTCGGCCTCGGCCTCGGCGAGCGGCTCTGCGGCGCCGTCTCCGACGCCGACCCTGGCACAGCTGGTGGACAAGTACGGCAGCAACGCGATCGTGCTGAGCAAGACGGTGAAGCCGGGCCAGGCGGACGGCCACAACGGCCCGGCCGTGCTGATGACCGGCAAGGACACCGACCACGGCGAGAGCAACGGGCCCGTCGTCGACACCAGCAAGAGCTTCACCGTCTCCGCGCTGGTCGACAACAACGCCCCGAAGGTCGGCAGGTGCGTCCTCAGCCAGGGCAGCGGCGACTACTACACCTTCTATCTGGGCCGCGACGACTGGGGCATCCACAACCAGTGGGTCTTCAAGGTGCAGACCCTGCCGGGCGGTGAGGACAAGAACGCCCGCCAGGCGTTCTCCAAGCAGCCGTCCTGGACCGGCAAGTGGGTGCTGCTGACCGGCGTGTACGACGCCTCGGCTAAGTCCATCACGCTGTACGTCAACGGCGAGCCGCAGGACACAACCAAGGTCGACGGAATCTGGAACTCCGCAAGCCGGATGCAGCTCGGCCGGGCGAAGTACCACGGGGCGTGGGTCGACAACTGGGACGGCGCGATCTCCGACGTCCTGGTGTGGAACCAGGCGCTGTCGGCCTCGGACGTCGCCCAGCTGCAGAAGAGCGGCGGTACGACCGCGGGTGCGGCGCCAATGGCCGGCTGGCTGCTGGACGAGGGCTGAAGCGCGCCTGAGCCATCCGAGCACGCGGCCATCAGGCCTCACCAGTCTTGATCCACTGTGATAGCGGGCGACAGCAAACTTCACCGGACAACGACGCCGCGCTTCACCACCAACACGCCACCACTCTTCAGCGGAACCACCGTCCTGACCAGCGCTAACACGAACCCCACCATTGAAAACAGGTGACACATCGCCGCTGCAAAGACCATGCCGCGCATCACCTCCAGCTTCCAGGCCGGCAACGTGTGCAGCACCACCTGGCCGGCGCGGCCGTTCTCGGGAACCGCCCCGGCCAGGGCCGTGATGGCCATGGCCGCGATCTGGTAGGTGTCCACCGGCAGCAGGTAGCGGTCGTCGTCCCGCCAGACGTTCGCCGCGGCGACCGAGGCGAGGTGATCCAGCACCTGGTCGTCGAGATAGACGACATCCCGGATCCAACCCGGGCGGCCCGGGAGCAAACAGGCACGGTCCGGGCCAGCACCACGCACACTCTTCACCCCAACAGCCTCCCAGCGCGCCAGGACAGCTCGCAGGACAACGGGAAAGCCCGGACACCACCCATCCCAAGGGGCAGGACGGAACGCGCCTGGACAACCTCCAGAACGGTCTGACGGCCACCCAGCAACAGCCCCAGCCACCGGGCCGACCGGGGCGCAGCAAAGCGGGCAAGGGCGCAGCCCGGCCGCACGGCGCCGCAGCAGGCCCGGCCGAGACGGAGCCAGGCGCAGCAGGGCCGAGACGGCGGCGCAGGCCCGGATGGCGGCCCCCGGCAACCCGACCCGGACGACGCCCAAGGGCGCCACCCGGAAGCGCGGCAGGCAGCGCCGGTCACCAGGACAGCACCCCGGACGAAACCGAACACCGACCCACCACCACCCCACCCCCTCGCCCACCAGTGAGAGTTCCACCAGTGACCTAACCGGCCCGTCGGCGCACAGCACCGCATCAGCCAACTCGAACAGCGCATCCCCACGCTTGGTCAGGCAGGAGTAGAACTCACCCCGGAAGCGTGACAGTTCAGCGAACCCGCCATGCTCAACGCGATCATGCAGCAGACTCATCCCCACGGCCTTCGTCATGGTTGTGTGCGTTCCTTGGTCGGAGCACAGGATCAGACGAAGGCCGCCTCCACGTACGGCAGTTACCGAAACGAGTGATCACACTCGGCAGGCTGTTCGACGTCGGAGGTTAAAGATCAAGTTAGCGGGCAGTGGGCGGCCGTACCCCCGTGGCGGCCGCCCGCCGCCGTACCGGGTCTACGGGTGGTACACGACCTCCGGGAAGGCCTTCGACGGTCCGTCGAGCAGGTTGCCACAGTGCCGGTTGCGCAGGTGGAGGTCGAAGAAGGCACGCGGGTAGGCCTGCTGGATGAGGACGCAGCGGTCGGGGTCGATGGTGCCGACCTGGGACTGGATCTGCTGCTCGGTCATGCCGAGCAGCCTGCCCGCCTGGGGGATCAGCGTCATGTTGTCGCCGTACGAGGAGTGCACGGCGCCGGTGGCCTGGACGTCGAAGCGCCAGCCGCGCAGGTGGCCCCAGAAGGTCTCGACGTACGGGCTGGCGGCCCGGGTGTAGGCGGCGGTCATCATCATGAACGGCCGGTCGATGTCGGTGGTGATGGCGGGGTTCGACTCCATCCGGCCGTCCAGGGTGAGGCCGGCGCGGATGCGCTGGTCGGCGACCATGGCGAGGGCGGCGGCGGTGCCGCCCTTGGACCAGCCGGAGACGCCGATGTTCCGCGCGTCCAGGCCGCCGAGCAGGCCGGCCGGCAGGGCGCGGCCGTCGACGTCGGGGTTGCGTCCGTTGGCGAGGTCGACAACGCGTTCGAGCAGGAAGAGCAGGTCGGCGGCGTAGTCCCTTGGATACAGCCCCGGGGCGACGCCGTCCCGGGTGACGACGGTCCCGTCCGGGAACTCGGTGATGCCGTCGTGGGTGTGGTCGACGGTGACGACGGCGAAGCCGTGGCTGGCCAACTCCTGGACCACGATGGTGTGGTCGGCGCGGTGGCTACCCGCGCCGTGCGAGTAGAGGACGACGGGCAGCGGCCGGCCGGTCCGGTGGACGGGCGCGCCCTCGTGGCCGGCGGTGAGCGGGGCGAGCGCGAGAGGGAGCGGGAAGCCGACGTCGTCGAGGAAGGCCTTCAGGGCGCCCTCGGTCATCCAGGCGGCGAGCGGGTACGCGTCGGCGTCCGCGGACCGGGCCGGGTACCAGACGGTGGCCATCAGCTCGCGGAACTTTCCGGGCCTGGCATTCGGGTCGAGCCGGGACTCGTCGCGCAGGTGCAGCGGCACCATGCCCACCGGGAAGGGGCCGGTGGGAGCGGGCAGGGTGAGCCGTGCGGGGGAGCCGGTGCCGGAGGGGACGGTGCCGGAGGATGCGGGAGCGGGAGCGGCCGAGGCGGTGCGGGCGAGGCCCAGCGGCGCGACGGCGCCCAGGGCGAGGGCGGCGCCCAGCATGCGGCGGCGGGTCGGTCCGGTACGGCGTGCGACCGGCGTGGTGTCCATCGGCGTGGTGTCCATGCGCGGAACGCTGTCACGCGGGGCGGGTGGGCAGCATCAGTCCACCGATTGATCCTCCGTCACCTCGTATTGGCCCTAGGGTTTACATCCCCGGGCTGACGCGGACGGGTGGCGGGCGGGGTCCGCTGCGGCCCTGGCCGACGGATAGCCGGATGATCGGACGACTGGCTGGCCGGAGGGACGGACGAACCCGAGTGTCGACGGTGCCAGGTCGCGTAGGGACGCCTGTCGTCGTCAGCGCCCGAGCTGGTGCACCAAGTCGGCTGGCTGGGACCGGGTGTTCAACCTGGTCATCAGCTCGCGGTTGGCTGCCCGCGCGGCTCCGAGCTCTTGGTCGCGCTCGTCGAGCTGGGCGGTGAGATCTACCACCTGCTGCTCCAGGGCCGTGATGCGGCGGTGCAGTTGCTCGATGTCTCCCGGGGCGCCGATTCCGGACCCCAGGTGGCAATGGCCCCCGTGCTCCGGCTCCTGGCCGAAGAGCTACTGACCAACGACGCCCTGGCCGACATCATCAAGGCCGGCCAGGGCCGCCACCGAAGCAGAAGCCCAGTACAACCGGAATCTGTTGCCCAATTCACGGGTCTATCCAAAGACCGTAGGTAGCGCTGCCGCGGGGATGCTCACCTCCGGGCACGGACATGCCGATGCTCCCCATGGGGCGGTAGAAGGCGTCGTCCACCGGCGAGTTCGCTCGAACGAGTGAGATGGCTGATTTTCGTGCGAATCAAGGGAGATGAGAGCCCCGCCCGCGGGCTCCGGCGGTGAGCGCGCGGACGGTGTGCCCGTTCACCCTCCTCCCGGCGCGACGAGCCCGGTCTCGTACGCCAGGACCACCGCCTGCGCCCGGTCAAGGAGGTTCAACTTGGCGAAGATCCGCGCCACATGGGTCTTCACCGTCGACTCGCTCAGCGTCAGCTCACCCGCCAGCTCGGTGTTGGACAGCCCGCGCCCGAGCAGCGTGAGACCTCCACCTCACGCGGCGTCAGCGGGGCCAGGTCGCCGTGGAGCGCCGGGGTGTCGACGGCGGCGGACCGCCGCGGGGTGCCGCCCGCGAACCGCTCGACCAGGCGACGCGTGATCGACGGCGCGAGCAGCGCGTCCCCGGTGTCCACCAGCCGTACGGCTGCGGCGAGGTAAGGGACGGCAGTCTTCGACATCACCGTGCCGGATGCCGGGCCGGCGCAACAGCACCGCAACCTGACCGCGGGGATGGCCGTGTGCCCGACAGAACTCGTGCAGGTCGCCGAGGGCACGCCGCTGGCACTGTTCGCCGACGGCCTGGACACCGCCCTGTACCGACTGGATCCAGAGGACACGACGTTCCAACGGGTGGCCACCTGGCAAGGCATCGCCCACGCGCTCACCGCGAGCCGGACCGGCGAGACGGTCGCCATGCTCGCGGGCACCGCCAGCCAACCGAAGAACGTCCACGCCGAGCCACCCGGCGGCCCCCTGACCCGGGTAAGCAACACCCGGCCCGAAGTGCGCGAGATCCGGTGGAGGGGCACATGATCACCGAACGTGCCCACCGACTCGACCTGCTCCGCCGTACTCGCACATGGTTCGACCGCTGGCTCGGCTCCGTCGGACGGCATGGCATGCTGTCGGTCGAGGGCGGTTCGGTTGATGAGCGAGGTCGACGCTGAGTCCCTGTATTAGCCAAGCACCCGCCGTGCGTGGGTGAATCCCTGACGAACCGGGCGCGGGCGTGGGAGAGTTGCGCAGCCGCCGCGCCTCCTGGGCCCAGCATGTCGGTCGGACGCCCGGCGCCACCGAGCGGGCAGGACCCTGAACCGCCCCGGGTTCGGTGGGGACTCGATTTCGTGTAAGGATTCGAGTCATGGCACGTCCCACTTCCTACCCGCCTGAGCTGCGCCGTCGTGC
>NZ_JBSFJU010000080.1:0-28284 GCF_053598215.1 Kitasatospora sp. NPDC001175 | reverse complement strand
AGGAGCTGCGTGACCTCGTCGACGAGGTCACCATCGAGCTCGTGCGGCACTCGGTCGCCGAGGAGCAGTACCTGTACCCGGCGGTGCGCGAGCACCTCCAGGGCGGCGACCGGCTCGCGGACAAGGAACTCGCCGACCACGCCCGCGTCGAGAAGATCCTCAAGCAGCTAGAGAAAATGAACACCGACGACGCGCACATGAGCATGATGCTGCAGCAGCTCATGGACGAGGTCACCGCCCACGTCCAGGACGAAGAGAACAACCTCTTCCCGATGCTGCGCCAGGCCTGTACCCCCGAGGTGCTCGACGATCTCGGCGACAAGATCCGGCGGGCCAAGGCCATGGCGCCGACCCGCCCGCACCCCGCCGCCCCCGACACCCCGACGGCCAGCAAGATCCTCGCCCCTGGAGCGGGTCTGGTGGACCGGGCCCGCGATTTCGTCACCGGCCGCGGGAAGTCCTGACCGCCTCCGGGCTGCGGTGAGTGCCACCTGGGGTCGGGACGCAGCCATCCGGTTCTGGCCCCAGGCCGGGCGCGGCGCGACGCGGGTCATGCCATCGGCCGTTGCAGCCTGGACCGGGCCGAGCTCGTGCAACTGCTGAGCGTGGAAGGCGCCGGGCTGCCGTAACGGCGCGGCGAGACGACCGGGTCGCAAACCCATACCCGATCGAGGGACACGACAGTCAGTCAGGGGCACCCTACGGGCGTCGCCGCGCGATGGGGCTACGCCCGACCCTGGACTGACCGCCCTTGCCGAGGCTGGCTGGCTATGGGCCAGCCCCGGCCGTGCGGCGGCCAAGCAGTCGAGGACGTTCGCGTCGCTCTGCCGGAAGAGACGCAACCGCACCCGGGCAGGGTGAGCGGATGCGGACCTGGCCGGACCACGGCGAGGATTGCTACCGCGGCTTGGGATGCCTGGCGGGCAGGGTCGCCCGGAGCCACCACCGCTTTGATCGAGGAGCCAGGCCGACGTGTCCTGCCCGTTGTCGGCGACCTGCGGGATGAGGCGTGGTGCCCGGGTGCGGCCGGGGTAGCCGCAGTGGAAGGGGGCTGGGCTTTGGGAGAGGAGCAGAAACCGATGACCGAGTACGGCTACTTCCTGTCGTGTGAGGAGTTCACCCCCGGGGAGCTGATCGACCAGGCCTGGCGGGCGCAGCAGGCGGGATTCACGAGGCTGGCGATCTCCGATCACTTTCATCCGTGGAACGACGCGCAGGGCAACAGTGCGTTCGTGTGGTCGGTGATCGGTGCGCTGTCGCAGGCCGTGGACCTGCCGGTCACCACGCTGGTGACGTGTCCGACGGTGCGGTTGCACCCGGCGGTCACCGCGCAGGCCGCCGCCACCTCCAGCGTGCTGCTCGGCGGGCGCTTCGCCCTCGGTGTCGGGACGGGGGAGGCGTTGAACGAGCACATCCACGGCGGGGCGTGGCCGTCGTTCGAGATGCGGGCCGAGATGCTGGAGGAGGCCGTCGAGGTGATGCGCGAGCTGTTCACCGGCGAGCAGGTCAGCCATCGAGGCCGGCACTACACGGTCGACAACGCCCGCCTCTACACCGCCCCTGATCACCCGCTGCCGATCCTGGTGTCCGCCTTCGGGCCGAAGGCCGCCGAGCTGGCCGGACGGATCGGTGACGGCTTCGTCACCATGACTCCCGACGCCGACCTGGTGGGTGCCTTCCGCGACGGTGGCGGCGCGGGCAAGAAGGTGGTGGGCGGGGTGAAGGTGTGCTGGAGCAGCAACCGGGACAAGGCCGTCGACATCGTGCACCGGCTGTGGCCGACCGAGCTGCTGCCCGGCGAACTCGCCCAGATCCTGCCCACCCCGGCGCATTTCGAGCAGGCCACCGAGCTCGTCACCCGCGAGATGGTCGCCGACACCGTCACCTGCGGCGACGCCGCGGAGGAGCACGTGGAGACCGTGCGCGCGTACGCGCGGGCCGGATTCGACGAGGTGTACGTCGGGCAGATCGGCCCCGACCAGGAGGTCTTCTTCGACGCCTACCGGGAGCTGGTGCTGCCCGCCCTGCAGCACTGACCGGCGCGGGCCGCTCGCGGGACCGGCCCGGGCGGCGACCACGGGACCGCCACCCAGGGCCGGTCCCATGATCGCCGAGTCGCCCCCGTGTGTTCGAGCTGACGGTGCCGCGGTCAGCTGGCTCCGGTTGTGTGGCGGGCGGGGTCCGCGAGGGCGCTGTCGTCGAGGCGGGCGAGGAGTTCACCGACGCCGACGTGGACTTCCAGGGCGCCGGCCGCGAGCAGAGCCCGTTCGCCGAAGCCGCCGCTCAGCACCGCCACGCACGGCACCTCGGCCCGGGCGGCGGCCTGCACGTCCCAGGGGGTGTCGCCGATGAACAGCGCCTCGCCCGGCCCGGCCCCGGACTTGGCGAGGGCGGCATGGACGAGGTCAGGGGCGGGCTTGCTGGCCTCCACATCGTCGGCGCTGGTGGCGTGGTCGATCGCGTCATCGGCATCCAAAACGGCGCGCATGGCGGCCAGATCTCGTCCGGAGGCGGAGGAAGCGAGCGTGATCGTCCAGCCACGCCGCTTCAGCTCCCGCAGGAGTCCACCAGCACCGTCGAAGGCACGCAGGCGGGGCCAGAACCGGGCGAACAGCGCCTGATGCGCCGCACTGATCGCCTCATCATCTGCGTGGTCACGGTCTTCACCCAGCACGTGGTCCAGGAGCTGGTCGCCGGCCATGCCGATCGCCCCGTGGATGCGGGCCATCGCCGGGGTGTGGCCGAACTGGGCGAGCGCCTCCGTCCAGGCGACCGTGTGCCAGTAACTGGTGTCGAGCAACGTGCCGTCGACATCGAACAGTGCTGCGGCCGGCATCAAAGCCTCCCTCACTCACAACCCCGGACCGGCATGTCCACCCGCCCGACGCTACGGCCCGCCGGACGGTGCCGCACGGCCGCCGCGCCCGTTTGCCGCGCCATATCGGGAAGGGGCTCGGTCAGAACACACCGACGCCACGGGCTCGATCACAAGATTCTTCATTGCGGCGACTATGAGCGGCGTGGTGTTTGCCGCTCGTAGGTGAGGCCGATGTAGTCGCACGGGCGTCCGGCGCTGCGCCGTTTCGGCGACATTCGCGGTTCCGACGGTCGGGCGGTTCACCGGGTCGGTCTGGGGTCGGCAACAGCGATGCACTCGGTATCGAGTTGGTCAGCGAATCTTTCAAGTGCCGTGCAGAGCACGGCGGTAGTCTCATCGTCCATGCGGTGCTGGTCGCTGCGACGCCACGTTTCCCATAGCTCGGCGATCCCGCGCAGCATGTCGGTGACGGCGATGGCCGGGATGACCAGTTCGCCATCCAGCCGGTACACGGGCAGCCGGAACCGCTGCCCGTCCGATTCTTCGAGGTCGCTGTTCATTCCTTCGCCTCGTTCTGGCGAGTCAGGCGCTGAGCCGAGGGCCGGTCTCAGGACGCGGTGCGGAGACGGTGTTCTCGGTGCTTGGCGTGTTCGAGGGCGTGCTGGAGCTGGTCGCGGGTCATGGTGGAGCGCTGGGGGATGTCGAGGTCGCTGGCCCGCTTGTAGAGCTCGGCCTTCGTGAGCGCTGCCAGGTCCTCGGCTTTCGAGCGGGTGCCGGTGCGCTTCCTCGCCCCGGCGGCGGGCTGCGCCCGCTTCGCGGTGGTGGAGGCGGTTTTCTTCCCGCCGACGGCTTTCGGGGTGCGGCTGGGGCGGGGTGCGGTCTTGCGGGCGCGGCCGCGTGTGGGCTTGGCTTCTTCTGGTTCCCGGCCGGCTGCGGCGCGGTCCTTGGCGGTGGCCAGGCTGCGGTCGAGGACTTCCATGAGGTCGACGACGTTGGTGGGCGTCTCCTGGGGGCCTTGGGAGATGGCGATCTCCTTGCCGGCGGCCTTGGCCTCGATGAGTTCGCGGACCTGCTCGGAGAAGGTGTCGTGGTATTCGTCCGGGTTCCAGTCGACGGCGAGCATGTCGATCAGTTGCCGGGCCGCGGCGAGTTCCCTCTCGCCCACTTCGGTGCCCGCGGCGGGCAGGTCGTCGACCTCCCGGTGCGGGTCGCGGACCTCGTCGGCGAAGTGCATGGTGTGGGCGACCAGCATCCCTTTCTCGGCCCGGACCGCGGTCAGGTACTCCTTGCCGCGCATCGAGAACAGGGAGATCCCGGCCTTGTTCGACCGCTCCAGCGCCTTGACCAGCAGGGCGTAGATCTTGGCGTACTCCTTGCCCTTGGGGCCGAGGTAGTAGGTGGTGTTGAAGAAAATCGGATCGACCTGCTCGAGGTCGACGAACCCGCGGATGTCGATGGTCTTGGACCGGCCGGGGGAGAGCTGCTCCAGTTCCTCGGGCTCCATGATCACGTACTCGCCCTCGACCAGCTCATACCCCTTCACGATCTCGCTGTAGGGCACCTCTTCCCCGGTTCGCTCGTTGACCCGCTTGTTGCGTACCCGGTCCGCTGTCCCGCGCTGGATCTGGTGGAAGCCCACGGTGTGGGACTCGGTCGCCGAGTACAACGCCGTCGGCAGGGTCACCAGCCCGAAGCTGAGAACACCCGTCCAGATGGGCCTGGCCATCACCGACCTCCTTTCGCCCGCGCGGCTTCCACCGCCAGCTCATCCGCCCGCCGCCGCGCCGCCTCGGCGGCCTGTTCGGCTTCCCGCAGCGTGCGCCACGCGTCTTCCCGCTCGGCCTGCTTCCTCACATGCGCCCGCTCCACTTCTTTCTGCTCTTGCGCGGCCTGCTGGGCCTCGGCCTGTGCCTGGCGCAGCGTTTGGGCGGCGTGCTCCGCCCGCCGGGCGGCTTTCGCTTGGGCGGTGGCCAGGCGCTCGAGTTCGCGGTCGAGGCGTTGCACCGTCTGCCGTGCGAGGTCCAGGTCGCGCTCCGCCCGGCCGGCAGCGTCGCTGGCCTCGTTGAGGCGCTCGACCCACGCCCGGTCGGCAAGATCCGTCCGGTCGTGGGCGGGCGATGCGTGGGTGGCTGGGGCTGGTCGTGGGCGGCCGTCGCTGTGCTGGGACGGCGGGTGCGCACGGTGGGCGGGTGTCGGGGCTGCCGGGCGGTTGGGGAGTGCGAGGGTGGCGAGGGTGTCCGTGGTCGTCGCCGGCGGCAGGACCTCGGTCAGGCGGCCGGCGGCGAGAGCGTCGGCGGCCGCCTGGCTGCCGGTCGCGGCCAGCAGGGTCTGTTCCAGCTCGGCGAGCGCGCTCTGGCCCGTGCTGTGGCCGCGTGCGGTCGCCGCTGTGCGGGCGGCATCGACGAGCTGGGCGGCCAGGCGGTGGCGCTGCGCGGTGAGTTCGCGCATTCGCTTGCCCTCCAGCCGTTCCTGGGCCTCGCGCAGAGCGTGTCCGAGGTCCAGCAGGCGCTGTACGCCGGCGGGGTCGGTGCGGGTGAGGAGGTTGGCCAGCCAGGCGCTCTGAGTGGGGCGGCGCAGGCGGTGGATGCGATCGGCGAGTGCGCGCTCGCCCCTGTGCCGGGCCTGCTCGGCGGCCGCGTTGCGAGCCGCGGTGAACCGGTCCGGTGTCACCCCGTAGAGGCGCTCTGCCACCGCGTCGAAGTCCTCCACCAGCACTCCCGACCGCTGCCGGAGATCATGCCGCCCCGGGTTGGCGGCAGGGTCCACGCATCGGGGCCGAAACGGTGTCCCTGCCGCCGTCGCGGCATCCGGCCGCCCTTCCCACGGTGCCGCATGTCCATGGCGCACGCCTGTGCCAGAGGGCCGATCGGGCCCGGACACACAGAACGCGTACCAATCCCGCGGCTGCCCGCGGGCTGACGGGTGCTAGGTGGCCAAGGACGTCCCGGCCCGCGCCACCGCCAGCTTCGAACCCCGTCCGCTCCGCGCGGGAAGCTCCGGGCGCGGCGCGTGGCCGCCACGGAGCGGAGCCGGGGCCGGGGTCGATGGTGGATTCAGTCGTTCGGCGTGGTCGCCGCGGGAGGAGCGGCGGCGGGGGCATTCTGGACGCGTGAGACCTGGACGTGACGCGTGAGACCTGGGATCAACTATCGGCCTGGACGGCCCGGAGGAGGAGTTCGGCCGCGTCGGTGCGCAGGTACAGGACCGTGCGGCCGGTGCGGTGGCGCGCGAGTAAGCCGGCGCCGCGCAGGGCGGTCAGGTGGTGGGAGACGTTCGGGGCGGACAGGCCCGTGCGCTCGGCGAGTTCGCCGGTCGAGGCGGGGGCGTCCAGCTCGGCCAGCAGCCAGGCGCGGGTACGGCCGATCACCCGGGCCAGCCCTTCCGGCACCGCGTTGCCCGCCGTCTCCCACAGTGTTGCCACCCCGCGCGGCGGGTACACCAGGCCCGGCTGCCACGGCGGGTTCTGCTGGGAGAACACGCCGGGCCAGGCGAACACCGTCGGTACCAGGACCAGGCCCCGCTCCCCGTCCAGCCGCCGGTGGGCGTCGACCACCCGGTAGCCGATCCGCAAGGTGTCCCGTTCCCATACCACCTGCGGGTGCAGGTCGGCGAACAGCGCCGCCGGACCACCCGCGGCCATCTGCCGGGCCCGGCGCAGGATCTCACCCTCGGCGAGCCGCTCGATCCGGTCCCAGTGCGGGGCGACCGCGGCATCCCAGTACGCCCGGATCTCCGCCACCAGCCGGGCCAGACCGCGCTCCGGATCACGCGCCAACTCCGCTACCGACGGGGACAGTTCACCCCCGATCCGGGCGAGGTCGCGGCGCACCGTCGCGGGATCGGTGGCGGCCAGGTCGGCCAGCGCCTGCTCGATCGTCGGGCTGGACGCCGTCGGCACCGGAGTCAGGAAGTCCGGCACGTACACCGTCGGCAGCCGCACCAGCTGGGACAGCAGTTCCCAGCCCACCCCCGCCAGCCGCGCTCTGGCCTGCCGCACCCACGGCAGATGGACCGCGTGCCGGCCCGGGTCCTTGAGTACCTCAACGCTCGTCGTCACCTCGCACAGCGGCGAGCGGGCGAAACGCGTCCGGGCGAGGTCTTGTGCGGAGAACTCCCAGGTGAGCACGGGCCCTCCGTGAGGATTCGATCAGGATGGAATATCTGGGCGGCAGTGATCATTCCAGGAAGCCTCGGTGCATGACCACCGCCACACCCCTGCCATTGCGCGACCGCCTCGGCCTGCCCGACACCGCCGGCCGCGCCCGTCTGATCGGCGCCCACCTCGTCGACAGCCTCGGCACCGGGTTGATCCTCGCCTTCGTCCTCGTCTACTTCACCCACACCACCAACCTCCCTCTCGCCGCGGTCGGCGCCGCCGTCTCCACCGCCCGGCTGCTCGCCCTGCCCACCGCCCTCGCGGTCGGCCCACTGATCGACCGCCACGGCGCCCGCGTCGTGGCGGTCGGCGCCAACGCGCTCTCCGCACTCGCCTACTGCGGGTTCCTGCTCACCCACCAGGCATGGCAGATCGTCCTGGTCTGCCTGCTCGCCCAGATCGGCCACGTCGGCTACTGGACCGCCAGCACCGGCCTGGTGCTCCTCGCCTCCCCCAAGGGCGAGCGCACACGATGGTTCGCTCTGGTGCAGACGCTGCGCAACACCGGCATGGGCCTCGGCGGGGCCCTGGGCGCCGTCCTGATGACCGGCGGCGGTACCGGAGTGCTGCGGCTGCTGGTGGTGCTCAACGCGGCCAGCTACCTGCTCGCATCCATCCTGCTGGCCACGTGGCGGCCCGCCGCTGCACCCGCGCGGGAGGCCAGGACGGCCGAGCCGGGCGGCTACTGGGAGGTGCTGCGGGACCGGCGATACCTGCTGCTGGTGGCGGTCAACCTCAGCTTCGTCTTCGCGTCGATGATCCTCAGCATGCTGCTGGCCGCCTACCTCACCGTCGGCCTGCACCGCAACGCCTCGGTGGCCGGCGCTCTCCTCGTCCTCAACGGCGTGCAGGTCGTACTCACCCAGAGCATCGTCGCCCGCCGTCTGGAGGGCAGGCGTCCCACCCGGGTGGTCGCCGCCGGAGCACTGCTCAATGCGTTCGCCTTCGGTCTCTTCGCGCTGCTCGCAGCTGCCCCCGGCTGGGCCGTCCTGCCAGGCCTGTACGCCGCGATGCTCGTGTACAACCTCGCCGAGACCGTCGCGACCCCCTGTCGGGAGGATCTGAGCGTCTCGCTCGCCGACCCGGCTCAGCGCGGCCGATACCTGGCCGTCTACCAACTCTCTTGGAACGTCGGCCAGGCCGTTGCCCCCGGCCTGCTCACCCTGCTGCTCGACCGTGGTGCCGCCTGGCCCTGGCTCTTTCTGCTCGTCCTCAGTCTGGCCGTGGTGCCCGGCCTACTGCGGCTCGGCCGGCGCCCTGACACTTCATGTGCCCGACACGTCTGACGAGCCCTCGGACAGCTGCGAGGTACGGGGCGAGTACGGCATGCTCTGCACGTTCGCCCGTACCGGGCTGTGCACTTTCAGGGCTCTGGCAAGACTAGGGGCGGCCGCACACCACGAGGAATTGCTTCCGCGGCCGACCGGCTGTATTCGTGCAAGGCGATGGTCGACGGGGATCGTGGGGGCGGCGGCGCACCATCAGGTCAGGGCCTTGCACGGTTGGGCTGTTCGCCGGTCCGGCGCTTGCCGACGGCTGGTGGCGGTCGGGGTGGGGGGGTGCCGGGGGCGGGTCAGGACGCGGGGCCAGTCGGTGATCAGCTCGACCAGTTTCTGGGCGCGTGTGGCACCGGTGCTTTTGCGGATCGTCATCTCCACCTACCAGGAGATCGTCCGCTGGCTCGGCGACCACGACCCGACCACCCGCCGGCTGATCGAATCCATCCTCGAGGAAGAGGAGGAGCACGCCGACGACCTCATCGACCTGCTGGCCAGCTGAACCATCATCCACGCTTCTCCGCCTCAGCGGAGCGGTCATCTCCACTGGGCGGGTGGCTCGTTGTAGCGCCGTCCCGCCTGTTCGCCGAGAACGGTGAGCCTGGCCACCACACCGTCGGCCGGGTGATGGCATGCCGCGCGGGCGCCGGGCACGGCGTGGCGGGGCGAGCCGCCAGGGGCGGGCAGCAGCCGGGCGACGGCTCCCAGCGTGCGGACGAAGACGCCCGGAGCCAGGCCGTGCGCGAGGATCGCCGCCTTCGCTGCGGGTGTCAGCACCAGCTCCGCCCGGCCGCGCCCGGCGGCGCGGACGATCGCACGGGCCGCACGCCGGGCATCGACGGACAGCAGGGGCAGCGACGCGGACGTGGCGAACCACGCGTACTCCCGTCCCACCTGGCCCGCGAACTCGGCGGCGTTGTGCGATCCGGTGCGCATCAGACCGGGTAGCACGGTGGTTACCCGGATGCCGTCCGCGGCGAGTTCGGTGTGCAGTCCCTCGGAGAGCCCGGTGGCGGCGAACTTCGCGACCACGTACGGCAGCAGATGGGGTACGGGAACGCGTCCGCCGATCGAGGTGATGTTGACGATGTTCCCGCAGCGGCGGGCCCGCATCCCGGGCAGGACGGCCAGTACCAGCCGGAGCGGTGCCGCCAGCATGGTCTCCACGGCCCGCTGGAAGTCCTGTTCCTGCAGCGCGGCCAGCGGCCCGACCTGGATGATCCCGGCGTTGTTGACCAGTACGTCGGGCTCGCTGCCCAGGCGTCGCCGGGTCTCCTCCACCAGCCGCCGTGGCGTGTCCGGGTCCAGGAGGTCGACCGCGGTGGAGGCGACCTCGCCGGGTCGGCCGCGCAGTGACCGCTCCGCGGCGGCCAGCGCTTCGGTGTCCCTGGCGCAGAGCATCACCCGGCAGCCGCGGTCGGCCAGCTCACCAGCGATGAGCAGCCCCAGGCCCCGGGACGATCCGGTCACCAGGGCCGTACGGCCGGCGAAGGCGTCTTGAGCGTTCATCGGTCTCTCCCTCGTCGCTGTGACCGCCGACGAGGTGACAGGCCTTCGAACGAGGATCCCGTTCGGCGTCCTCTCCGGCGGACTCGTAGCGCCTACCCGCGACCCGCCCGCGATAACGACCGGTCACGGCCGCCGCCGTCCCTCTCGTGCTCGTGGAACGAGCCGACGGCGGCGCCAGCCTGTCATGGAGCGGGAACGGTAGGTGTTTGATTCGGCGGCGCCGGAGTCGCGGAGGTTGACGCGGACGGCCGGATCACGGTTCGTCCGGCGGGTCCCCGGTGCTCACTCGGTGGCACCGGCCATGATGTCGACCAGAAGCAGCCATGGAGAAAAGCGCCCGGGGCGACGCCAAGGAGAGCATCGACCATGTCCGATACCACCGGTCCCTACCCCGTGAACAGCAACGCCCACCGCGTGGCATCGGCGGCTCGCGAGTACGGATGGCAGGTCGTGGTGGAACCGGACGGTGCGCTGCGGATGTCGCTCCTTGACTGGACGGTCCACGCGGTCTTCTCGCCGGACGGCCGATTCACCACGGCGCGGGCCGACGGTCCGGGCAGCGACTGCCTCGCGCTAGGAATGGTGGAGGTCCTCGACGTGCTGGAGGAGTACGGCAGTCCGTCCGCGCCGCAGTGAGGCCGGAGGCTGTCGGGCCACCGGGTTCACCGCGTCGCGTCGTGGCGGACTGCGGTCGTACCCGCGGGGCCCAGGGGCCGACCAAGGACCAGCTGTACGAGGAGGCGAAGAAGAACGTCAAGGGCCGTTCCACCATGAGAAAGAACTGGCCCGTGCAGTGAGCTTCCGGACGGCCTCGGCGAGCCGGTTACCGTGCTTTCGCAGGTTCACGGTGTGGACACCGCAACTGCGAGCCCCGCCGTCCGCCCCGCGCGGGAAGCTCCGGGCGCGGCGCGTGGCCGCGAGGACGCCGTCCGGGCACATGGCGCGATCGCCGCCCGCCAGCATTCCCGTCGCAGGCAACAGCGGCCAGGCGACACAGCAGAGCTCCCGGACCTCGCGACCACCGCTGCGCCGTGCTCGGCCAGGAGGCAGGCGCGCGCCCGGCGTCAACTGCCTCGGGAGCACCGCACCTGGTTGCGGACTGGTGGAGTCGCGTGAGGCTGGGTGTATGAGTGGTCTGTCAGCTGGAGCGCAGGCCCGCCGCAGGGCGCATGTGATCGTCCGGCCGGTCGGCGATGACGGGTCGGGTGAGCCGGCCCGGCGCGTGGATGTGGATGGCAGTCCGGTGGGCCATGCTCACAGCGCGTCCGATGTCACCGAGTTCATGCGGCGTGCCGACCTGGACGCGGCGCTGATCGATGACCCTGGGATCGTCGAGTGGCAGGGCGGCGGGCCTGACGTGTGGGAATGAGCGGCGGGACGCCGCGCGAGGACAGGTAGCGGTTCGGCCGGGGCTCTGGGCGAGGCGGCCCGGGGCAGCGTCAGTGCGCGGTTCAGGTTTCGTCCTCCAGTCGGATCGCCTGCTCCAGGGATTCGACCGCCTTGTCGGTGTGTCCGCTGCGCTGTTCCAGCAGGGCCGCGGCGATGGCGTCGAGCTTGCGCTGGATGGCGTGTTCGGCGCGCCGTTCGGCGTTCTTCAGCAGTGCGAGGAGCAGCAGTGTCACGGCGGTCATCAGGTCGCCGATCAGTAGTTGCCGGCTGAGGGACAGGCCGACGGCGTGGACGGCGATGAAGGCGGCGACCAGGAGCAGGCACAGCAGGAAGAACACGGGTGAGCTGGTGAAGTTCGAGGCGCGTTCGGCCATGCGCTCGAAGTGGCCATGGCCGCTGTCGGTGCGTTCGGCGGGATGCCGGAAGGACATGGGTCCTGCATAGTGCTCCGAGTTTCGGGGTGGCGCCCGCCACGCCGGTGGCAAGCCCTGGTACTCCGACCGGGCATCGCCGTCACGCTGTCAGGACGGGCGCCGCCGCAGGTCCTGGACGTATACCCGCCCGAGCACCATCCGGTCTTCGGCAAGAAGATCCCGGGCTTGTGGCTGGTCGACCTCTCCAGATCGCCGAGCACCGGGAGCCGGGCGGTGAGCCGGTGACCGAGGCGTGGGACTGGTATCGCGAGCCCTGTCCAGGGTCGGGACCAGCGGCCCCATATCCGGACTCGCCCTGGCGCGGACCCCGAGCGAGGGTGGGAGGCGTGGACATCATCGTGCTCAACGCCCCGCAGCAGCTCCAGAGCCTCGGCTCCCTTCACGCCGCCCTGCCGGAGAGTCCCAGGTCGCATCAGCCGGGGCCTCTCACCTTGTGCGGCCGACCCACCCACGGGATGAGCATCGTGGCCCAATGCTCCACCCAGGCCGGCACCGCCTGGTACCCGGCGGAGCTGGCGGGCACGACCGCCAGGTGCACGGCGTGCGCGGCCTATCTGGACGAGCGCGGGTAGCCCTCGGCCACCGCTTCACCTGCCGCGACGAGGCCACCCTCACCCACGTTAAGCGCATGGCCCTTACAGCTTCGACGACATGTTCGTCCCCGAGGCGATCAACCCGACCGCCATCGAGCAACTGCGCGTCATCCGAGAGATCTTCCCGCCGGAGAAGGAGGCGCTGGGGTGCCTGGCCATCGAGATCGAGAAGCTCCAAACCGACATGGCCTCAGCTCACCGGCGGATATTGACGGTCTGCAAGGGCAGCCACCGCCGCGCCCCGCTCGCCGCAGCTGTCCTCGCCCGGCGCGGCGGGCCGGCGTTGATACCCGGGCCGCCGCCATCCGCGCTTGGCACATCGGCGAAGGCGTCCACCCGGTGATGGGTGGAGGTGGCCGCCGTGGTCTGGGGGCTGCCCGGATCGGGGGCGGGTAGCGGCCAGGTGGGCTGGTCGAGGTGGTGGCGCAGGGCGTCGAGCCGGGCGAGGTGGGTGTCGAGGGCGGCGTGGACGGTGCTCGTAGTGGCGGCCACTTGTGCTTCGAGGTCGTGGATCCGGTCCAGGAGGTCCTGCCAGCGTCTTTCGGTGGCGGCGGCGGGGTCAGGCGCGGCGTCGGTCGCTGTCATCGCGGAGCTGGGTGGTGTGGTGGGTGAGGGCGTCGAGGCGGGTGGCGAGATCGCCCTGGCCGGTGCCCAGGTGGGGGCGGACGGCGGCGAGGGGCTCTATGAGGTCGGCGGGGTCGGTGGTGCCGAGGGCGGCGATCAGGGCGGCCTGGGCGGGGCGGGCGCCGGGGGCGAGTGCGGTCGTGGTGATTTGGGCGGCGAGGACCCGCAGCTCGGCGGCGTTGTCGCGGGCCCAGACGGCCACGGTGCGTTCGGCGGCGCGGCGGTCACGAACGGCCTTGACGCGTTCTGCGCCGGTCCCGGCGGTTTGGCGGGTGGTTCCGGCGGGGCGCAGGCGCAGGTAGCGGTTCTCGGCGGCCTGGCGGCTGGCGACGCCCATGGGGTGGGCGAGGTCGGCCCAGGTGGCGCCCGCGTTGCGGGCGTTCTCCACCAGGCCGGCTTCCCAGCCGGCGAGCTGCGCGCGTAGTTCACGCAGCAGGACCAGGGCGGCCAGGGCTTGCCCGGGGTCGGCTTCCTCGGGGCTTTGCGCAGCCGGTGGGGCGGCTGCGGGGGTCTGGGCGGTGCGGACGGCGTCGTCGATGGCGGCCAGGGCTGCCAAGGCGGCGAGGAAGGAGGCCGGCTCGACGGGCGTCTTCGGCCTGGTGGCGGGCTGCGGGGGCTTCTCACGCATGTTGTCACTCTACCGATGACGAGCATGATTTGTCATCGGATGGATGACGTGTTAGAACGGTGTCAAGGTGAAGCGCACTGGCACCCTTTGATCCCAGTTGGAGGTGTTTCGCGATGCTGTTGCGCACCGACCCGTTCCGCGAGCTGGACCGACTGACCCAGCAGTTCCTCGGTACGAGCGGCACGTGGTCCCGTCCCACGCCGATGCCGCTGGACGCGTACCGCGCGGGCGAGGAGTACGTGATCTGCTTCGACCTGCCCGGGGTGGACCCGGAGGCGATCGACATCGACGTCGAGCGGAACATGGTGACCGTCAAGGCCGAGCGCCGTCCGCGACACCAAGGCGAGAACGTGAAGTGGGAGCTGTCCGAGCGCCCGCTGGGTGTCTTCTCGCGCCAGGTCATGCTCTCCGACACGCTTGACCCGGAGGGCATCACCGCCGATTACGACGCGGGCGTGCTGACCCTCAGGATCCCGGTCGCGGAGAAGGCCAAGCCCCGGAAGGTCGCGGTCGGTCACAGCGCGGGCCGCAGGCAGATCCAGGCCTGACCCGGCCCCGATACGGTCCCGTGCCGCCCCGAACATCCCCCCGGCGGGACGGCGCGGGACACCCTCACCCCCGTTCGACAGGCCGCGGCGCGCGTGCCGGCCGGGCGGCCGGCGAGCAGCCCGTGTAAGCCCAGGTCCTGCGCCGAAGGGAGGATTCACGGTGACGCTCCGATGGGAGGCGTTCCTGGACCGCGTCCGGGAACGCGGCGAATACGACGCACCTGAGGACGCCGAACGCGCCGCCCGCGTCGTGCTGGCCTTGCTCGGCGCCCACCTCGTGGGTCAGGTCCGCGCCGACCTGGCGGCCCGCCTGCCCGAAGCCATGGCCCTGGTCCTGCTCAACCCCCTCCAGGCCGCAGAACCGCTCACCCCTGAACGGTTCGTACGCGCCACTGCCGCCTGGATCGACGGCGCCACCGAGACCACCGCCCTGTGGGACATCGGCGCCGTCCTGTCCACCGTCGCCGACGCCGCCAGCGGTGAACTCATGGACCGCGTCCTGTTCCAGCTCCCGCCCGGCTACGACCTGCTCTTCGGCCGCCCAGGTGCCGGCCACCGCCCCTGACCCCGCTCCGCCGCACCGCTGCCCGCTTCGCGTCGCCGCGCCGACCGCGCGGCCCCACCCCGGAAGGCCGCTCGTCATGACCTGCTACCGCCGCCTCCTCCAGCAGATCCGCACCGGCGGCCGCTACCCCAGCGACGAGGAAGCCGAACGGGTCCTCGACGCCGTCTTGGCCCTCCTCGGTTCCCAGCTCACCGGCGACGAACGCTGCGACCTCGCCGCCGCCCTGCCCGAACGGGCCCGCGCCGTCTTCGCCGCTCAGATCCCCCTGCCCCGTCCCGTCACCGCCCCCGCCTTCGTCGAAGCCCTCGCCCACACGCTGGGCACCAGCCTCACCGCCGCCCGCTGGGACGCCTCCTCGGTCCTGGCCGCCCTCGCCACCCTCACCGACGACCACCTCACCGACCGCCTCCTCGCCCACCTGCCCCGCGGCTACGCTCTGCTGTTCGGCCGCGCGGACCTGGCCGCCGTCGCCTGAAGTGGCGGGCCCGGCCCGCGAGCGCGGGAGCGCTACCGGGCCAGGCCTCCGCTGCCGACGACGCGGCCCATTGGACGAGGCCACGACCCGGGACAGGCGAACCTCTCCCCGGCCGGAAAGGAGCCCTCATTGGCCGCTGAGCCCGACCACACCACGCCCTGCTGCCCGGCGGCGCTGCTCGTCCTGCACGACGGCGAGCAGGATTCGGCTTGGTCTGCCGGGGTTGAAAACCACTGATCCTCGGAGTGTTTGTCGCGTGAGGGAGCGGCAAAGCGCGAAATGACAGCTCCACGAAACGGAAGGACCGCCCGCCATGACTTCCAAGAAACCGGCAACCCATCACTCCATGGACGAAGGCCAGGCCAGCCGGCACCAAGGCCGACACCACGGCTGGTCCAGCGACATCGACGCCGAGCACCAGGAACCGAACGACAGCGCCCACCGCTCCTTCCACCCCGACAGCTACGCTCCGGAGCCCGGCCCGGGCCGCGAACCCGCCGAGGAGGAGCATCGCGAGGTCCCCGGGAACACTGTGCACAGCGAGGGCACCCGAGGCGAGGAACAAGGGCCTTCCAAGCACCGGCGTGACTACGGTCCGCAAGGCCCTTCCGGCCGCCCGGCCGGAGGATACACACAGAAGGCACACACCGGAGTCGCACCGAAGGAGCCGCAAAAGCCCGAGGGCGGCCGCTGAACCGAGGCCTAGTTGTTCTGGCCCGTGAGGTTGGGAACCCGGCTGGCGGGTGGCTCTACGGCGCTGCGGACGCTGGCCTCGGACCGGCCCCCGGGCCGCCGCTCGAGGTGACGGGCGCGGCGGACCCGTAGTTGGTGAGGCGTTCTCCAGGTCCTGCTGCCAGCCGGTCAGCCCGTGATGGTGCTGGCGCCGATCATCGCGGCCCTGAACACGCCGTTGATGTCGTAGAAACGTGCCGCCTCGGAGGTGGCCTGGATCAGGAGGCAGCAGCGACCGCGCCGTCCGCTGCTGATTGCTTCCGTTGGCCTGGCCCCACTCGGGTTCGTGACATAGGCCAGCTGCTCCACGGCTCCGACGATGTCGGAGTAGTCGTGCGGGAAGTTGCCGCGGTCCACGCCGGCGTAGGCGGGCAGACCCGTGTAGGCGCCGCCGAAGCTGGCTTCTGCGGTGTTGCCGGCTCCCGGCCCTGCCCCGGGAGCAGGTTGCGCACGCGTTTGCCGATGGGCGCCCCGGGCAAGCGCCTGACGGCGGCGCCAAGTGCTGCACCCTCGACCTGCACGGCACCGCTCTTCCCAGGAGCTGAACCATGCCGACACCACGCGCAGCCGCCACCGAGGTCGCGCTCGGGTCCGGCGCGCCGGCGCTGCCCACGCCGCGCGGCCCGTACTCGGCCGCCGTGTGCGCGCTGCTGCGCTCCGGACCGCCGGGGGCGGGCCGGCTGCTCGACCTCCCGCAGCGCGAGAGGGTGGACCCCTGGGGCGAGGACGTCCAGCTCGCGCTCCAGCTCTGCTACGAGCTGCACTATCGCGGCTTCCGCGGCGTGCCGCCCGAATGGGAGTGGGACATCGAACTGCTGGGCCTGCGCCGCGAGTTGGAACGCGGCTGGCTCGCCGCCCTGCGCACCGCCACCCAGCCGGCCGAACCCCTCGATGCCCTGCTCGACCGGCTGCTGACCGAGCCCCGTGACGGCAGCGGCCCTTCGCACTTCCTGCTCGCCGAGGGCGAGCGGTGGCAGGCCCGCGAGTACCTGGCACTGCGCTCGCTCTACCACCTCAAGGAGGCCGACCCGCAGGCGTGGGCCATCCCGCGCCTGCACGGCGCGGCCCAAGCAGCCTTCCTGGCCGTCGAGTTCGACGAGTACGGCGCCGGCCGGGCGGATCGCGCGCACGCCCGCCTGTTCGCCGAGATGATGGCCGACTTCGGCCTCGACCCGAGCTACGGCCGCTACCTCGACGCCGCACCCGCCCAGGCGCTGGCAGTGGTCAACCTGATGTCGCTCTTCGGCCTGCACCGGGCCCTGCGCGGCGCCCTGGTCGGGCAGTTCGCGGCCGTGGAGATCAGCTCCTCACCGGGCTCGGCGCGGCTCGCGGCGGCCTTCGAGCGGCTCGGCGCGGGGGAGGCCGGTACGCGGTTCTACCGCGAGCACGTGGAGGCCGATGCCGTCCACGAGCAGGTGGTCCGGCACGACGTCATCGGCGCCCTGCTGCGCGAGGAACCGGAACTCGCCGTGGACATCGCGTTCGGCGTCGCGGCGACGGGGATCGTCGAGGACCGGTTCACCGAGCACCTGCTCGGCTCCTGGCGGGCCGGGCGGAGCTCACTGCGCACCGGCCGAGCCCTCGCGCGTTGACGCCCGAAGGCACGGCCGGTGACGGCGGTGGCTGGTGTCGCAGAACGGATACCGGCGGCTGCGCCGGCAGGCGCACAGCGCGACCACGGGGCGGTCGCACCGCACCGTCGATCCGTCCGGCAGCAGCACCTCCACCGGTCCCTCGATCAGCACCGGCCCGCCGTCGACCAGCCGCACCCGGCGAGGCTCCCAGCCAGCCCGGCGCGGTTCACTGTCAGCCGGCCCGGACACCGCGGATCACCACCAGGTCCTCGTCCCGCTGCCCGGGCGTGATCAGTCCGCACTGTTCGAACCATCCCGCGCGGGCCTTCATCACCGGGCCGAACGGCTGCCGCCGCCGGGCCGTCACCCGCGCGACCACGCCGCCGCGGGCCAACGCGGACAGTGTCGCCGCGACGTCGGCGATCGCGGACTGGACCACCAGCAGCACCCCGCCCGGCCGCAGCACGTGCGGCGCCTGCGCACAGAAGCGGTCCAGCACCAACCGCCCGTCCGGCCCGGCGTCCCAGGCCCGGGCGATCCCGTGCCGCGGCGCGGCCGCCCGCCGGGCCGGGACGTACGGCGGATTGCTCACCACCAGGTCGAAACGCTCGTCCGCCACCGGCGCGGTCAGATCACCGTGGCGCAGCCGGACCCGGCAGCCCTGCCGCCGCGCGTTGAGCCAGGCGCAGAAGAGCGCGTGCCACGAGACGTCCACCGCCACGACCCGTGCCCCGCGCCGCGCAGCGGCCAGGGCCAGCGAACCGCAACCGGTGCCAAGGTCGAGCACCTCGACACCTGCCTGCAGTCGTTCGCGAAGGAGGCACTCCAGCAGCAACGCGGTGTCCCCCTGCGCGGGGTAGACCCCGGGCAGCCGCAGCGAGGTGTCCAACGCGCGCAACGGCGGTACCGGCGCAGTCGTCTTCCGACAGGGCGTGGTAAATCCGGAGCGGCCACTCATCGTGCAGGTCCTTCCAACGCAGTCTCCCTCGGCCCGCGTCTGCCCCCGGCCACCCCGCGGAAACGGCTGCGACATTGTTTCGCCGTCGCCGTGCCGGTCAGACGCTCGCTACGTCCGCCCGCCCCACAGGCGGCCCCTCACCTTCAGGAGCGCACCATGCCGCGGCTGGTCACCGGCGATCCGCACCGCCCCGGCTGGACCCGCGTCCGCCGCGGCTTCGCCTACCGCGAGGCGGCAGGAGCCGCGATCAGCGATCCGGACACCCTCGCGCGGATGGGCCCTGGTGATCCCGCCAGCCTGGCGCGAGGTCTGGATCTGTCCACATCCGCGCGGGCACCTCGAGGCGACGGGGATGGACGTTGCTGGCCGGCGCCAGTACCCGGGGATCAGGACAGAGTCATAACGGCTACTACGGCGTCGGCGGCGAACACTCCGACTGCGAAAGGCGGCACCTATGACCACCGCGAGGGCGCTCACCGTGCGCCAGCCATACGCCGATGCCATCGTGTACGGCCCGAAACGGATCGAGAACCGCCCCAGACCCACCAAGTACCGCGGCCTGCTCCTCATCCACGCCGGTCTGGTCACCTACAGGGGCCTCCTCCCGCCAGCGAACCCCGATTGGCCGGACGAGAGAGGCGCCATCATCGGCACCGCGCAACTCGTCGGCTGCCACCGTGCCACCGAAGGTTGCTGCCTCGAATGGGGATTCCGTGACAGCTGGCACTGGGAACTCGCGGACGTCCTGGCTCTTGCCGCGCCTCTTTCGGTACGGGGAGCGCTCGGCTTGTGGACCCCCAGCGAGGACATCCTCCGGGCCATTCGCCAGCAACGCTGTCCCATGCGCGACGAATCCAGAAGCGACTCCCGGCCGGATACTGCCCGCGGATTGGAGCCCTGAACTCCTCAGGCCTCTCTCCTGAGGGTTCCTCCCGCCGAGCCCGGCACCGGCACTATGGCCTTCGGACTGCCCGACGACGAAGGCCGGTCCCTGCATGTCCGGGAAGGTCGGAACCTGTCACCTCGCCTCACCATCGAATCCACAACCACCGGCCCGGGAGCGCCTCGCGAACGTCGGCTGTCCCCGGTAAGCCGCCACGCAGCCGGGGTCCCCGCGCAGGGCCGGGTAAGGGCTACCCGAGGATCGCGTCCGCTGCCTTCTGCAGGAACCCGGGGTGCTCGGGCCTGCGGGGCGCCGCATCGCGGATCTCGATCATGCGGGCACCGATCTGCTGGAGCGCTGTGCGTCCGAGCGCGGCCCGCACCTTCGGGAAATACGTGGACACGCCCGGCACATTCCGCGTGGAGATCAACGGGGAGGTAGCCCGGCCGCTCGCCGCCGAGTCCAGCGGGCCAGCAGCACACCTGCCTGCACGCCGTCCTGCTGCCGCGAACCGCCGCAAGGGCGAGCGGAGTGTCACTGCGCCCCGGCTCGTGACGTGCGGCGCCGACCCACGCGCAACGCGATCCAGGGCAGAATGAGCCAGCAGATGGCGAACCAGAACATCACGGCTCCCGCGACCGCCCAGGCGATCGCCGATCCGGTGGCGACGTGGAGAAGCAGCACGAGGGCGGCGCCGACGGTGATGCCGAGCAGGACGAGCCCCAGGACGATCATTTTGGCGCCGGCGCGGACCAGTTCGGGCATCATCCGGTGGCCGGCGAGGAAACGGTGGAAGGCGACCGGAGCGATCAGCGTGCCGGTGGCAACGGCTCCGAGGACCACCGTAACGTCGTACAGCGTGCGGTCGACCGGGCTGATCCGGGTGAACCGCGGGGTGAAGACCACGCTGATCAGGAATCCGAACAGAATCTGCGCGCCGGTCTGGGCGACCCGGACCTCCTGCAGCATCTCAGTCCACTTGCGGTCCGCCCTCGCCTCCGACTCCTCGTTCTCGCTCCCGCCCACCGTTCAGCCCCTTCGCGTACCCGAACCGCAGTCCACATGATTCGGCATCACCCGGACTGTGCTCTGCAACCGCGCGCTGCGGCCGCCACGCTTCCTCCGCCCGGCCCACCCGCTGCGCCAGCTGCCCAGACGGGGACCCGGGTTCCGGTGATCGACGCGGCCCCGGCCCGCCCGAACGATTACTTCCCGGTGGGGAGCCGGTGAACGGGACAGTCGGCTGCAACCTCCTGCCGTCGGTGAGGAGGCATCTGTCTGGGAAGAGAACGATGTCGTGAGCACCTCTGACGGAGACGCGGGAGCGCTCTGCGGAGCAGCGGAACATTCCGGTGTTCGCCCCGAAGGATGTCCCTGCCCAGGGAACGGCCAAGAGCGAGGGGGCCGGTCAGGGCAGCGGGGTGCCGTCGGCAGCGTTGAGGACCCCAAGCGGCCGCCCGCAGTCCCGCTTCGACGGGCGGGCCGTCTTCACGGCCTGCCCCGAGGCCGGCACCGCGCTGGAGATCAACTGCCGGCACGAGCGCGGTAGTCACCAGAGCAGCAGGCCGCCGAGCACGGCGGCGGCGACCCGCGGCCGGTTGCGCGGGGGTGAGGCGGGTAGCCGCGACGGCGTCCAGCCTTCGCCGTCCGACCGGCGCCTCGAGAGGTCTCGGCTTCGGGCCCGCCCGCCGGGCCGCCGAACGCGGGCCACATGCTCTGAACTCGGCCGAGCAACTCACTTGAGGGCCAAACAGAAAGAAGGACCAGACAATGCGAGCAGTCACATGGCATGGCCGGCGCGATGTCCGCGTGGAGGAGGTCGCCGACCCCTGTCTCCGGGACTCCACCGATGTGATCGTCGAGGTGACCACCACCGGTTTGTGCGGATCGGACCTGCACCTCTATGAGGTCCTGGGCCCCTTCCTCGATCCGGGCGACATCCTGGGCCACGAGACGATGGGAACCGTCCGCGAGATCGGGACCGAGGTCACGGCGCTCCACCCTGGCGACCGCGTGGTCATCCCGTTCAACGTCAGCTGCGGCACCTGCCGTCTGTGCACCGCCGGTCTGTACTCGCAGTGCGAGACCACGCAGGTCACCGAGTACGGCAGTGGGGCCGCACTATTCGGCTACACGAAGCTCTACGGCCAGGTTCCCGGCGGCCAGGCGGAACTGCTCCGGGTCCCGTTCGGCAACACCCTGCCGATCAAGGTTCCTCACGGTCCGCCCGACGACCGCTTCGTGTTCCTGTCCGATGTCCTTCCCACCGCCTGGCAAGCCGTCGAGTACGCCTCCGTTCCGGCCGGCGGTAGCCTCGCTGTCCTCGGCCTGGGACCGATCGGCGACATGAGTTGCCGTATTGCCGCCCACCGGGGTATCGCCCAGGTCATCGGCATCGACCTGGTTCCGGAACGCCTCGCCCGCGCCCGGGAGCGCGGTGCCACCGTTTTCGACCTGATCGAGCACGGCGACGACATCGCCAACGTCGTGCGTGACCTCACCGACGGCCTCGGCCCGCACGCGGTCATCGACGCCGTCGGCATGGAGGCCCACGGCTCACCGATCGCCGAAACGGTCCAACGCGCAACCGGCCTGCTCCCCGACGCTCTGGCCGAACGCATCATGCGCCGCGTCGGCATCGACCGCCTCCACGCCCTGCACCTGGCCATCGACATGGTCCGCCGCGGCGGCACCATCTCCGTCTCCGGCGTCTACGGCGGCATGACCGACCCGCTGCCCCTGCTGACCCTTTTCGACAAGCAGATCCAACTGCGCATGGGCCAGGCCAACGTGCGCCGCTGGGTCGACGACCTGCTGCCGCTGGTCACAGACGGCGACCCGCTCGGCGTCGAGGGCTTCGCCACGCACCACCTGCAGCTCGCGGACGCGCCGTCGGCGTACGAGATGTTCCAGCGCAAGGAGGACGGCGCGGTCAAGGTCCTCTTCCAGCCCTGACCCCGAGCGGGAGCCATCACCTGGCCGGAGGAGACAGCCGTGCGGCCGGCCGCGGGTGATGTTCGGTCCGGTACGTTCGTGCTGTCCGCGCCGCCGGGAGGCCCTGGCATGTCCGCCCGCCGACCAAGGCCGCCCCCTTTGGTCCGCCGATCAGCGGTCAGTTTTCACCCGTCGCTGACAGTCGTCGCGTGCGGGAGTTGAAGAGGTGCACCCGGAGGTATTGACCTGAATCGAACGCGGAGGAGACTGGTCATTACACCGGAAAACCGGGCAGAGCCATTCTGGCTGATGGAGACGTTCATCGAGCCTGATGGTGATGATCCAGGATCCGGCCTAGGCCCCCGGCAAGTTCGCCCGAACACCGGAACCATCAGCGACGACTGAAGATTTCAGGACGAGATCGGAGCTACCGGGGACTGACACGTCCGGGGTCGGTGCGATCCCCGCGCGGGAACCTTGAAACGGCACTCGCCGTTCTCCACGAAGGTGCCAAGCTCGCTCAGCCGGAAGCCGTTCGGACAGCCCCTGACCTCAACCTCACGGGTCAGAACACCCAGCGCCCGACCCGGGAGCACCTGGACCTGCCGGACCCGATCGGCTACCGCCACGAGGGCGGCCCGGTGCTCCTGGACGAGGCCACCGTGCGGCTGCTGATCCGCTGCCACAAGCTCGGCCTGGCCCAGGCGAGGGCCACGGTGAGCGGGTCAGCCCCGCGTCGGCGAACACGGCCTCGATGTGGTCCAGCAGGGTCGGCGGGCCGTGCTCCAGCTCGACCTCGAACTCGGTCCAGCCGCAGACCTCGGTACTGGTCCCGCCTGCCGGGCCGGTCTCGTGTGCGTCCATGGGTCGGGCTTCCCCGTCCGTCCCGGGGACCGCCGGCCGATCGTCCGAGGGCGTGGGGGCGAGGTGTCCGGCATCGAGGACCTGGGCCGCGACCCGGTCCTCGGTGATCTGCGCGAGCGTGTCTCCCCGCTCGTCGCGCAGCAGCAGCTGGGCGCGGCGGGTGCGCAGGTGCGCCACCGGGGCGAGCGTGGCGCCGCGAGTAAATGCTGTGACGAGTTGCGAGAACTCAGTCGGGACCTCGCCGGGGCCACTGGCCTCCAGCGGCAGCCGGACCTCCTGGCGCACGTCGTCGCCGCGCGGCAGCTTGAGGTGCCAGCCGGCATCGCTCCCGCCGGTGCGCCGGCGCACCGTGATCCCGCGCCCCAGGAGGCGCAGGTCCCGGCTGTCGTAATAGACGGCGTCAAGGTCCTGGGGTTCGGTGCTCTGCGCGGTTGCCACGCCGGGCACCTGGTCGAGCCGCTGCGGAAGCGCAGAGCCGTCGTACTTCCGCTCGGTCTCCAGATGCTGTGTGCTCATGCCCTGCGCGTGCCCGTGACGGCCGCGATCATGTGCAGGCGGGCAACACTGGAGGCATGGATCCGGTCGAAGCGCTGCGGCGGATCGCCTTCTCGTGGAACTGCTGACCGTCGAGGGCGCCGACCAGGCGTAGTGGCCGCCGCCGACGCCGAGGAACACACGGCTTTCCTCCGCGCGGGTGAGTGAGTGCTCGGCCACCGCGCTGCGACCTGCCGCAGGGGAGCGGAGCATGGGCGAGCCGCCCATGCCGGTCCCCGAGCCCGTCGCCGACCTGATCCGGGACTACCTGAACCCCGACCACCACCGCCTGCCCCACGCCAGTGCGCGAAGTCGGCAGTGGGCTCTTTCCTGGACGCCAAGCTGGCCAGCCCATGGCGGCGCGGAGTCTCCAGACGATCCTGAGGGAGGCCGGCATCGTGCCCGGTACCGGCCGGGCAGAGGCGCTGCGCCAGTTCGTCGCGCACACTCCGCCGCCTGTGGCCGCGAAGGCGCTCGGCTACCCCGACTTCACCACCGAGCAGGCCGCGACGGACATCGGGGCCACCTGGAGCCGGTATGCCTCCGGAGACCACGAGCGCGACCGCCCCCGGGCGCGCCGGTGAGTTACGGGCGCCGGGCGTGACGGCCCGGCTGGTTGCGGACCGCGGGGTGACTCCCGGCCCTGTCAAGCCGGCTGGTTGTTCGGCGGTGCGGCCTTGGGGGCTGCTCGGGTCGGGGGCGGGTAGCGGCCAGGTGGGTTGGGCGAGGTGGTGGCGCAGGGCGTCGAGCCGGGCGAGGTGGGTGTCGAGGGCGGTGGTGACGGTGCTCGTGGTGGCGGCCACTCGTGTTTGGAGGTCGTGGATCCGGTCCAGGAGGTCCTGCCAGCGTCTTTCGGTGGCGGCGGCGGGGTCAGGCGCGGCGTCGGTCGCTGTCATCGCGGAGCTGGGTGGTGTGGTGGGTGAGGGCGTCGAGGCGGGTGGCGAGGTCGTCCTGGCCGGTGCCGAGGTGGGGGCGGACGGCGGCGAGGGGCTCTATGAGGTCGGCGGGGTCGGTGGTGCCGAGGGCGGCGGTCAGGGCGGCCTGGGCCGGGCGGGCGCTGGGGGCGAGTGCGGTCGTGGTGATTTGGGCGGCGAGGACGCGCAGCTCGGCGGCGTTGTCGCGGGCCCAGGAGGCCACGGTGCGCTCGGCAGCGCGGCGGTCACGAACGGCCTTGACGCGTTCTGCGCCGGTCCCGGCGGTGTGGCGGGTGGTTCCGGCGGGGCGCAGGCGCAGGTAGCGGTTCTCGGCGGCCTGGCGGCTGGCGACGCCCATGGGGTGGGCGAGGTCGGCCCAGGTGGCGCCGGCGTTGCGGGCGTTCTCCACGAGGCCGGCTTCCCAGCCGGCGAGCTGGGTGCGCAGTTCACGCAGCAGGACGAGTGCGGCCAGGGCCTGTCCGGGGCCGGCTTCCTCTTCCTCGGGGCCTTGGGCGCCGGGGGCGTCGGGGATCTGGGCGGTGCGGACGGCGTCGTCGATGGCGGCCAGGGCCGCCGCGGCGGCGAGGAAGGAGGCCGGTTCGACGGGCGTCTTCGGCCTGGTGGCGGGCTTCGGGGGCTTCTCACGCATGTTGTCACTCTAACGACGACGAGCAGTGTTTGTCATCGGAACGATGACGTGTTGGAAGGGTGTCAGGTGAAGCGCACTGGCACCCTTTGATCCCACTTGGAGGTGTTTCGCGATGCTGTTGCGCACCGACCCGTTCCGCGAGCTGGACCGGCTGACCCAGCAGTTCCTCGGTACGAGCGGCACGTGGTCCCGTCCCACGCCGATGCCGCTGGACGCGTACCGCGCGGGCGAGGAGTACGTGATCTGCTTCGACCTGCCCGGGGTGGACCCGGAGGCGATCGACATCGACGTCGAGCGAAACATGGTGACCGTCAAGGCCGAGCGCCGGCCGCGCCACCAGGGCGAGGACGTGAAGTGGGAGCTGTCCGAGCGCCCGCTCGGCGTGTTCTCCCGCCAGGTCATGCTCTCCGACACGCTCGACCCCGAGGGCATCACCGCCGACTACGACGCGGGCGTGCTGACCCTGCGCATCCCGGTCGCGGAGAAGGCCAAGCCCCGTAAGGTCGCGATCAGCCACAGCGGCACCCGCAAGCAGATCCAGGCCTGACTCGGCCCCGATACGGTCCCGCACCGCCCCGAAAATCCCCCCGACGGGGCGGCGCGGGACACCCCGCCCCCTCTCCCCGGGCCCGCGCGCCGCGCGAGGGCCGACCGGAACAGCGAGCAGCCCCATGCCAGACCAGGGCCAGGCTCCCTTCGTGGTGCGGGCACGCGGCGAGATCGACCTCGACGCCGCCCCGCGCCTGCGCCGCGAGCTGACCCGCGCGCTGGACGCGCACCGGGAGGTGCTGCTCGACCTGTCCCAGGTGACGGACTGCTCGGGCCTGGGCGCCCTCGTCCAGGCCCGCAACCAGGCCGACCGCACCGGCGGCCGCCGGGTTCTGCGGGGTGTCGGTCACCCGGCCAGGCTGCTGAGACTCACCGGCCTCACCGGCCGCCTGGGCCCCACCTTCTAGCCGCCAGGCACCGCCCGCGTCGAAGGGAGGATCCGCGGTGACGCTTCGATGGGAGGCGTTCTTGGACCGGGTCCAAGAACGCGGCGAATACGACACCACCGAGGAGACCGAACGCGTGGCCCGCGTCGTGCTGGCCCTGCTCGGCGCCCACCTCGTAGGCCAGGTCCGCGCGGGCCTAGCGGCCCGCCTGCCCGAGGCCCTCGCCCTAGTCCTGCTCAACCCCCTCCAGGCCGCCGAACCGCTCACCCCCGAACGGTTCGTGCGCGCCACGGCCGCCTGGATCGAGGGCGCCACCGAGACCACCGCCTTGTGGGACATTGGCGCCGTCCTGTCCACCGTCGCCGACGGCGCCGGCGATGAGCTCATGGACCGCGTCCTGTTTCAGCTCCCACCCGGCTACGACCTGCTCTTTGGCCGCCCACGGGCCGGCCACCGCCCCTGACCCGCTCAGCGCCGCCGCGCCGACCGCGCGGCCCCACCCCGGAAGGCCGCCCGACATGACCCGCTACCGCCGCTTCTCCAGCAGGTCCGCACAGCCGGCCGCTACCCCAGCGACGAGGAAGCCGAACGCGTCCTCGACGCCGTCCTGGCCGTCCTCGGCTCCCAGCTCACCGGAGATGAACGCTGCGATCTCGCCTGCCCTGCCCGAGCGAGCCCGCGCCGTCTTCGCCGCCCAGATCCCCCTGCCTAGCCCCGTCACCGCCCCCGCCTTCGTCGAAACCCTCGCCCACACCCTGGGCACCAGCCTCACCGCAGCCCGCTGGGACGCCTCCTCCGTCCTGGCCGCCCTCGCCACCCTCACCGACGACCACCTCACCGACCGCCTCCTCGCCCACCTGCCCCGCGGCTATGCCCTGCTGTTCGGCCGCGCGGACCTGGCCGCAGCCTGAAGCGGCGGGCCCGGCCTTCGAACGCGGGTTTCGCCGCCCGGGCCAGGCCTTCGCCCTCGGCGACGCGGCTGACGAGGCTGCCGGCCTGGGGCAGGCTCACATACGGACACCGCCGCCGATGACATGCTGTCCGTGGCGCCCTCACACGCCGGTGCCGTGGTCGGCGAACTGGCGGCGCTGCCGTCCGCCCTCACCCTGCCGTCCGGCCCGCACGACACCATCGCCGCGGTCGCCGGCATCCTGGGCGCGAAGCTCAACCAGCGCCACAGGCCCGGCGAACAGGGCGACGACCAGGACGGCTGCGGCTGCAGCATCGAGCTGGACAGGGACGGGGAACCCTGGGTGTTCACCCGGGGCAACTCCTACTGGTACCTGCTGGCACTCATCATCAGCCTGTTTCTGAACCTCGGCGGGTGCTGAACGCACCCCGCCGGCGTTCGAGTTCTGGGTCGTGCGGCAGGATGTGCGGACACGTAGCTGCGGATGGGGGCGCCAAGTGACCGAGGTGTCCATGGAGTTGCTGGCCGAGTTGGTGGTGGACAGCGTGGTGCCGCTGTACCCCGTGGTCTCGCCGGATGGTTGCCTGGTCGCCTACGCGGTGAGGACCGTTGGTGTCAGAGAGCGCTTGGTGAGTGCGCTGTGGCTGGCGGATACCGCTGGTGGTTCGACTCCGCGGCAGTTGACGGACGGCAGCCGGTGGGTCGGGGCTCCGCAGTGGGCTCCGGACTCGGGGTCTTTGTACTTTGTCACTGGTCGGCAGTTGCACCGTCTGCGGCTCGGTGACGGGCTGGCGGAGGAGGTGACCGCTTGGCGCGGCGGCGTCGCCGGTTTTCGGCTGCTGGCCGACGGCCGGGCGGTCGCGGTGGTTGCCGTCGATGAACCGGACGCCGAGGACGAGCGGCGGCGGGCTGAGGGGGATGACGCGGTGGTGTGGGGCGAGTGTGCACGCCCGGCGCGGCTGCGGCTACTCGACCTCGACAGCGGTGAGCTGCGTTCGGTGGCCGGTCTCGGTGAGCGGCACGTGGTGGAGGGGGTGCAGCGGCCGGACGGCGGCCCGCTGGCGGTGCTCAGCTGGGCGGGCCCGGAAGAGGATTCCGGGGCGTTCGCCGCGGAACTGCACCTGGTCGATCCGCACACTGGCAAAGTGCATGACCTGGGCCCGGTCGGTGTGGACGCCTGCTCAGCAACCTGGTGGCGTTCCGGGGACACGTGGCACCTGTCCTATCTGGCGGTCACGCCGCCCGGGCCGGTCGGCGGGACGGCGGTCTTCGACATCACCGTGCCGGATGCCGGGCCGGCGCCGGAGCACCGCAACCTGACCGCGGGGATGGCCGTGTGCCCGACCGAGCTTGTGCAGGTCGCCGAGGGCACGCCGCTGGC
>NZ_JBSFJU010000079.1:0-28389 GCF_053598215.1 Kitasatospora sp. NPDC001175 | reverse complement strand
CCGGCTGCGGCACCCAGCAGAGATGACATGTGTACGATCACCTGTTTGCAGAGGTCGCAAAAACCGCCACGGGCACGACGGATTACTGCGACAGAGTGGAATTCCCTGAGGAAAAGTGATGCCGTCGGCGAGCCTGCGACCGACTACCGTGGACGCGTTTCCCGGAGGATCGGAATTCGCGTCCACATGGCGACCAGGGCCGCCGAACAGGCCATCAGTGGGCCTTGCCGGCGCCGGCGGTCGCGCGAATCTTCGGAGTCCTCGCCTCGCCCTCGGCCCGGTCGGCGGGCTCGTCCTTCTCGTCGTTCGGGGCAGCGGTCCCGGCGGCCCGCTGTCCGTCGCCCGAACGGGCTCCGACGTCACCGGCGGCGATCTGGGCCGCCATCGCCTCGGCGGCCACCTCGGCCGCGAGGTCGTGAATGTTCTCTCCGGCCTCATGGGCCGCCTTCTTCACCTCCATCGCGAGACCGACGGACGTCTTGACGACGCCGCGCACCAACGGCTTGACGAGACGCTTGGCCAGTGGCGCGATGATGAGGCCGACCAGGAAGGACGGTACTACGGGCGGCATGGCGCTCCATCCTCTCTACGCAGACGCACGACAGGAACCCGGGCACTGCGAACACCGAAGCAGCGCACAGCTGGGCGGACGGAAGCTCATATTTCTGGAATTCGCGATTCGACTACCGGTCCGAATTCCTCGTCGATGGGGTCCACCGCCCGCTCTCCCGCCACCGTAGTCGAACCATATCAATCAAGGCCAAAAAGTCCCGGCCGCTTTCACCCCTGCGAGTGATCTTGATCTCCCCAAGTAGCTCGGATTGCCGTATGCATATTCACCGGACCAATCCCTAGTCTTACTTTTACTACTTGATAAGGATTTCCGAGTTCACGTGCCACCCGCCGCCGCAGGGGGAAAAAAACGGCAGCCCGCCGCCTCCCAGCACCACCTCGTGGAAGGCCCACAGCCAGCGCCCCGATCGCCGGTGCCAGGCTCATCAGTACCGCGAAGGTCGCCGCAGGCGGGCGGCGCAGCGCCAGCAGCTCCAGCGTGTACGGCAGCCCACCGGCCAACGCAACCTGACCCGATCTCCAACGGCCCCGCAGTGCCGCGGCCAGCCTCGAGGTGAACCCTTCACCGCGCTGGGTGTGGGTGCTAGCGTCGCTCGGATGTCGAGGATTCTGGTCACCGATCTGGACGGCACCTTACTCGGCGGCACCCCGGACGACCGGCGCCGACTGCGAGACGCGCTGGCCCGCCACCCCGAGGTGACGCTGGTCTTCGCCACCGGCCGAGGACTGTCATCCACCCGTGAGGTGCTACGCGATCCGCTCGTCCCGCGACCTCGGTGGATCATCGCCGACGTCGGCGCCACCGTCATCGACGGCACGGACTTCACCCCCGTGGATCCCCTGCAGGAACACCTGCGCGCCGGCTGGCCGGGAGCGGACCGCGTACGCGCCGCGTTACGCCGCTTCCCCTCGCTCACCTACCAGCACGGCGTCGTCCAGGACGGCCGCTGCTCCTACCACCTCGCCCCGGGCCGGCTCACCGACGAGCTCATCGCAGCCGTCGAAGCCCTCGGCTGCACCTGGGTGCACTCCGCCGACCGCTACTTCGACGTCCTGCCACCAACAGCCTCCAAGGGCAACGCCCTTCGGGCCCTGGCCGGGAAACTGGGCTGGCAGCCCAAGGAGATCCTGGTCGCCGGCGACTCCCTCAACGACCTGTCACTGTTCCAACTCGGCGCACACGCAGTGATCGTCGCCGGTGCCGAGCCCGCACTGCTCACCGCACTCGCCGCAGACCACCGGGTCCACCGTCCCCGCCAAACCGGCGCGGCCGCGATCCACGCCACGCTTCGGCACCTCGGCTGGGTCTCCCCCGCCCTTGACCGTCCCGCACGCCGACACTCGCTCGTGGTGGCCTACCACCGCCCACCGCTGCACTGGAACGGCGAGAGCTGGCAGCCGCCCTCCAGCCCCAACGGCATCCTGCCCACCCTGACCAGCGCCTTCTCCGAAGGCCTGCCAGGCATCTGGGTCACGGCCCTGGCTGGCGACGACCAGCAGACCACCCGCCCGCACCAAAGCGGACTGCCGCTCTCCCTCGTGCCGCTCAGCACCGCCGAGTGGAGCGGCTACTTCCACCGCGCCTGCAAGGAAACACTGTGGCCGGTGCTGATGTCCGAACCCGGCCGGTCGGCCTTCGACAGCGACGCCTGGGCCGACTACCGCACGGTGAACGCACGCTTCGCCCAGCACATCAGCGCCGAGGCCGCACCCGGCGCCACCGTCTGGCTCCACGACTACAACCTTTGGCTCGTCCCCGGCCTGCTACGCAGCACCCGCCCCGACCTCAAGACCGGACTCTTCCACCACACCCCCTTCCCACCCCCGCAGGTCTTCACCACCCTGCCGGTCGCCGCCGAACTTCGTACCTCCCTCGCCTGCCTGGACTGGGCCGGCTTCCACACCGACCTCTTCGCCGAGCACTTCCGCCGGACCCTGGCCGGCCTGCCGGGCATGCCGCACATCGCCGTCCATCCGCTCGGGATCGACCGACCGGCCATCGAGAAACCCGCCCGCCTCCACACACCACAGCGCCGCCCGGCCACCGGCCGCGTGGTGCTCTCGGTCGAACGCCTCGACTACGCCAAGGCCCCGGTCCAGAAGGTCGACGCCATCGACCACCTCCTCACCCACCAGCCCGAGCTGCGCGGCCGGCTGACCTTCCGGCTCGTCTGCCCGCCACCCGAGCCGGGCATCACCGCCTACGACACCACCCGCCAACACCTCGAACAGCGCATCACCGACATCAACACCAAGTGGCAGAACGGTAGTTGGCAGCCAGTCGACTACCTTCCCCGCAACCTCTCCACCACCGAGGTCATCAACGAGTACCTGGCCGCCGACGTACTCTGGGTAACCTCCCTGCAGGACGGAATGAACCTGACCGCCAAGGAGTTCATCGCCGCCCAGGCCGCCCTCCCCCATCACCACTCTGACGAGCCGGGAGTCCTGGTGCTCTCCCGCCACGCCGGCGCCGCCGCCGAACTCGGCGACGCGGCCCTGCTCACCGACCCACACTCACCCGACGACCTCAGCACCGTGCTGGCCCGGGCCCTCGCCCTCACTCCCGCCGAACGCCGCGCCCGCATGAACAAGCTCTCCGAACTCCTCGGCCATGAACGGCCCGCCGACTGGGCAACCCGGATCATCCACGCCATCCGGAACAGCGACGCCACCGTCAGGCCACCGACGGGCGTGTGAGCGATCTTCCGGACACGCTCCCGTGTGGTCAACCTCGGATAGCCCGGCCGCGCCGGGGTCGGGGGTTGTCAGCGAGTCGTCGCCGGTAGTGGCCGCGGCGGGCGGTGGTGGCGGGGGCCGTGGCGGGTGGCCGGGCCCGTCCGTCGTATGACGTCCCGGTCACTCGGCGAGATGGCGCTCGATCCAGGCGGCCGCGGTGCGGCGGAACAGGACGCGGCTGCGGGTGCGCCGGAACTCGTGGCCCTCGTTGGGCAGTATCAGCAGTTCGGCGGGGATGCCCCGTTGCCGGGCTGCCCGCACCAACTGTTCGGACTCGCCCGGCGGGACGTTCGTGTCGTGCTCACCGTGGATGGCCAGCACCGGTACCCGCAGTGCGTCGATGTGGCTCATGGGGGACAGGGCGCGCAGCAGCTCACGGTCCCGTTCGGGGTGGCCGTACTTGGCGGCGGCCGATCGCGCGATCCAGGGCTCGGTGCCGGCGAAGAACGTCAGGAAGTCCGACATGCCGCACACCGAGACACCGGTGCGGAACAGCTCCGGGTGCCAGACCAGGGAGGCCAGCGTGAGGTACCCGCCGTAGGAGTGCCCCATCACGGCCAGCCTCCGGACGTCGGCGAGGCCGAGGGTGATCAGGTGCGTCGCGCAGTCCGCGACGTCGTTGATCGCTGCGAACCGCCTGTCGCCGAGGTCGGCGTTGACGAAGGAACGGCCCGCGCCCAGCGAACCGCGCACGTCGGGGGCGAAGAGGTCCAGGCCGTGGCCGAGCAGCTCGTGGTAGAGCGGATCGAACACCGGCCGTTCCTGCTGCTCCGGCCCGCCGTGCAGGTGGATGACGCACGGCGCCCGGCTGTCGGGCTCGCGGCCGGAGGCCCGGTAGTACCAACCGCTCAGGGCCAACCCGTCACGGGACCTCAGGCGCAGGTGCTCAGGACGGACCGGCGGGTGCTGGTCGGGTGCCACGACGTCCTCGTCACGCGAGGACCACGGGGTGCGCAGCGGTGTCAGACCGTCGGGCGTGTGCCAGACACCGGGCCGGCGGCGGGAGCCGGAGACGGCCAGTGTCATCCCCCGGGGGCCCGCCGGGGTGATCCGGGTCACCACCTCGTGCGGCAGCGACAGGGCGCGCACCGGGTTTCCGGCGTCAGTGGAGCCGCCTGCCTCCAGCCCGACGCCCCTGCCGGCCCCGGCGCGCGGCGCCGTGGGCCGCGGCGGGGCGGCGGGCAGGGCGATGGCCTCCAGCTCGGTGCGGCCGTGCATGTTCCACGCCAGGACGGCGCTGCGGCCGTCGTCCGGGATCGACAGCAACTCCAGGTCGGCGCCCTCGCGTTGTGCGGTCACCGCACGGCACAGGCAGGTTCCGTCCGGTCCGAGCTCGGCGGTGACCAGGGCCGCGAACTCACGCTCGGCGTCGCTGCGCAGGTGGAGCCACCGCCCGTTGGGCGAGAACCGGCCGATCCATGGGTCGCCGTCGGCCACTGGCAGCGCGTAGGCCGTCACGCGGTCCGCGGTGCGCAGCACCACGGCCTCACGTCCGCCGCGCGGTCCGCGCAGCAGCAGAACGAGCCGGCCGTCCGCGGTGCTGTCGCACAGTCGCAGCGTGGCACCGGCGGGCTCGGTGGCGATGAGCTCGGGTGGGCGCACACCGGCTGGGTCGGCCAGGTAGACGGCCAGCCCGCCGCCGGTGAGATGCGGCTCGGGCGCGGGTGCGCCGGGCGTCGGCGGGCGCAGCGCGACCAGCGGTGCGGCGCTGGGGGCGGGTGCTCCCACTTCGCTCCAGTGCACGCCGCCGAGCGGGACCGGGTGCCCGTCGCCGCTGTCCCGCTCCCTCGGCGGCACCTTCTGGTACGACGGCGGAGCGGCGGGGCCGGGGCCGCTGTGCTGCGCGGTGGGCGGGCCCGCCGGCGGGTCGGTGGCGGTGATGGCGAGGGCCGAACCGTCGCGGCTCCAGCGGCCGAGGTAGGCGGTGCTGCCCGGTGCGGCGCCGGCCAGCACCCGGCGGTCGCGGCCGTCCGGTCGGACGCAGAGCACCCGGGTGAGTTCGCCGCCGCCGGGCGCGGTGGTGTAGGCGATCCAGCGGCCGTCCGGGGACCAGGAGACCTCGATGACCGGGTCGAGTCCGGTGTCCAGCAGGTGCACGTCGTCGCTGTCGGCCGTTCCCGTCCACAGCTGGGGCACTCCGCCCCGGTTGCAGATGAAGGCCACCCGCGCGCCGGTGGGGTCCGCCGATGGGTACCAGCAGCCGTGCGCGCTGACCGGGCTGTGCGTCTCCCTGTCGCCGGGGGCGTCCGGGAGGGACTCGGCCAGGGGGGCCGCCGGGGTCTCGGGATCCGTCTGCCGGTTCGCCACGCCGTGCCTCCCGTTCAGCCGATCCCGTGGGACTGCAGCCACATCTCCAGCAGGGCCACCTGCCACAGGGCGTTCGCCCCGCGCGCTGTGCGGTGGGCGTCCGGTGCGGCGAGCAGCTCGGCCAGGTATGCCTGCTGGAAGACTCCCCGGGATCTGGCCTCGGGGGCCGTGAGGGCCTGGCGGATCCGGTCGAGTACCTGCGGAGCCATCCGCCGGATCGCCGGAACCGGGAAGTAGCCCTTGGGCCGGTCGACGACCTCGCGCGGCAGCAGCTTCCAGGCGGCCTCCTTGAGGACCCCCTTGCCTCCGTGGGCGAGCTTGAGCTCCGGTGGGCAGGCCGCGGCCAGCTCGACCAGTTCGTGGTCCAGGAACGGTACGCGGGCCTCCAAGCCCCAGTCCATGGTCATGTTGTCGACCCGTTTGACCGGGTCGTCGACCATCAGGACGTGGGTGTCCAGCCGGATGGCCGCGTCGAGGGCGGTCTCGGCGCCCTCGGCCGCCATGTGGGCACGCACCAGCTCGCCGGAAGCGTCGTGCTCCGTCAGCAGGTCGGGCTGGAGGATCCGGCCGAGTTCGGCGTGCGAGCGGTCGAAGAAGGTCCGCACGAAGGTCTCGGGCTCCTGCTCGCGCGGCACGGCCGCCAGGGCGGGATGCCAGCGGTACCCGGCGAAGATCTCGTCGGCGCCCTGCCCGCTCTGCACGACGCTGACGTGTTTGGAGACTTGTTCCGCCAGTAGGTGGAAGGCGACAACGTCGTGACTGACCATCGGCTCGCTCATGGCGCTCACCGCCCTGTCCACGGCGGTCTGCAGCCGATCGGAGGGCACCATGATCTGGTGGTGGTCGGTGGCGAACTCCCGGGCCACCAGGTCAGAGTAGTGGAACTCGTCGCCCTTCTCGCCGCGTTCGGTCTCGAACCCCACGCTGAAGGTGGCCTGGTCGTGCTGGCCGGACTCGGCCAGCAACGCCACGATCAGGCTGGAGTCCAGGCCACCGGAGAGCAGCACCCCGAGCGGCACGTCCGCGACGGTGCGGCGCCGGACGGCGGTGCGCAGTGCGTCGAGCACGGCGTCCCGCCAGTCGGCGGGGCCCATGCCCGCGTGCTCGGGCCGGCGGCAGTGGGACGGCTGCCAGTAGCACTCGTCGTACTGGCGGCCGTCCGGCTCGACGACTCGGACGGTCGCCGGCGGCAGTTTGCGTACCCCGGCGAGCACGGTGCGCGGCGCGGCGACCGTACCGTGCAGGCTCAGGTACTGGTGCAGCGCGGCCGGGTCGAGGGAGGTGTCCACCCCGCCTCCGGCGAGCAGCGCGGGCAACGAGGAGGCGAAGCGCAGCCGGCCGGGCCGCTGGGCCAGGTAGAGGGGTTTGATCCCGAGGCGGTCGCGGGCAAGCACCAGCCGTCCGGTGTCCAACTCGGCCACGGCGAAGGCGAACATGCCGAACAGGCGCAGCACGCAGGCAGACCCCCACTGCCGGTAGGCCGTGAGCAGCACCTCGGTATCGGAGGTGGAGAAGAAGCGGTGCCCCAGCGCCTCCAGTTCCTGCCGCAGTTCCCGGTAGTTGTAGATGCACCCGTTGAAGACCCCGGTCAGCCTCGCCTCGGAATCGGTCATCGGCTGGGCGCCGCGCTCCGACAGGTCGATGATCTTCAGGCGCCGGTGACCGAGGGCCAGGGCGCCCTGCGACCACATGCCCCGGCCGTCGGGCCCGCGGGCCGCCAGCCGGTCGGTCATGCGCTCCACGGCGGCCAGGTCAGGGCGCCCGCCGTCGAATCGGATCTCACCGCTCAGCCCGCACATGCCAGCTCACCTTCGTCCGGGCGCTGGTACGGGGGCTCCGGTCGCGGGGCGGGTACGGGTTTGGGCCATCAGGAAGTCGACGGCCGCCGTCAGGTCCCCACCGGCGGCGATCCGCCGTAGCTGGTGGGCGACGTCGCCCAGGTCCAGGGTCTCCTCCGTCATCGCCGAGACGAGCTCCCAGTCGCCGAACTCCTCCAGCGTCGGCCGCAATCGCGTCAGCATCGTGCGGACCACTGCCCGCGCCGGGCCCGCCAGGCCAGTGGTGGGATCGACCAGGTCACCGCCCAGCCCCGAGCGAGCGGCTCGCCAGGTCATGGCGCGCAGCCACTGCGGCCGGGTGTGCCCGCACTCGCCGGTCCCCCGTACGGCGGCGCAGGCATCCACCACCAGCGCGCGGAACAGCCCGGCGATCATCACCACCGTCTCCACCCGGGGGCAGGCGTCGCAGATCCTCAGCTCCAGGGTCTGCTGGTGCGCGGAGGGCCGGATGTCGTAGTAGACCATCCCGGCGTCGCTGATGACTCCGGAGCGCACCAGACCCGTCACGGCCGCGTCGTAGTCGGCCGCCGAGGCGAAGCAGCCGGCCGGCCCGCTGGTGGGCCACCGCTGCCACAGCAGTGTCCGCCAACTGGCGTAACCGGTGTCCCTGCCGAGCCAGAAGGGCGAACTCGTGGACAGCGCCAGCAGCGTGGGCAGCCAGGGCGAGACGACGCACATCGCGCGCACGGCCGTGTCACGGTCGGGCACGTCCACGTGGAACTGCACGCCGCAGATCAGCTGCTCGTCGGCCACTAAGCGGTACTCGTCGACCATGTGCAGGTAGCGGGGGTGCGGGGTCGCGTCCACCGTCCCCACCCGGGCCAGCGGTGCGGTGCCGGCCGCGACGATCGCCAGCCCGAGTCCCGAGGCGGCCTCGGACAGGGTCTGCCGGGAGCGGGCCAGATCCTCGTGCAGGGCGTCCAGCGAGACGTGGACGCCGCTGTTGGACTCGACGACCGACTGCAGGAACTCGGTGACGAAGCCGCGCGCCGGCAGGCGGTCCAGCACCTCGTGGGCCCGTGCCACCAGCATGCGGCTCTCCACGTCGACGACGTGGAACTCCTCCTCGACTCCCATCGACACGGCCATCAGACACCTCCGAGCCGGTCCGGCACTACGGTGGGCCACCGCCCCGGACGGCCGCTTTACGCGGCGTCCCGCCTCCGGAGAACCAACCTCCCACGACCGCCCCCGCGCCGCATCAGGAACCGTGACAGGTCGCAGCCGGCGCAGCGGCCACCAGCCGCGGCGCAGGTGCGCGTCGTCGTTCGCGGTGACGCTGAGCGTGGGCAATCCGCGGGCTTGAGCCGCTTCCTGCCGGCCAGTGGGTGATGGCGTTGATCAGCTGGGTCGTGGCGGATCTCGTCCGCGTTCCAGCGGGCACCGGCGAGCAGGTGCGGGAGCCCGGCGGAAAAGGCGTGGCCAGCGTAATGCACGGGTCCAGGTGGAGGGGAACCCGCAGGGCGGCGCGACTGGCGGGGGTCAGAACTCTGTCGTCACGGTCGCGCCGGTGAAGGCGGTGGTGGCGTGGAGGGTGATGTAGTTCCAGCCGGTCGGGGGACTGGTGATGGTGAGGGTGTGCGGGCCGTCGCCGGTGGCGGAGGCGGTGTTGGCAGTGCTGTCGGCCCAGGTGGTGGGGCTGTAGTAGAGGTCGGTGGTTCCGGTGCCGGGGGTGGTCGTGATGGTGAGGGTCTTGGTTCCGGCGGGGATGTCGATGTAGAGGTAGCTGTTGTCTCCGGCGGCGGCGGTGAGGTTGGATCGGCTGCAGTTCCGGTCCAGCCGGCGGGTGTCGTCAGCGGTGCACTCGGCGGCTGAAGCACCGACCGCGACCGTCTGGTCGGCGGTTGCGGTGGCGCCGGCCTTGTCGGTGACGGTCAGCCGGACGTGGTAGCTGCCCGGCTTGGTGTAGGTCTTGGTCGGGTTGGCGTCGGTGGAGGTGGTGCCGTCGCCGAATTCCCACTTGTGGGCGGTGATCGAGGCCGAGCCTTCGGTGGTGTCGGTGAGCGTGACGTTCAGCCCGTTCGCCTTGGCGGTGAAGGTGGCGGTGAGCGGCTTGCCGGCGGCGTTGCACGCGCTGGCGGCGCATTCCTTGAGCCACTTGGCCCAGTCGGCGTCGTAGCTGGTGCCGATGGAGTTGATCAGGCCGAGTGCGGCTTTGTAGTCGCCGGATCGGTAGTGACCGAGCAGGGTGTCGATGTCGGAGCGGTGGTTCTCCATCATGTAGCGCACCGCGAGGTAGCCCCAGGGGTAGATCCGGTCCGTGCCGCTGCTGTAGGTGTTGGCGAAGACGGTGCTGAGCGGGTAGGTGCCCTTGGCCGCGTCGGCGACCGCCTCGGCGTCGGTCACGCCGCGGTAGCCGTAGGACTCGTACTCGGCGAAGCCCTCGATCCACCAGATGGTGTCAGGGGTGGAGGTTGCGGCGGCGAAGTCGCCAGCGGTGTCGAAGCGGCCGTCGAGGTAGTGGGTGTACTCGTGGTTGAGGTTCCATATCTGGAAGCTCGGGCGCAGCCAGTCGGCTTCATAGGCGACGAACCGGGCTTGGTTGTCGGGCTTGGAGGGGTCGCCTTCCTCGTAGATGCCGCCGTTGTTGGTGTCGACGCCGAAGATGACGTTGGCGTAGGTCTGGTAGTCGCTGGTGGAGTGGAAGACGTCCACCTCCATGGCGCTGTTGTGGTCGTCGGGCAGCGGGCCGGGGTCCTTGACGAGGTTGTGGAAGTAGGCGTTCTCGCCGGTGAGGCTGTCACAGGTGCTGAGCAGCTGGTCCTTGGTGAGTGCCTGGGTCACGATGTGGACCGTGCCGCACTGGTAGTCGATGGTCAGCACGGCCGCCTTGAGCCGGTTGGCGAGGTCGCAGGTGCCGTAGTCGGAGCAGTTGTTCTGGTCGTTGTCGTTTGCCTGGGCGGCGATGCCGACCCAGAGGGGTGCGGTGGGGCCGGTCATCGAGGACTTGGCCAGCAGGCTCTTGATCATCGGACGGACGGTGGGGGCCAGGGTGCGATCCTGCAGGAACCGCGCCAGTTCGGTGCCGGCGTTGGACGCCAGGTAGCTCTGCGGTCCGCCGAGGAGGCCGAGGTTGTTGTTGGCGAAGGTTTCGAGGGTGGTGAGGACGGAGGGGTCGGCGTCGGTGGCGGTGACGAAGTCGGGGTTCTGGTGGCCGCGGAAGAGGACGGTGTAGACGTTGTTGACCGCGGTCAGCATGTTGTACGAGTTGTTGTACGAGCTGTTGTAGCCGGTGAGCAGCTTCTTGAGGACGGGCAGGTAGCGGGCGTTCTGGCTGGCGCTGTCGATCAGGGTGACGGCTTCCGACAGGACTGCGCCGTTGGCGTCGGTGGCGTCCAGGCTGTGGGGGTTGGCGTAGAAGGAGTCCAGGGCGGACTGGATCGCGGTCTGCAGAGCGCTGCCGTAGGTGCCGACGTCGGAGGGGTGGTTCCACTGCACGTAGTAGCCGGCCCGAAGGTAGAGCACGAGTTCCAGGACGTGGGTGCTGTTGTCACCCGGGTAGTCGCGGGAGGCGGTGGCCAAGGCGTCCGCCACAGTGGTCATCTGCGACTCCTGGAAGGCCAGGTGTGCGTCTGAACCGGTGAGGCTGAACAGGCCGTTGATGCAGTCCGGGCCCGCGGACTGGATCGCCTGGAGCAGGGCGCTGCCGGTGTTTGCGGTGAAGGCGCTGGTGGAGCACTCGGCGGCGCTCGCCTTCGGGCCGCCTGCCTTCGCGGTCGCTGCCTTCGACAGTGCCGCGGCGGACCTCGCCGGCTTGCTGTAGTCCTGGTGCAGTGCCTCGGTGTTGGACGGCAGAGGTCGACGGTCCTTGGGGCGCACCTGCTTCGAGTCGTCGTCCTGGACGGCGTCGGTGGCTGACTGGGGTGCCAGGCCCGGGCGGGGAGTGGCGGTCTTGACTGCAGGGGAGGGGCTGGTGAGCCCCGCATGGGCCCTGCCCGGCCCGTTGGCCGCGATCCCGATCCCGGCGGTCAGCGCGAGGGCGGCGGCTATCAGGAGCTTGGGCAGCTTCTTGCGGGCGTGTGCGGCTTTCATGTGGTTCTCCTGGTGTGGGGGCAGCGCCGTGCGGCACGGCCTAGCGGAGGAGGGGACTGCGCAATCAGATGACGTGTCGTCAGTTTTCGCAGCGCCGTTGGCCCGCGTCGGGCGTCGGGCGCCGAGCCGATGGCGGGTCCTGGCCGATCACGAGCTCGCTGATCAACTGACTTGTGGTCAGTTCGGGATCATCCGTGGCGGGGCGGGACACCGGCGATGACGCTCACCGCCACCGAAGTACCCACCGGTACACGGCCCTTGTCACGCCCGCATACCGCTCGTTTGTCAGTCATGCGCTCTCCTCACCGGCAGATGGGTGGTTTGCTGCCGACGTATGGGAGATCGGGCGCGGGGCTGCGGATAACGGAAAGTGTGCGAGATCTTCAGGATGGCGAGCGCGGGAACCCGGCCTGAACCGCTCAACCGCAGGTGGGGCGTGGTCCTGGGGCGGTGTCAACTCCTCGGCTGTGAAGGCCGATCGTGCAGGCAGCGCCTCGCTGGTTGTGAGGCGGGCTCCCATGTAGGGTCTCCGCCGCTACCAGGGCTTGGTCAGGTCGGTGCGTGGCGGCGCGTCCTTGTGCCAGTTGGTGTCGTTGATGTGGTGTGACACCTGAGGAGATGGCCGAAGTCCGGAGAGAACAACTGACAAGTTAACAACACCCGTCGGCTAGCCTGGACAATCTCACACCATGAACTCTCAGCCATTGTGGGGCCCCTTGGGCCGGCTGCTCCGCACCATCCGGGCGTATCCGCGCCGATCGCCGCTGACCCTCGCCTATGTCGGCCTGCTTCTGCTCAACCACGCCTGGGTCAGCTTCGGGCTGTCTTCCGAGAGGGCGGCCACCCTGTTGGGACCGACCGCGACAAGCCGACCGACAACCCGCACTTCTGACGGCGGGACGGCCAGCCCCCGCGGCCGACCGTCGGGGCTGGCGGCGGCCGTCTCGCCCGGCTTTCGGCGACGTTGCTCGGACCGTCGACCTGGTAGTTGATCAGCCGTCGATGACTCCCGCAGTGCCGGGATGCCTTACAGGTCGATAGCCCTCTCGTGGCGCGGCTCGTACATGCCCAGCTCACTGCCGCCCGGCAGCCGGAACCTGGTGAGCCGTCCCCAGCGCGCGTCGGTGACCGGCTGCGTGAACTCGACTCCCTTCGCGGCCAGGCTCCGCACCGTTGCGTCGACGTCGTCGCACATCAGATAGAACTCCTGCGTCTCCGGGCCCTCCGTGGCATGCACGGCGATCTCGGTCGGCGGGAGCTTGAAGATCAACCAACCGCCTCCCGCGTCGACATGCGGAAACTCCAGCACATCCCTGAAGAAGGCCCGGTCGGCATCCGCATCACGGCTGTAGAGGATGACGTGTCCGCCAGTGATCATGCAGCCAGGGTAGGTCCTGGCACGAACAACGTGGTGCTGCGACGCCGTACTACGTGTTCGCGGACCACGAGCGGTCAGCCGTCCGAGCAGAGCCAGTGGCAGACGCTTCCGGCCGCTCCAAATCCCGGAATCCGCGGATCCTCTCTCACCGGTCCCCCGTCCCGGGTGTCCTGCCCCATCGCTCTCCCCCGAGGTTGCCCCCTGATCGCCCATCTGCGCCGCGTCAAGGACACCACAGACCTGCTCGCCCACCTGTACGGGCCGGATGAGCGCGGTACGCACAGCAACCCCCGGCTGGTCGGCGGCGATTGCCACGGTGCGCCGATCGAGATGCTCGCCGCCACCGGCGCCATGCCCTACCTCGCGCAGGCCCCCGACGCTCCGCTCGAGCGCCTGGGCGATGGTTGCCATGGGGTTCTCCCCGCGGTCGTTACCTCGGTGTCCTGAACGGCTGTCCTCAGACTCCCTGGCGGCGGCGCCCCGCCGACCCGGTGCCGGACACTGGTCGACCCCGGCCCGGGTACTGGCCAGGGTTCGGCACTGGCTCGACGGGCCCGCAGTCCCGGGATCGTGATCGGTGAATGCTGACCGGCATCCGTGGCGGCGAAGGAGCTGACGATGGTGGAATTCAAGATCGAGGTCGTGGTCGTCCCTGTCTCGGACGTGGACCGGGCCAAGGACTTCTACACGCGGATCGGGTTCCGCGAGGACGTCGATTTCTTCGGGCTCGGCGGCTGAGAGGCGTCGGTGGAGCCTGATCGCAACGGCGAACCAGACGTGACAGGGGATCCGCTCTCGCCACGGCTGCACGGACGCGCCCGGGAACAGGAAGCGCTCGATGGGCTGTTGCTCGCCGTGCACCGCCGACACAGCCGCGTACTGGTCCTGCGCGGCGGGTCCGGCGTCGGCAAGACCGCCCTGCGCACCCATCTGGCGAGTCGCGCCCCGGCGGGCCGCGTCGTCCGCACCGTCGAGGTGGAACCGAATCCGAGATCACGTACTCGGCACTCCAGCAGGTGTGCGCTCCGCTGCTGAGCCATCTGGACAGGAAGGGGCAGGGCGGCATGAAGTCCATCACCACAACGATGGTGGGCCGCGAGGACGAGCAGGCGGAGCTCGTGGCGTTCGTGAAGTCCGCCACGGGCCAGGCTCTCGTCCTGCGGGGGGAGACGGGGGTCGGCAAGAGTTCGCTGTTGAGCCACGCCGCCGCGCTGGCGGAGCAGGAGGGCCACGTCGTCATCCGGGCCGCCGGCGTCGAGGCGGAGTCCGCGCTGCCCTATGCCGGGCTGCATCAGTTCCTTCATCCGTCGCTCGCCGACGCCGCGCGGTTGGATGACGGGACCCGGGCGGTGTTCGACGCCGTGTTCGGCGGAGTGCAGGGCGATCCGCCCTCGGTCATGACGCTCGGCATCGCCGTTCTCAGCCTGCTGGCGCTCTCCGCTGCTGGGCGGTCGCTGCTGCTGGTCCTCGACGACGGGCAGTGGCTGGACGACTCCAGCGCCGACGTCTGCGGCTTCGTGGGCCGACGCCTGACCAGCAGCCCGATGAGGCTGCTGGTCGCAGTCCGCACCGACATCACGTCGCGCTTCGACACCGCCGCACTGCCCGAACTGCCGATCGCCGCCCTCGCCGACGAGGACGCGGCACGCCTGCTGGACCACCGGTACCCGGATCTGAGCCGACAGATCCGCCGAATCGTCCTGGAGCAGGCCCAGGGCAACCCGCTGGCCTTGCTGGAGCTGCCCGCCCACTTCGCCGACCGGTCGAGCGACCTCCCGGCCGAAGGCCTCATCGGTCAGCACGGCGTGCCGTTGCCCCGGCGGCTGCAACGGCTGTTCGGCGCCCGCATCGCAGCCCTCGACGAGCGGGTGCGGGCCGAGCTGCTGATGGGCGCGCTCGACGGCGCCGGGACCCCGAGCGGCGCCGACGCCGTCCCCGGCACGCGCTATGGCATGCGCGACGCCGACACGGCAGTGGCTGCCGGGCTGCTGGACATCGAGGTGGCCACCGGCGATGTCGTTTTCCGCCACCCGCTTGTGCGTACCGCCGTCGTGCAGATGGCCACTTCCAACCAGCGCCGCGCCGCGCATCTGACGCTGGCGCAGGTTCATCGGGAGAACCTCGAACGCCGGGCGACGCACCTGGCAGCGGCAACGGTCGATCCCGACGAGGACGTCGCCGACATCCTGGAGGCGGCGGCCGGGTCGGCGACCCGGCGCGGCGGCGCGCTGGCTGCCGTGACCTGGCTGACCCGGGCCGCCGAGCTCAGCGAGAACCGCACCGACCGGTCCCGGCGGCTGACCGACGCGGCCTTCGTCGCCGGGCACGCCGCCCGCCTCGGCCAGGCACACCGGCTGGTCCAAGCGGACCTCGCACCCGGTTCGACGCAGTCGCCGGCCTCGGTGCTGGCGACCGCCTACCAGGCGCTCTACCAGGACGGAGACGTCCGCTCCACCCATCGACAGGTCTCGGCCGCGATCGAGAAGCTGCGGGACGCCGGGCCAGCCGCTGTGTCGACTGTCGGCAGGGCCGCTGTGTCGATTGTCGGCAGAGCCGCTGAGTCGACTGTCGGCAGAGCCGCTGAGTCGACTGTCGGCAGAGCCGAACCTGAGGAGGTCCTCACCCGGCTGGTGATCCTCCTCCTGGCGATCAGTCAGTACAGCGGGGACCGCGCGGCCTGGGAGAGCACGCACGAACTCCTCGCCTCCATGGGCGGCCTCGTCACCGAACGCTCGCGCCTCTACAGCGGTACCTGGAGCGATGTGACCAGGCACGGAGCCGACTGGGCCGGGCCGGTGCGACAAGCCGCCGCGGAGCTGCCGGATCTGGAACCCTGGGACGTCACGCGGTTGGGTGCGGCCGCGTACCACCTCGACGTCCTGAGCCAGTACCGCCCCCACCTCCAGCGCGTCGTGGACCGCGAGTTGGAGACCGGGGCCGTGGCCACCGGCATGGTGATGCTGCACCAGATCATGCTCGACCAGATGGCGGTCGGCGAATGGGCCGAGGCTGAGGAAACCGGACTGCGCGGTCTGGACCTGGCGGCCGAGCACGGCCACCATCTGTTCGCCGCCCAGAGCCGCGCGTACCTGGCCCAGCTCGCGGCGCTGCGCGGACAGGTCGGGCGGGCGCGGGACCTGCAGGCCGAGGTGGACGCCTGGGCCCGCCCACGCGGACTGGGGTTCCTGACCCAGGCCGCCGACTCCGCCGGCGCGACCGCCGCGCTGAGCTCCGGCGACTACGAGGCCGCGTACCTCTACGCCATCGGCATCACGCAGCCGGGCACGTTCCGGCCCTATGCGTATCAGGCCTCGCGTACCCTGCTCGATCTCGTCGAGGCCGCCCAATACACCGGACGCGTCGAGCAGGCCCGGGCGCACGCCCTCGCCGCCCGCGCCGCCGGTCTGCCGCTCGTGTCACCCCGCCTGGGGCTGATCACCTACGGCGCGCTGGCGATCACCGCCGAGAACGAGCAGGAGGCCGCCGAGATGTTCGCGCGGGCCGAATCCCACCCGGATGCCGCCCGCTTCCCGTTCGAGCTGGCCCGAATCCGGCTGGCGCACGGCATCCGGGTGCGCCACGTCCAGGGCCCGGCGACGGCGCGGCAATACCTGGTCCCGGCGGCCGAGGCGTTCGAGCGGCTGGGCGCGGCCGGCTGGAATGAGCGGGCCCGGGCCGAACTGCGCGCCACCGGGACCCCGCCCCGCACCTCGACGCTGAACCTGGCCTCGCTGACCTGGCAGGAACGCCGCATCGCCGACCTGGCTGCCGGCGGCCTGACGAACAAGGAGATCGGCGAGCGGATGCACCTGTCGCCGCGGACCGTCAGCTCACACCTGTACCGCGTCTTTCCCAAGCTGGGCATCACGAGCCGGGCAGCGCTGCGCGACGCGCTGAGCCGGACCGAGGAGGTTTCGCAGGTCTGATGCTCGCGCTCAGTCCCGTGCGGCCACGGCCTCGACCTCCTCACCGACCGCATGAATGTGACGGTCCGGCAGGTCCTCGTGCGTCTTCGAGCGTCTCGACGTCATGTGACTGATGTGCCCGGCCGGTGGCCGACGAAGAGTGGAGGCGCCAGCGAGTCTCCGGGAAAGGACCAGACATGATCAACAGGCGTACATTCACCAAGGCGGTCGGCCTCGGCGTGGGCGCCACGGCCGTGTCGGTCGGCGCGGCATCGAACGCGTCTGCCGCCTTCGCGGCCGATTCCGACCGGCCCGACCGTCCGGCCCCGGTCATCCCGACCATCGCCCCGGGCACGCACACGACGTTCACCGACCTGAAACGAGTCCAGGCCGGCGTGCTCGACATCGGCTACGCCGAGGCCGGGCCGAAGCACGGGCCCGTGGTCATCTGCCTGCACGGCTGGCCCTATGACATCCACAGCTTCGTCGACGTGGCGCCGCTGCTGGCGGACGCCGGCTACCGGGTGATCGTGCCGTATCTGCGGGGCCACGGCACCACGAGCTTCCTGTCTCCGACGACCGTCCGCACCGGGCAGCAGTCCGCGATCGCCCTCGACATCATCGCCCTGATGGACGCCCTGAAGATCCACAAGGCGGTGCTGGCCGGCTTCGACTGGGGCTCGCGGACCGCCGGCATCATTGCGGCGCTGTGGCCGGAGCGGGTCAAGGCCCTGGTGGCGGTGAGCGGTTACCTCATCATCAACGTCCCTTCGCAGAAGAACCCGCTGCCGCCGAAGGCCGAGCACACCTGGTGGTACCAGTACTACTTCGCCACCGACCGCGGCCGCGTTGCCATGGAGACCAAGCAGAACCGGCACGACCTGTGCCGGCTGGTGTGGGACGAGGTCTCCCCGACCTGGAACTTCGACGACGCCACCTTCGAGCGCACGGCCGCGGCGTTCGAGAACCCCGACTACGCCGCCATCGTGGTCCACAACTACCGCTGGCGCTTGGGCCTGGCCGACGGCGCGCGCCGCTATGACCGCTACGAGCAGCTGCTCGCAGCCCGGCCGGTCATCACGGTGCCGACCATCGCCCTGGACCCCGCCCTCGACCCGTTCCTGGCCACGACCGACGGCACGGGGTACCGGAAGTTCTTCACCGGTGCATACGAGCACCGCGTGCTCACCGGCATCGGCCACGATGCACCGCAGGAGGCGCCGACGGCGTTCGCCCGGGCCGTGGTGGACGCCGACCATCTGTGACCCACAAGGGTGTCGACCGTGTGGAGGTGCGGAAGTGAGTGATCCCAGCACGCACGAGCAAGCAGCGGAAATCCGCAAGGCCCGATTCGGCGCGCTCCCGGAACGTGTCGCCTTCGAGGACATGGTCGAGGAGAAGCCGGTGCTGTCGGCGAATCAGACGGCGGACGCCTACGACCCCGACCGCCTGGCGGTCAGGTTCTCCTGCCTGGCGGCGGATCTGGGGCTTTGAGCGCAGCGGGTCAAGCGTTCGGGTCCTCCCCCGACCAGGGGACGGACCCGAACTTGCTGCGCGTCGGTCAGTCGCGCGAAGCCTGGACGCAGCGGAAGCTGCTCGCGACGCTCGGGTCACCGTGGCCGGTGTACCGGGAGACCATCGGGTAGCGGTAGACGTCGCGGGCGACGGTCTGGCCGGTGGCGGTGGTCAGGGTGGCGTGCAGCACGTTCGGGGCCTGGCCGTGCTCGACCCAGGCGGTCAAAGCGGCCAAGTCGTCGACGCTGCCGGCGTTCAAGCCGCAGTGCGTGACGCCTGGGGCCAGGAAGACGCGGTAGAAGTCGTCAACCTCCTTGGTACCGCCCATCAGAAACACCGGCCGCCGCGAGCGCCAGAAGCCGTCGTTGCGTGATCTCTCCTCGGGTTCGGGTATGGCGTCATCACTGTCGTCGACACACCGACTCGGGCACATCCGTCAGCTGACGCTGAGTCGAGAAGGCGGCACGCGGCGCCCGAACGGGCAGAAGGCTTGAAGTCACATGACCGATGTGGCCGGGAAGAGCCGCGGGCGACAGTGAAGGCCACCAAGTCCACTGGTTCTAATCCCGGGAGCGTGGCCCATGTTGAGCATCGAGAACGGCCGCACGAGGCGGATCATCGCGGGGATGGCCGCTGCGCTCGGCACAGCCGTGGCGATCGGCGCCTTCGCCTTCACCAGCACCGCTGACGCGGCGACCAACCCGGCGGCGGCCGACCGCAGCCCGAAACCGACCATCGTGCTGGAGCACGGAGCCTTCGCGGACGGCTCCAGCTGGGACGGCGTCATCACGCAGCTGCACCGCGACGGCTACCCGGTGGTCGCCGCCGCCAACCCACTGCGCGGCCCGGCGTCCGACGCCGCCGCCCTGCGCAGCCTCATCGCCCACATCAACGGCCCGGTCATCCTGGTCGGCCACTCCTACGGCGGCTCGGTCATCAGCGAGGCCGGCTACGACAACCCGAAGGTCAAGGCCCTCGTTTACGTCGCCGCGTTCCTGCCGGCCCCCGGCGAGACCGCGTTGCAGCTGACCAGCCAGTTCCCCGGCTCGACGTTGCCGGGCACCCTGGACCCGGTGCCGTTCGCCAACCCGGACGGCAGCACCGGCACCGACCTGTACATCCAGCAGGACAAGTTCCGGCACCAGTTCGCCGCCGACGTCCCGGCCGACCAGGCCGCGCTGATGGCCGCCGCCCAGCGCCCGATCGCCCAGGCCGCCCTGCAGGAGAAGGCCACCGCCGCCGCCTGGGAGCAGAAGCCGAGCTGGGACATCGTCACCACCCAGGACCTGAACGTCCCGCCGGCGGCCCAGGAGTTCATGGCCGAGCGCGCCCATGCCCACACCACCGAGGTCGCCGCCTCGCACTCGGTCGCGGTCTCGCACCCCGGCCTGGTCGCCGACGTCATCGAGAAAGCCGCCCGCGTCACCCGCTGACCTGTCGGATGGCCCCAAAACGCCGGGAGGGCGGCCCCAGCCCGCCCCCTCCGCCCTTCCGGGATTCACCCGGCACCAGCTGACGCGCAAGGGGTGCCCAGTGTTGCGGCAGTGGGCGCCGCGTCCGGTTGCCAAGCCGTGCATTGGGCACGAGGCCGCCGTCAAGGCTGTGGCGACTGGCTTCGGAGAACAGGAAAGGACAGGTCCCGGACTGTCATGGAGATTTCATCGAGTCACCGTGCGATCGAGAACCTGATCGCCGCCTACGCCGAGCACGTCGACAGTGGAGACTTCGGCGCCGTCGGCGCGCTGCTGGCAGATGCCGTGTTCGTCGGCAGCGGGGCACCCGTCCGCGGCCAAAAGGCCATCGAGGCGATGTTCTTGGACACGCTCATCACCTACCCGGACGGCACGCCGCGAACCAAGCACGTCACGACCAACACCGTCATCGACATCGCGGCTGATTCCAGGCACGCAACCGCGCGGTCGTACTTCACCGTGCTGCAGGCGCTGCCGGACCTTCCTCTGCAACCCATTGCCGCGGGCCGGTACCAGGACCAGTTCGAATGCCGTGCACAGCGGTGGCACTTCACCGAACGGCGCGTACATGTCGACCTCGTGGGGAATGTGACGCGCCACCTGCGAGCCTGATGCCATGGCGATGCGGGCGGCACATCTCCTCCCCTCAACAGGCCAACACCTCGGACGTGGGCTGCAACGGCCATGCGGGTGCCTCAGCGCGATCCGGCGACACCGCCGAGCACCACTTCACCGTCGTCGGCGACGACTGGGACGTGGAAGACCGGGCGCGAACCGAACTGGAGCGGCTCGGCCTCGGCCACGTCGCGTTGCGCGACCGGCTCGACCGGCTCAGCGGCGGTCAGATCGTCGGGCTCGGCCTGGCCGCACTGCTGCTGAAGCGCCCCGACGTCCTGCTGCTCGACGAACCGACCAACAACCTCGACCGCACAGCCCGGCACCGGCTCTACGAGGTCCTGGACGGTCTGCGGGGCTGTGTCCTGGTCGTCAGCCACGACCGCGAACTGCTGGACCGCATGGACCGCATCGCCGAGTTGGAACGCGGCGAGATGCGGTTCTACGGCGGAAACTTCAGTGCGTATCAGGATGTTGTGGCCACCGAGCAGGAGGCGGCGGAGCGGAACCTCCGGAATGCGGAGCTGGTGCTCAAGCGTGAGAAGCGGGAGATGCAGCAGGCCCGCGAACGGGCTGAACGCCGGGCCGGCAACGCACAGCGGAACCTGAAGGACGCCGGGCTGGCGCGGATCGTCGCCGGCAATCTCAAGCGCAGTGCCGAGAGGAGCGCGGGGACCGCCCGGACGATGCACGCCGCTCGGGTCAGCGAGGCCGCGGAACGCGCCGGCGAGGCGGCACGCGCGGTGCGTACCGAGCAGAGCATCGCATTGGAGCTCCCGGAGACGCGGGTGGCCATCCGGCGGATGACGGGCTTCGGGTCGGCGGCGCGGTGCATCCGCACCGCACGCTCACGCAACTCCTGCGGGTACTTCTTCGGGGCGGCCATGGCCTCGGGTCCTCTCATGAGGCCCATCTGAACCGCTGTCACCATCCGCCGCATCTCGGGGGAAGCTCAAGGCAACGGCGATCATTGATCGGAGAAGGCACCAGCGATCTCGCGACGCGACGAGATCCCCAGCTTGGCGAAGACCTTGCGCAGGTGCCACTCGACCGTGCGAGGGCTGAGGAACAACTGCGCGCCGATCTCCGCGTTCGGGTGCCCGGTGGCCGCGAGTCGGGCGATCTGCGCCTCCTGCGGGGTCAGGACCGGCGCGCCGAGGGTCCGCTTGCGGACGGTCTCGCCGGTGGCGAGCAGCTCCCGACGGGCCCGTTCCGCAAACGCCTCCATACCCATCGTCGCAGCCGCCTCGTACGCCGCCCGCAGCTCGGTACGGGCCTGGGCCCGCCGGTTCTGGCGGCGCAGCCATTCGCCGAACAGCAGCCGGGTCCGAGCCTCGAACACGCCGAGCCCGCCCCGGCCGAAGTGGTCCACGGCCTCGCGGTAGCGGTCTTCGGCCTGCTCGGGTGCTCCGGTCAGGGCGTCGGCGACCGCCTGTGCGCCGAGGGCCCAGGGTGTGCCGGCCTGGCCCCAGTCGGCCAGCCGCACGCGCGCTCGGGCCGCCACGGCCGCCTCGCCGGACCGGGTCGCCGCCTCGACCAGCTCACTGCACGTCCAGTGGTGCACGACGAGGTCCTGGTACTCGCCGCCCCGGAGCGCCGCTTCCATGGCGAGCGGATAGTTGCCCAGGCCGTTGTGGAGCACGGCCCGCGCACACGCCGCCATGGCGGTGAGCCGGCCCAGGCCGCGCTGCTCGCCCTCCCGTTCCATCGCCTCGATCAGTTCCAGGGCCGGTCGTTCCCGTCCCCGGTACGCGCTGATCAAGGCTGTTGTGACCATGCGCGTCGCCACGCCTGCGGCATCCTCGACGGCCGCGGCCTCGGCCAGCAGATCCCGGGCTTCGGAGAACCGCCCCACATAGCCCAGCGAGGCCGCCCGGTAGGGCAACGCCCTCGAGAGGATCGACAGCGTGCCCGTCGTCCGGGCGGAGCGGACCGCCCGATCGGTGATGTCCAGCCAGGCCTGGAGATCGCCCAGCTCCACGGCGGCGTTCGCGGCCGGCCACAGGACGGCCAGATCCTCGTCGTCGGTGAGGGAGCGCAACGCCCGCGCCAGCAGCGGGAAAGCGGCGACCGGACCGTCCGTGGTCCACGCGACCAGGGCACGGAGGAAGACTCCCGCCGTCTCGTCGCCGGGCGGCAGGTCGCGAGCGGCCTCGGCGGCTCGCCGCAGACCGCCTTCGTCGTGCCGGCCGGCCCAGATGGCCGCGCCGAACGCCGCGAGGTAGGTCTCCCGCGCGGCGGTCGGGTCAAGGTCCCTGAGCCGGCCCGCCGCGTCGAGCAACGGCTGCACCGCGCCGAGCCCCGGGTTGGTCATGGATGACGCCTTGGCCCGCAGGCGACTGGCGTTGGCCTGCTGCAGCCGGTCCAGCGGCCCCAGCTCGGCGGCGGCGAGCAGGTCGGGAACTCGCGCCAGCACGCCCGCGGCGACGTGGGCCCCTGCGGCCGCCAGCGCACGCCGCGCCCGCTCCTTCGGGTCGGGGGTGAGTGCGGCGGCACGTTCCAGGAAGGACGCGGCGGCCGCCCGGCCGCCGCGCGCCAGGGCCCGGACGGCGGAGCACTCCAGTGCGGCGGCGACCTGCTCGTCCGGTCCGACCGCGGCGTGGGCCTGGTGCCAGGCCCGCCGGTCGGGGTCGCGCTCGGCGTCGGTGGCCTCGGCCAGGGCGTGGTGCGCCGCACGCAGTGTGGCGGGATCCGCGCCACGCCAGACGGCCGAACGCACCAGCGGGTGCCGGAACCGCACCGGGGCTCCCAGGGTGATCAGGTCTGCGGCCTCAGCCGGTGCCGCAGCCTCGAGCCCGATGCCCAGCAGGCGCAGAGCCTGCCACAACAGCGGCCCGTCGCCGACCGGTTCGACCGCCGCGACCAGCAGCAGGGCGCGGGTGTCGGCCGGCAGTGCGTCGACGCGCCGACGGAAGCCGTCCTCGACCCGGGTCGCCAGCGGGCCGGCGCCTGGTCCTCCGAAGCCGAACGCCAGCTCCGCCGGTGACAGGCCCCGGGGCAACTCCAGCAGGGCGAGCGGGTTCCCGCCGGTCTCGGCGACGATCCGGTCCCGCACCCGGGCGTCGACCGGCCCCGGCAGCACGCTGTCGAGCAGCGCCCGGGCGTCGGCGTCGGCCAGCCCGCGCAGGGGAAGGTCCGGCAGACCGGAAAAGCCCTCTTCCTTCCGCCCGCCGGTGATCCGCTCGGCGAACACCAACGCCACCGATTCGGCGTCCAGCCGACGCCCGACGAACGCCAGGATCCGCTGGGACATCAGGTCCAGCCACTGCGCGTCGTCGACCAGACACACCAGCGGGGACTCGGCCGCAGCCTCGGCGAAGAGACCGAGGACCGCGATCCCGACCAGCAGCATCTCGGGCGGGTTCCCCGCGCTCAGGCCGAACGCGACCCGCAACGCGTCCTGCTGCACCGACGGCAGTCGATCCAGGTGCGACAGCAACGGGGCGCACAGGCGCTGCAGCGCCGAGTAGGCGAAATCGGACTCGGCTTCGACGCCGGCCGCGTGTACGGTCTGCAGCTGCGCCGCCTGCCCGGCCAGATAGTCGAGCAGTGCCGATTTGCCGACGCCGGCCTCGCCGCGCAGCACCAGCACCCGACTGCGCCCGTCGCGCACCTCGCGCAGCAGGCGGTCCAGCGCCTCCAACTCCCGGGTCCGCCCGAGTAGCTGGTGTTTCGCGTGTTGCGGCATGTCACCTCCGGTACGAGTTCCTCCCGGAGGAGCTTCGCCCATCCTACGAACAGCGGGGCCGGCTGAGCTGCATGGATTCGGTCGCCCCTGGCCGCCATCGCTGACTCGGCGTCATATGACTGATGCGCGGTGGACACATCGCAAATGACAGTGATGACCGATGGGTCTCAAGACAAAGCGTAAGGGGCTTGGCATGACTCGCACATGGTTGATCACCGGCACGTCCCGGGGCTTCGGGCGGCGCCTGACCGAAGCGGTTCTGGAGAGCGGCGACCAGGTCCTGGCGACGGCTCGGCGGCCGGAGCAACTGGCGGACCTGGCCTCCCGCTACGGGGCGCGGGTTCGTACCGCGGCCTTGGACGTGACCGACGTGAATGCGGCCCGTGCCGCGGTGGACCGCGCGGTCGCATCGTTCGGACGACTGGACGTGGTGGTGAACAATGCCGGGTACGCCAACAGCGGCCCGATCGAGGAGATGGCGGACAAGGACTTCCGCGAGCAGTTCGAGGCGAACTTCTTCGGTGTCGTCAACGTCACCCAGGCCGCGTTGCCGGTGCTGCGCGCACAGCGGTCGGGAGTGTTCGTGCAGTTCTCATCCCTGGGCGGCCGGGTCGGAGGCACCCCGGGAATGGGTGCCTACCAGAGCGCGAAGTTCGCCGTCGAGGGCTTCTCCGAGGTACTGGCCAGCGAGGTCGCCCCGTTCGGGGTGAAGGTGGTCATCGTCGAGCCCGGCGCCTTCCGGACGGACTGGCAGGGCTCGTCCATGGAGTTGCACGCGGTGGGACCCGACTATGAGGCGACCGTCGGCGCCATGAACCGGTACCGGCAGGAGAACAACGGCACGCAGCCCGGAGACCCGGCACGCGCCGCGCGGGTGATCATCGATGTCGTCGGCCACGACGACCCGCCACGCCGACTGCTGCTCGGCGCCCAGGCCGTGACCGCGGCCCTGGCCGCCGGTGAGGCGCGCGCGGAGGAAACGCGGAAGTGGGCCGGAGTGAGCGCCACCGCTGACTTCCCGGCGGGGCAGTGAGCTACCGGTGCCCCCGCGGCCTCAGCCGCCGGTACAGGTCCCCGGCAGGCAGCCACGCCCGGACCGCGCAGCCCGAGGTCCGCAGCGTCGACACCGTCACACAGCGCGTCGACCACGGCGGGCGCGGCCGGTCGGACCTCGGGCCGGCGTCTGTTGGCCGCAGCCGCGGCGGCGGCCCAGGTGCCCGGCCCCCGCCCCGCGCCCGGAGTGTCCACTGCCCAGTCGGCGGGCGGCCGGGCAGGCTCGGTCTGAACGACCGCCCGGCTCTCCTCGCTCCGGTACGACCACATCAACTTCCTCGGCCGCTACTCCTACACCGGCCTGCGGCAGTGGCGCGACCCGACCGCATCGCACTCGTGATCCGGCACGTCAGGGGATCTGGGCCTCGATCTGGGCGAGGTGGGCGGCGAGGATTTCTTCGAATGCGGCGCGGCGGTCTGCTCCGAGGGGGCGGATGTCGCGGGCGAAGTGGGCCAGGGCGGGGAAGCGTTCGGGGTCGGCGCCGAGCACCGCGACACGGAACTGCTCCATGCCCTGTTCGTACTCCTCGGGGGTGATGGTGCTGATACCGGCCTCGGAGGCGATCAGCGCGGCGAGGAGGATCACGATGCGGTGGTATCGCACCGGGACCTCCTCGTCGGGCAGGCCGGACGTGCGCAAGGCCTGCAGCAGCTCCTCCATGACCAATCGAGATCCGGTGCCGCCGGACCCATAGCGTCCCCACACTGCGGCGAGTTGGAGTTGCTCGCCGAAGGCCTCCCGCAGGCGCAGGGCCAGGCCGGTGACGCGCTGCTTCCAGTTGCCCTCGGGACGGTAGCCGTCCATGGCGGCCAGCAGGATCCGGTCGGCAACCGCGCGCAGCAGTTCGGTCTTGTTGCGAAAGTGCCGGTAGAGGCTGGAGGAGTCGGTCCCGAGCGCTGCGGCGAGTTTACGCACGCTGAACGACTCGGCGTCGCTCGTGCGCAGCAGTTCCGCCGCCGTGTCCAGGATCTCCTCGGTCGACCATCGCCTTCGGCCAGTCATCTCGCCCCTCTCGTCCGGGCTCAGCTTAACCTATGCACTTGCTGATGCACGCACTGCGTGCATAATGAGGTCAACGCAGTGTCCGGCCACAACGACACACCCGGCATCCGGCCGGGAGGGGAGAAGGAGACATGAGCGAGACCACTATCGCGGCCCGGCCGCCGGAGCCGGACTTCTCGGCGGTCACGACCGAGGAACTGCGCGCCTACCGCGACGCGGAGAACCGCTTCCGGGCCTCCAGCGCGGCGCGGACGATCCTCGGAGAGCCGGACACCGGCGCCGCGATCGTCTGGCAGGAGGTCGCGCTGCCCGGCCGCGACCTACCGGTCCGCGTCTACCGGCCGGCCCCGACGGGAGACGACGAAGCCGCAGCCCGTACCGACCTGCCGCTCGTGGTCCATGTTCACGGAGGCGGCTTCGTGGGCACGGCGGTGCAGTGCGACTGGACCAACAGCCACCTCGCCGCGGGGCTACCCGCCCTCGTCGTCTCCGTCGAGCACCGCCTCCTCGCCCCGGACAGCCCGCTCGCGAACGCCGCCGACGACGGCTGGGACGTGCTCCAGTACGTGGTGCGGCACGCAGCGCAGTGGGGCGTCGACCCGGCGCGCGCGGCCGTCTTCGGTGAGAGCTGCGGCGCGCTGATCTGCGCGCTGACGGCCATCCGGGCCAGGGAGGCCGGCCTGGAGCTCAAGGCGCAGGTACTGGTCAACCCCGTAGTCGACGTGACCGAGACGATGTTCGACTACCCCTCGATCGCCGAGTACGCGTACAACCCGACCCGGGCCCTGCCGCAACTGCGGCTCATCCAGCGGTTCGCCGTCCCGCCGGGAGCCGACACCAGCGCAGTCTCGCCGCTGTACGCGGACGACCTGAGCGGGCTCGCCCCGGCGCTCGTGGTGGTGCCCACCCAGGACGCGGTCGCCGACCACGGCCGCCGCTACGCCGAGCGACTGCAGGCGGCCGGGACCTCCGCGCGGCTCACCGAATACCCGGGAGCGCGACACGCGTTTCTCACCCTGCCCGGCGTGGAACCACAGGCCGAGGCCGCCCAGGCGGAGATCCTCGCGTTCCTCCGCGCGGCCCTGCCAAAGTGACGGAGGAACGATGCGGCCCAGCGGTCTCCCGACTCGGCCGCGGCTGCATGAGCATGACCGGCACCTACGGCTCCACTGACCCGCACGAGGCCGCGGCCACTCTGCTGGACGCCCTCGATTCGGGCGTCACCGTGTTCGACACCGGCGACTTCTACGTTCGCGACGGCCTTGGGGAACTTCGCTCCGTAGGTGCGGGCGAATGCCTTGATCGCCTGCTCGGCGCGGGTGCGGTCCTCGGCGTTGGGCGGTGGTGGGCGCGCATGAGGTCGGCCCGGACGTCGTCGCGGGCGCGCGTCAGGTCCCGGGCTGCTTCCCTGGCCCTATCGGCAGCCCGGCCCACCACCGGACCACGCCCGGCAGCTAGACGAGCGGCCCGCTCCCGACGCACAACCGGTCATGCGGTAACCAACCCGCGCATATCAGGCTGACCGCGCGTCGTCGCCAGGACACGCACCCCACCCGGACCCCCGCCAGCCCCCAGCCCACCACGCCGGGGGCAGGTCACCCCTACACCGCTTGACAAAACGCCCTACATATCGCCTGTCCGACGGGTTGCGTCACCGACCCCGCACCCGACAACGCTGTCACCCGAATGGCGCAACATGACGTGCCACCCACATGGATGAAGATCAAACTGAATAGTGCCCCAACCGAGGCAATCCGTGAAAGGGGAACCAAATGCGCATTCGACGAACCCTCGCCGCCGTCATCGCCACGGCAGCCCTGGCCGGACTCGGCCTCACAGGCGCCGCCACCGCCACCGCCACCACCGCACAGGGTGCCCCATCGTACGTCACCCCTTCTCAGTGCGAGAAGGGCGGCGGAACGCCCGCGATCCACGAGCCGGGCAACCTCTGCAAGGGCGGTACGTACGACGGGCAGCCGGTCGACTGAACCCCACAAGGCGCCCCGCAGCCACGCGCCGTGGGGCGCTACCGCGCGAGCGTAGCCGGGAGAGTCGCAGGGACTGTGTGACCCGTCGGGGGACGTTGTTGTTCTTCGCCCAGCGGAGAACCTTCTTGCCGTTGTGGGCGCAGAGGTTGTCCAGGATCACGTAGACCGGGGCGCCGTCCGGGCGGGCGGCCCGGATTGACCTGAGTGCGGCCAGGGTGTTCGCGGTGCCCTTGCGGCGGTGGTTGACGCCCCACAGGGTGTCGTCGCCGATCGAGTAGCAGCC
>NZ_JBSFJU010000078.1:0-28588 GCF_053598215.1 Kitasatospora sp. NPDC001175 | reverse complement strand
GGCGCCAGGCGCTCCCACTGGGCATCCGTCAGATCACTCCTACACCCCATAGTCGTATCAACGACTCAACTGATCGCCAGGACACTGCCTAGTCGCGCTGCTGGTCACCTTGAACGAGCAGGTCAACTTCCTTCACGGGCAGGTCGAGGACTGCTTCGGCCGGCACCCCGACGCTGAGATCATCCGCTCCCAGCCCGGACTGGGACCGATGCTCGGCGCCCGGGTACTTGCAGAGTTCGGGGACGACCCTCACCGCTACGCCGGCGCCAATGCCCGCAAGAACTACGCCGGCACCAGCCCGATCACCCGCGCCCCCGGTAGAAAGAACGTCGTGACCGCGCGGTACGTCCGCAGCGACCGGCTCATCGACGCCCTGATCGCCCAAGCCTTGCACTTCGGATCTCCGCCGGCGCCAGGGCCTACTACGAGAAGCAACGAGCCCGCGGCATCGAATTCAACGCCGCCCTACGCCAACTCGCCAATCGGCGTTCAACGAGATCGTCGCCCGGCTGTCCTCCCACCGGGACCGGACACTGGTCGCGTTCTCCATCTCCACCGGGGCCCGGGCGAGCGAGTTGCTGTCCGCCACGCGAGGCGGCGTCGCCCCCCGCCGGCAGCTGATCACCGTCGTCCGCAAGGGCAGCCGCGAACTGCAGGAACTTCCTGCCTCGACCGATGCCTTCGTCTGGCTGCGGCTCTACCAGGTGGAGATGGACGACCAGATCCCATGCGGCCGACGGATTCCGCTGCGGTGGACGCTCCGCTCGTCGTCTCGACCGTTGACCTACCACGCGGTTCACCGCATGTTCGAGCGGGCCAACGTCCGGGCGGGCACCTCAAGCACGCTTCACGCGCTGCGGCACACCGCCGCTTACCGGATGGCCGAGGACCCGACCCTTCCACTGACCGATGTCCAACGCGTCCTCGGGCATGCCCAGTTGGCCACGACGCAGATCTACCTCAACCCGCGCAAGGAGGATGTGATCCGTCGGGTCCTCGCCCACCACGCCGAGCAGACCCGGCAGGCCGCCGCTCGAACGGCGCCCTCCCCGCGCCCGGCTACCGCGCCGAGTCACTGAACGCACTGTTCGGGACGGCCCGCTGATGACCACCACGCTGGATACCGACACTACGCCGGTCACACCCGCACTACTGGTGGCACGGCAACTGCAGGTCACCCGCCCGCGCGGGGAGTCCTGGCCCGCCACGGTGCAGGACCGGGAGATGGTCTCGGCCCGGCTGACCGCCGAGCCGTTTGCCCCCTCCTGCGACAACAACGGCCGCAGGTCCGGGCTCCGACTGCTGCTGGACCGGGAGCGAATTCCTCGGCCGCTTCGAACGCCGCAAGGTCTGCACCGGCACCTGCGGCCGCGCGTTCGGCACCCCGTCGGTGGCAGCGGCTACCGCATTTGTGCCGGTCGTGGCATTTCCGACGGCGTCCGCAACGTGGACCACACTCCGGTTCAGGCGTCGAGGCCGGGCCTTGTCCAGAGCGTGATGTCGCTGCTGGTGGCGACGACGAGTGTGCGTCCGGAGGGGGAGAACCCGGCGGCTCGCAGTTCGGAGTAGTGGGCGTGGAAGATGTGCCACCACTTCTCACCAGCGGGACCGCGGCAGAGTCCGCCATCGGCCGAGAGGAGGACGCGGTGGTGCGGCCAATCCGGGCTGACGACCTCGACAGTCCACCCGTCTTCGGTGGTGGAGTGGAGGCCGCCGCCGAACAGGCCGGCGATCCGCACCTCGGTTCCGGCGAGCGGTCCGAGTCCAGGGCAGGACAGGTCAGGGCCACTTGGTGTGCTGGGATCCAGGTCGGGGTCGTGGTCGCGGGCGATTCGCTGGCCCATGGAGGCGTCGAAGATGCCGTGACCGCTGCTGGAGACGACCATCAGGAGGTCGTTTCCGCTGTCGGGGTCGACCCCGAAACCGACTCCGAGTAGCCCGCCGATGGGCGTTCGCCGCGCGGAGACGGGCTGCCAGGGGCGTGGTGCTGGGATGGCGGGGGCAGCGAGGAAACGATCCCTCAGCTGCTGCTGGTATTCGGAGAGCATCGTGTCCTCAGGATGGATGTCCCAGGCTCGGCCAGGGCAGCTTACTGGTGGTTCAGAATCAGCTCGTCGTGGGCCGGGGCTGCGGTCATTCGTCGATGCGTTGGAGGATGTGTGTGAAGTCGCCGGTCTCGACCAGGCCGACGAGGACCCGGGTCATATTGCTGATGCCGGCGTCGCGGACGATGAGGCCGTCCGAGCACGAGAAGTAGGCGCCGCCGAGGGGCTCCCCGGTCGCCGCCCACCGCTCCATGATGCTCTCCACCTGAGCCAGGGTGATGACGGTCGCACTCCACCGGGTTCCGTCGTTGAGGTCCACGAAGACGTCGATGTTGTCCACCGATTCCAAGTCCTCGCTGGCATTCGGCAGGAACGCCGCCTCGAAGTGCTCCGTGCGGACCCTGTACCAGGGTCCGTCCCATCTGCCTGCTTGTTTGTTGTGGCTCACCGGGCGAGCGTGCCGGGCTGATCCTCCGGCCTCAACTGCATTCTTCTCGCACGCTTGCGGGCGTGTAACGGCTGGCCTGTCGTTCACCGGGGTGCGTCGCCGCGTTCCCGAATCTGACGCTGGAGGCGGAGGATCTCGCCGTGGGCGGCGGCAAGCCGTTGTTCGAGCTCTTGGACGCGCTCTCGGTGGGCGGCGCGTTCGCGGCGGAGGGCCCCGGTGAGGCTATGGATCACCGTGCCGTCGTCGGCTGCGGGCTCCTGTCGGAGGGGCCGGTGGTCAGCCCGTTGCTGGCCGCGCAGGGTTTCGATGCGTTTGCGCAGGTCGGTGTGGGCGTAGAGGAAGTCCAGGCTGACGCCCGCCGCGCGGGCGACAGCCCGGAAGTTGATTTCCTCGCCTGGGATGCCGTCGTGGCCGGTCCACCGCGGCCACATCGCGCCGCGCACCAACGGCGAGTCGCCGATCGCCCGGCCCAGGCCCCGGTCACCGGGCGCGGGCCGGCCACGCGGAGGCCTGCCGGTGTCAGTCGTAGAGGCCCGCGCCCTCGCCGGCGGCGGCGCGCACGAGGGCGTCGGTGAGTTCGCGCGGGGTGGTGAGCATGGGGAAGTGGCCGGTGGGCAGCTCGAAGTAGGTGACGCCGGGTTCGGCGAGCTTGGCGAACCTGGGGGCTCCGGTGGCGTGCAGGGAGCGGGCGACGTCCCGGCTCAGGCCGCTGTCGACGCAGAAGATGCCGGTGGTGGGCAGGGTGTTCCAGGCGTCGGTCAGCCGGACGGGGTCGGTGGCGGTCGCAGCGGGGTGCGGGGTGGCCAGGCGGTAGTAGCGCTCCCGCTCGCTCTCGGGGACTCCGGGGGGCAGCTGGCCGGGCACCGCGATCAGCCCGTCCTCGCCCGCGGCCGCGATGCCGGCGCCGGCGAGGCTGGTGGCCATCGACTCGCCGTGCTCGGGGATGCCGGTGTCCACGTACACCACCCGCGCGATGTGGTCGGGGCGCTGGTCAGCGGCGGCGGTCGCCGGGAAGCTCCCGTAGCTGTGGGCCACCAGGACCACTCCGGGCCCGTACTCGTCGAGCAGGTCCACCACGGCCGCCGTGTGCTCGGCGAGCCCGATGCGCCCGGCGTCCGCCCCCGCCCGCTCGGCGAGGCCGGGCAGGGTCACGGGAACGGCCCGGTGCCCGCGCGCCTCCAGGTCCACGGCCACCGCCTCCCACACCCAGGCGCCCAGGAACAGGCCGGGGACCAGCAGAAACGTCGTCATGATCGACCTCTTTCGTCGCATATTCCGTGCGGTGTGATGGAGCGTAGGACCTCCCCCAGAGGGAGATTCCAACTCCCGTTCCCACGGATGCCCCAGCACTGACGCCAGAGCCGCGGACCGTCCCGGGCGACGGTCTTCTGCGGGTCCCGCTCCCCCGGCCCCGAAGGTCACCCCTGGCAGGCCGTTCCACGCCCACAACGCGCGACAGGTCACGGCCTGCGGTCCCGCACCGGGTACAGCTTCGCGTGCATCACCCGCACCTCCCACCACGGATCGTCCGAGGCGGACACCAGCGCGGCCACCAGCTCCCACTTGGTCGGCGCGGGCAGCACGAGCGGGCCCAAGTCATTGGCAGCGCGGGTTCGGTGGGCGCCAGGAGGCGGTCGCGGAGCCGCACCTGCAGCTCCGCGCCACCGCCGCCGCCGAGGATCTCGCACAGCCGCCGCATCGGCGCGCTGCCGAGGCGACGGCGAAGGTCACGCAGTGCCTTCGCACTTGGCGCCGGGGCCGGGCGGCCGGCCAGGCCCGCGGATAGCTTCCGCCAGACCAGCCCGTGGCCGATCTCGGGGAACAGGCACATCGCCAGCAGGAAGTACACGCCGACCCGGGACGGCAGATCCCGCAGACGGCGCTGCAGGCTGCCCGTCTCCTCCAGCACCGCGTCCACCAGCTCGACCGGGAGGAATCCGGTCAGTGCGCCCACGTGCCCCGGGGCGAACCTGCCCGGGGCCGCCTCGATCACGCGCGCGGCAGCCGCTCCGCCCGGCGGCAGGGCATACTGATGCAGCAACGGAGCTCCTTGGTCACTGGCTGTCTTGGTCGACTGCCCGTTCCAACGGAACTCCGTTGCTCAAGTTCCGCTTCGCCTGCATGAGGGAGCATCAACTTTCCTCCTCTTGACAGGGCCGCCAGAGCGCTAACTTCCCGGCCTTGGGGGAACTTCAATCGGGAGGGGCGTGTCCACGTGCAGCCCCTCCCGCGACCCGACCGCCGGACGATCACGCCATCCGAGCGCCCTCGCTCAACCTGACAACACCGCCGGAGGGGCGGATCTCCCCGGCGAGCTGACCGGCGCCGGACTGCGCAGCAGCCCGGCTGGTGCTCGTGGCTGAGGAACGCATCCCCACACCGATGATTACGGAAAACCACAGTGCGATCGGGCGGTTGACCGCATGGTGGCGGCCTCGCCCGCCTCCTAGCGTGAACGGCATGATCACAACATCGGCTTCCTCGATGCTCCTCACCGCCTCCGCCGAGCCCGCGGGCGGCATCGCCGGATGGGCCGTCGACGTCATGGACGCTCTCGGTTCCCCGGGGACAGGGCTGACCAACCTGGTCGACACCGTCCTGCCGTTCGTTCCCAGCGAGATCATCCTCCCCGTCGCCGGATTCGCGGCCGGGCAGGGCCGGTTGAGCCTACCGGCCGTCATCCTCTGGACCACGGTCGGCTCCGTCGTCGGCTCCTGGATCATGTATGCCACGGGCGCCCTCCTGGGGCGCGACCGCACCCGCGCGCTCGCCGCCCGCATCCCCCTCGTCCATCTGCACGAGATCGACAGGGCCGAAGCGTGGTTCGAACGGCGCGGCCGTGCCGCCGTGTTGCTGGCCCGCATGGTGCCGGTAGTGCGCAGCCTCATCTCCGTCCCAGCCGGGATCCAGCGCATGCCACTGTGGGTCTTCACCGCCCTGACTGCCGTCGGCAGCCTGGTGTGGAACACCGCGTTCGTACTGTTGGGATACTGGCTGGGCGACAACTGGCGGCTGGTGGAGGAGTACGGGGGATGGGTATCGAAGGCAGTGGCGGCGCTGGCGGTCCTGACCGTCGCTCGCTGGTACTTGGTGCGGCTGCGTCGTCGCCCGAGCGCCCGGCACCGCGCATGAGGCCCATACGCGCCGTGGTCGGCATCGCACTCGGCACAGTCTCGGCGTGCGCCGGGCTCGCCGTTCTTGCTGCGGGGGCATTGGTGCGGTCCACCTGGCCGGTGGTCCGCCTGGCCGCGCTGGATCAGCGACGTGTTGCCGTCCTGCTCGGCGGCGCCGCTGCTTCTTCGGACGACATCGAGCCGCGACGGGCTACCGCCTACCTGTGGTGCCGCGTCCCTGTCGGGCTGCTCGGCGGCGGGGCACTGTTCCTGCTGGCAGCGGGCGCGTGGACGGCTACTTCCGGGCTGTCGCGCTGGCTGGCCGGGCATGACGCCGACGGCATGGCCCCGACCTGGCCGGTCGCCGGCTATCTTCTCGCAGTCGGCCTGCTGCTGCTCTTCCTCGACCTGGCCGGACTGGCTGCCGTCGCCGAGTTGGAGCGAAGGTTGGTGCACCGCTTTCTCTGCCCCGACGAACTGGCCCGGATGCGCCGCCGGATCGACGAGTTGGCCGCCACCCGGTCCGGGATCGTCGAGGCCGTGGACGCCGAACGGCGCCGCATCGAGCGCGACCTGCACGACGGGCTGCAGCAACGGCTGATCGTGGTGGCGATGCTGCTCGGACGGGCACGCCGCAAGAACTCCGAGGAGCTGTACCGGCAGGCACAGACCGAGACTGAGCAGGCCTTGGAGGAGCTGCGGCAGGTGGCGTGGCGGGTGTATCCCGCATCGCTGGACAAGCTGGGGTTGCGCGAGGCGCTGGCCGTAGACGCCGAGCGCTCGCCCATCCCGGTGCACCTCAGCGGCGACCTGACGCAGCGGCCGACCCCTGCCATCGAAACGGCCGCCTATTTCGCAGTGCGCGAGGCCCTCACCAATTCAGCCAAGCACGCCGGGGCCACCCGGATCGAGGTAGCGATCTGCCAGGACACCGACGTGGTGAGGGTGTCGGTACGCGACGACGGGCGAGGCGGCGCCGATCCCGCCGGGCCGGGACTGGCCGGACTGGCACGCCGCATCGCCGCGTTGGACGGGCGCCTGACCGTGGACAGCCCGCTGGGCGGCCCCACGCGTGTGATTGCGGAGCTGCCATGCGGTTGATGATCGCCGAGGACTCCGCGCTGCTGCGCGCGGGCCTGGTCCGCCTGCTGACCGACGAAGGGCACGAGGTGACTGCCGCGGTGGGGGACGCGGACGCGCTGCTGGCCGCGGTGGCCGCCGAGCCCCCGGACGTCACCGTCGTGGACGTGCGCATGCCGCCGAGCCACACCGACGAGGGGTTGCGGGCCGCGCTGCGGCTTCGGTCCGAGCACCCGCAGGTGGGAGTGCTGGTGCTGTCGCAGTACGTCGAGCAGCGGTACGCCGCCGAGCTGTTGGCGGCCGACACCCGGGGCGTGGGATATCTGCTGAAGGACAGGGTCGGCAGGGTGGAGGAGTTCCTGTCCGCGCTGGAGCGGGTGCACGACGGCGACACGGTGTTCGATCCGGAGGTAGTGCGCCGCCTTCTGGCCCGCACGCGCCACACCGATGATCTCGATCTACTGACAGACCGTGAGCGAATCGTGCTGACACTCATGGCCCAGGGCCACACCAACACGGCCATCGCACAGCAACTGTTCGTCTCCAGGAGCGCGGTGGAGAAGCACACCAACGCGGTGTTCGACAAACTGCGGCTGCCGCGGGACGACGGCACCAACCGCAGGGTACTGGCGGTCCTGCGGTTCCTGGGAAGCTAACTGACGCGACCAGCCAATCCGCGCTCAATTACCGCCCCGACCGCGGCCTCGTCCATCCGCGGATCGGCCAGGTCCTAGCTGCTCCGCGGAAGTTCGTTGAGGAGCGTTGATCAGGTGGCCGGTCCAGTGGACGCGGCCCGGCGGCTCGGAGGGGTCTGCGGGTCGGATCTGTGTGCGATCTACGATGGCCGGGTGGCAGACCAGCGTGACATCCCGCCGACCTGATCAACCTCCAGAAGCTGGTACATCGCCGAGGCGGCACGCGCCGAACGCCATGCCTGCCTCGCCACCCTCCCCATCTGGAGCGGTGATCTGGAAGCTGCCCGCCAGGGCCTGGACGAGGAGCAGCTGGCCGGGGGACGGGCGCAGCCAGGTGGGTTGGCCACACACGGGGCGCCCCTGCGGGCCGCCGGGGCTGCGGTCCTGGCGGCCCGGCTGCGGCGCAGCGGTTGCTCGAGCGGACGGCCCGTCCGACCGAACGGAAGAACACCGCCGCCCCACAGTCCGCCCCCCGGATGCCAGGGCGCGGGGCGGACGGCGAACCCCGTCGGGGGTGAACAGCGCGGCGAGTCGGGCGCGGCCGCGCATCATCGCCGCGTCGGTGAACTCGCCGCGCAGCGCCTCGATCTCGACGCGGTCAGCGATCTCCTGGAAGTCGTTCTTGCTGATCTACCTGTTCCGTGGATGGTGTAGTCGCCTTCACCAGTCCGGCAACGCAGCCCCGCCGAATGTGAGGCGAGCCGCCGACCTCACATTCCGCCGCTCTGATTCGTCGTAATGGAAGAGGGAACGTGAGCGAGGGAGCCGGAGAGCGTATGACCACCCCGTCGGGACAGGCACAGCGGCAGGCAGACGAGCAGCGGGACCCGGGACTGAGCAGGATCATGAGCGAGCGGCGACAGCTGCTCAATCTCGCCTACCGGATGCTCGGCTCCCTGGCCGACGCGGAGGACGTCGTCCAGGAGACCTACACCCGCTGGTACGCGATGTCCCGGGCGCAGCAGGAGGCCGTCGAGTCCCCGGGCGCCTGGCTGACGAAGGTGGCCAGCCGCATCTGCCTGACCCTGCTCGGCTCGGCGCGTACCCGGCGGGAGACCTACGTCGGCGAATGGATCCCAGAGCCGCTGCCCGACCCCACCGAATGGATCGCCGGGGCGGCGGGCGGCCCCGGGGTAGACCCGGTTGACCGGATCACCCTCGACGAGTCGGTGACCATGGCTTTCCTGGTCGTGTTCGAGTCGATGACCCCGGCCGAGCGGGTCGCGTTCGTACTGCACGACATCTTCCGCTACCCGTTCGCCGAGGTGGCCGAGATCGTCGGCCGCAGTCCGGCGGCGTACTCCGGCCATGGCAAGTGTCGTGACCGTCCTCACGGGCCGGCGACAGTGGTCAAGGTTCAACGACAACCGCTCAAGGTTCGATGGCACAGAACACCCGCGGTGCGGTGCCGACCTAACCAAGGCGACCGAGGCCGGCCCCGACCGCGAGCAGCCACCGGCGCAGCACCGGCGGGCTGTCGGGCGGCCGAGGCGCCGGCGAGCGCCCGGACGCCAGAAGCACCAGCCGCTCCCCCGCCCGTCACCACGGGCTGTCGCGGGTCCTGTCGCACCCACACCACACACAGGGGAATCCGGGGTACCCCCGCACGGTCGAGTAGCCGGGAGGAATCTCACCTCCCGGCCCTCACAGACAACAGTCTCCCGTTACACGGCTCTTGCCGCTCCGGTCGTCGGATCAACAGGGCGTTCTGCGTGGGCACAAGGCGCCAGTGAGCGAACATCCGGGGGTACCGCTGCGTGATCTCCCGGAGCTTCGCTAGTGCCTTCCGCTGCCCGATGGTGAGCCGGCGAGCCGCGACGTCGGCCTCCCCCGTGCGAGCAGATCCCGCTTTGTGCCGCTCACGGCAACGCGTTCAGGGAGTCTCGCCGTCAGACACTGCGGGTCAGCCGAGCGCGACGACCATCTTTCCGAGGGCCTCGCCAGCCTCCATGACCCGGTGGGCTTCGACGATCTCGTCGAAGCGGAAGACCTGGACGGGGCGGGCCCGCAGGGCGCCGGCCTCGACCCGGGCGTAGATCGCGTCCAGCGGTACATCGGCGAGAGGGAACGCGGGTGTGCCCAGCACGAAGGCGCTGCCGAAGAAGCTGAGCTGGACACCGCTGGGCAGGTCGGCGATCGGATCGAAGTCCGCCACCGGCGCGAATCCGCCGAGGAAGCCGACCTGGCAGACCCGTCCGCGCGGGCGGACCGCGGCAAGCGAGTCACGCAGTACGGTGTTGCCGACGACGTCGAGCAGCGCATCGAGGGTGAGGCCCCGGCGTTCGACTTCGGGCGCCAGGTGGCCGTCGTCGATGAGGACGTCGGTGGCCCCGATCTCCTTGAGCAGCGGTACGTGTGCCCGGTTGCGGGTCGTGGCAATCACGCTAGCGCCGTGCTGGACGGCCAGGTTGACGGCGGCCTGCCCGAGAGAGGAGGTCGCGCCCCGGACCAGCAGCGTCTCACCAGACGCCAGGCCGAGGTTGCCGTGCAGGGCACTGTATGCCGTCGCGTACACCTCGGGCACGGCGGCCAGGTCGGCCCAGGGCAGCTGGGATCACACGGCCGCCACGTTGGCTGCCGGTACGGTCACCAGTTCCGCGTAGCTGCCGTTTCGGGTGCGGCCCATGCCTCCGAGGATCGCCACGACCTTGGTCCCGGCCGCGAGCGTCCCGGAGGGGTCGGCCTCGACCAGGCCGGCGCACTCGATGCCGGGGACGGCGGCGACCTGGCCCCAGGCGCCGCTGCGCATGTATGCCTCGGCGTGGTTGAGGCCGAAGGCCTTGACCCGGATGAGGACCTCGCCGTCGGTGGGGACCGGGTCGGGCAGTTCGGTGACGGTGAGCACCTCGGGACCGCCGTGGGCGGATATGACGATGGCCTTCATGTCCGTACCTCATTCTTGAGTGGTTGTTCATCTATCGGGGTCGGCGAAAGGGCCACCGCACACGGTGGCCCTTGTGTCGTAGCGTCAGGAGAGGGCGGCGAAGGCGCCCTCGACGATCGCCCGCAGCACCGCCTCATCGGGGTTCGCCTTGCCCACGACCATCAACCCCTGACAGGTCGCGACGAGCAGCTTGGCGCTGCCGCCCGCATCGAGCGAGTCACGCACCTCGCCGCGGCGCAGCGCGTTCTCCAGCGCGTGGGTCATGCACCGCTCCAGGCGTGCGAGGTGGCCGCGCACCACGGCCGCCGCCTCGTCGTCCTCGGCGGCCTTCTCGATCGCCGTGTTGACCAGCAGGCATCCCTGCCGCCCCTCCGGACTGAGCAGATCCCGCACGAGGCCTTCGAAGTAACCGCGGATCTCCGCCACCGAGGCGCCCGGGGCCTCCAACTCGCCCAGCTTCTGCGGGATGACCAGCTTGGAGTAGCGCTCCAGCGGCTTCACGAAGAGCGCGTGCTTGCCGCCCGGGAACGCGCTGTAGATGCTGCCGGGCTTGACCCCGGTCCCACGGGGCGACCGACCGACCGTGAGGACGGCCAGCCGGTCCGTACAACCGGCACCACCAGTTCCTCGCCGAAACGCCGAAGAAAACTTCTGCGGAAATTCCCGTTCCGGCCCTAAGCCTGCTACGGTCGTAGGAGTTGCAGTTTTGGTTCCCATGAACTCTGTGTGCGCCTGCTGGTTCCCATCGCAGGCGTATTTTTTCTGAGATCCCGGCGGGTCATCAGTGCGGCGACGGATGGCCCGCGCAGTGCGGGTCCAAAGCGCCTTCGAAGGAGAATTTTTTATGGCTTTCGGCACCGTGAAGTGGTTCAATGCGGAAAAGGGCTTCGGCTTCATCCAGCAGGAAGACGGCGGCCCGGACGTGTTTGCCCACTTCTCGAACATCAACGCCGCAGGCTTCCGCGAGCTGATCGAGGGCCAGAAGGTCGAGTTCGACGTCACGCAGGGCCAGAAGGGCCTCCAGGCGGAGAACATTCGCCCCCTCGCTCTCTGACTCTCCCGTTGCGTGATTTTCGATTCGCAGCGGAAACCGGGGCTCGTACCGCACAGGCGGTACGAGCCCCGGCCCTTGTCCAGGGCTGACCGCTCTGGCAGCGCACGGCCCCAAGCAGCCCGCCCCTTCCTTTCCGCTGCCGCCGACCGTTCCGTATTTCAGACCGGCAATCAAGGCACACGGGGATCTGCACGCGTTGGCGGCCGCGCCATTGCAGAGCAGCCCTGGCCGTCGACGGCCAGCGGACGGCCAGCGGTGTGCCGCTGCTTGCGCGGCGCGTCCAGATCCGCCCGCAGGGTCCCGTCGATCACCGCCTTGTACGGCTCCAGAGCCGTCGCCCGCGGTGGCGGCTTCTTCCTCGGCTCCGGCCAGACCGAGCCCACGGCCTTCCTGACCGTCCGCCACGACACGTTGTACTTGCGCTCGATCTCTCGCATCTTCATGCCCTCGCGGTGGGCCGCGCCGGATCGCGGCGTACAGCTCGGCCTTCGACATCTGCGGCATGACCAGGGCCTTCCACCAGGAGCACCTCGATGCTGCCGTGGTTCGATACGGACAAGCCAATGGGATGAGCCGTCAGCGACGCATGGGGCGCCCGGGGATAGCGTCGTTCCCGTCTGCCGCCCGGCTCGGGCAGGGAGCCTGTGGCTGGAAGGTTGCGGCAGCCGAGGGGGACAACTGTGATGCGTTCAGGAGCGCGGTTCCGGCGGGTGCAGCGGCGTGTGCCTTCGCCGTGGCTGGTACGGGTATCGCGCAGGCGGCTCCGTAGGCCGACCAGTCCGTGCCTGCCGCGCAGGCGGCGAAGCACGTTCCGCTCGCGGGTGCGAAGATCGTCAAGATGGTGGTCGGCGGGGTCGACCGGAAGGTCGCGGAGTCGCACGGCTTCAAGGTGGTGACCGACCCGGACGGCACCCAACGCGTGGTGCCGACGGCCTCGGGGATCAACCCCGACGGAACTCCCTACCACGCGGGAGTCCGTCCCCAGAACGAGGTGGACGGCAACTGCGGCGACTCCTACCTGTACATCCACTCGGTCGGTGGCTACGTTTCGGAGATCGAGACGGGATTCGACCTCGACATGAGTGCGGTCGCCTACCACTGGCAGGTCAACCGGTCGGACAACTGGGGCTCCGACAGCCACTCGTGGGGTGGCAGACCGGGCGCGGACGAGCACTGGCACGGCGGGTGGGACGTCCACGGTGGTGGCGCAACCTGGGAGCTGGCCGGGGTCGTCCCAGCCAGCAACGTGCTGCTCTGGGACGGCGAGATCTGCCACGCCGGTGCCCCCAGCGACAAGACGTGGGTCTTCTGAGAAGGGAACAGCCCTGATGTCGGCAGTATCGGGCGCGTCGTGGTCGGTCAACCTGGACTATTCGCACGACCTGGCTTTCGCTCTGGCCATCCGCGACACGTTCGGCTTCACCGACCCGCTCGGTCTGCCGCACATCGACCCGCCGCTGACGTTCGCCGTCGGCCAGGACTCGAGGGAAGTCGCCGAAATCGAGCGGCAATGGCGGGCGTGGTGGGACCTGGCGATGGCGTCGCCCGGGCACGAGGCACACGTCGCGTTGACGCTCGCGGGGCCACTCGGTGAGGTCGTCCGGGGCATCTCCGCCGAGATTCTGCGGTGGAGCTCCGACCGTAAGCGGGAACTCGCCAGGTCGGGTAGGCCCGTGCCCGGTCGGCCGCGCACGCGTCTCGCTGACGCACTGCGAGAGCACGAACAGGCCACGGGTGTTCGCCTCGACGGATTCCAGTTGAAGATCATCGCACTTCCCGTGGCAGGGTCGATCTTCGTACCAGTTGAGGCTGGCCTGATCGCCGCCAGCATCCGATTGATCAGCGACCGATCTTCCTACTTCGGGAAGATCATCAGTCACCTCACGCAGTCGCCGACGTAGCACGTGGGTGACAGTGCTGCCCTGGACAGAGAGGCCGGTCACACGCACCGGGCCACCGTCACTCTCCGGCCGGGGCGGCACAACCCGCTTCCCTGCAGCAGCCCCGGGCCGTTCCGGGTGATGCCGTGCATCCTGCTGCCCGCCGGGGTTGAGGCCGCGGTTCCGGCGTCCGGCCGTGGCCGCGCCATGACCGTCGTGCGGGGAACCGCGGCTCAGTCAGGTCGTCGAGAGCGGCGGTGCCGTCTCATGCAGCGATGCGAACTCGCCCGGAGCCTGTGGCCGCCCCTTGGGGCGCGGTGGCTGTGCGGCGCGGTGTCGTCTGCTGGTCGTGAACCTCGCGCAGGACGTGGTAGGCGCCCCGCCAAGGCGCGTGCTGCCGCGGTCACGCCTGGCCCGTGGCGGGCGGCGGACTCTCGGGCCACACTTCGAACGCCTGTGAAACCCCCGCCGGCGGTCCGGCACGGAAACGGTCGCGGATCAGCGCCGCGACCTTGACCACGGCATCGGCTCTACCACCGAGCTCCACTTTCACCGGGCCGGCACCAGCAGGTGCGAAGGCAACCGGCCGCGTGGCGGGTTCTGTGATCGGCGCCGAGGTGTCCACCTGCCAGCGGGTGCGGACCACCCGATCGGCGGGTGAGACATAGTCCCTGGCTGTGCCAGGACTTGGGACAGCGATCAGCCTGAACGACTGGCCTACCACGTCGGCGACCACGTTCGCCACGGGTAGCGCACCGGCGATCGACATGTGCACCATCGCACTCGGTTCCCGTGAGGGGCTGGCACCGGTCATCGCTCTCCTCCGTGGTCGGTTCCTCTCCCAGGGTCTGCCGGTGCCAGGCCTGCCGCACCCTGGACAGCGGGGTACCAGCGCTGTGCACGGCGGCTGGCGGCATGACGTCGGCCGAGGCGCGTGTGTGGGCGCAACAGCTATGCCGCTGCGTGTCTTCCTCGGTTACCTGGCCGTGGGATCCCCTGCGGTGTAACGTTTTGATCAAGCAGTCGTGGTTCCGAAGTTCTCGCCCGCGGTTACATGTCGTGGGCGTTTTTGCTGTTCAGCGCCTCTCCGGACCAAGGCGATCACCTCCGGGCCCGCAATCGTGGGACCCGATCAGTTCCCCCTAGGGAGAAACGCATGGCTACCGGCACTGTGAAGTGGTTCAACGCTGAAAAGGGCTTCGGTTTCATCGAGCAGGACGGCGGCGGTCCCGACGTCTTCGCCCACTACTCGAACATTGCGACCCAGGGCTTCCGTGAACTCCAGGAGGGCCAGAAGGTGACCTTCGACGTCGTGCAAGGCCAGAAGGGCCCGCAGGCGGAGAACATCCGCCCCGCCTGACCTCCGGCGCACGAGCGGGCGCCCCGCACGAATCCACGTGCGGGGCGCCTTTCCGTCTCCGCCAGCACGCGAGCCGCCCCCCGGGGGGGCCGACACCGCGATAGATTAATCATCCGGCCTGGTCAAGAGGCATGTTGGTACTCGTGCAGGGTTCCACCGACGCACAGCACCACACCCGCCCGCGCTGAAGACACCGTCGAAGCGATACGCCTGACGCGTAACCCGGCCCCCAGCCGGGCATCCTGGTGGTCCTCGTCGGCGCGGAAGGGGTCGGGGGCAGTGTGGGCAGGCTGTGCGGCGGGGATGGTCCTGGCATGACGGGCAACCCGGAGACCGTGTTGATGGTGATACGCGGCCCCAGCGGCGCAGGGAAGTCCAGCGTCCCCGCGCGGCTGCGCACCGCCTACGGGCGGGGCATCGCCGTCGTCGCCCAGGACGTGCTGCGTCGTACCGTCCTACGCGAGCGGGACGTCGTTGGCGGGGCGAACATCAGCCTCATCGACCTGGTAGCCCGGCACGCCCTCGACCACGGCTTCCATGTTGTCATCGAGGGCGTCCTCGCCGCCGAACGCTACGGCCCGATGCTCAGCCGGCTCACCGCCGACCACCGCGGCCGCAGCCACCTGTACTACCTGGACGTCGACTTCACCGAGACCGTGCGGCGGCACGCCACCCGGCCGCAGGCCGCCGAGTTCTCCCCCGAGGACATGGCCGCCTGGTACCAGCCCCGCGACCTCCTGCCCGACGGCCTCGAACACGTCATCGGCCAGCACAGCGCCCTGGACGAGACTGTCGAGCGGATCCTCGCCGACAGCGTCCTCACCCCACCCGGCTGGACACCCCGCCCCTGACCGGCGCAAGCCGACCGCGGTTCCGGCCGGGCTGAACGGCAGAAGGTTCCGCGTACGCGTCCCACGCTGCCTCGAACGTGCCATCGCAGCGTGGGACGCGGGGGAAGTCACGCGGCGATGGGCCAGGTCCGGCGGCCGGCTGGGAAGCCATCCCCGCTGCCGCAGCCCCGGGGCCCGGCGACCACACCAGTCAGTGCAGTAGCGGCGGGCACCGCCGGTGGAGGCCGGCGGCATCGCCTGGGCGCAGACCGGGCAGAGGCAGCCACAGCGGCCCGAGGTCCTCCTCCCCGCGGACGGCGGCACAGTCCGGGCACTCAGCCGCCTCCGCTACCGCCTCGCAGCGAAGCTCCCGCTCCGATCCTCAGCCCGCCCAGGGAGCCCTTGCAGGACCAGCAGGGCAACCGCTCGGCATGAGCAGTGCGGGCGGCCCACAGGCGTTCCCGGTCCTTACGACGCGCCTTGGCGGCCTTGCACCCGGCGTGGCAGGGGTAGCACCGCCCCTACGGTGCGTCCAGTAGTCCCGGGCCTCCTGGACCCAGACCCTCTCCTGCTCCTGCTCCGTGCCACAGTCGACGCAGGCCAGGCTTTTCAAGTGCTCACGGCGCCGACGGTCCTCCTCGGCCCGCAGGGCAGCATGGCGCCGCTCGTAGTGCGCCCGGTCCTGCGGGTTGTCGAGAGCATCGGTCAGCGGGTGAAGGCCGGTACGGCCGTAACGCCACCAAACCGGGCCCAACGGGTTATCCTCCACCAGCCTTTTCAGCGAAGTGACCAAGACGGGCACGGTGGGCTTCTTCATCAGAAGCAGGTCACAGGCGCCACGCCCGGCCTAGCCGTTTCTTTCAGATCAGCGGGCGGCCAGGTGCCACGCGAAGAACCTGCGCACCACGTGGTGGACCTCTGGGACCGAGACGCTCGGGTCGACGGTGCCAATCAGAGCGTCCCTCCCCGCTGCCGTCATCAACCCAGCCGTCTGGAGCTGGGGGAGCATCGCGGCGTAGTCAGTGAAGATCCAGTGGTTGGCGTCGGCGACGCGCGCACTGCGGACCCACCGACCTGAGAGCGCGGCCAAGGCCGACCAGGAGCGATCCAGTTCCTCCCGACGGTTGAACCCTTCGCTGCCAAGCAGGAGCAGTGGCCGGTCCGCCCCTTCTGCCACGACTGGGAACGGTTCGGCGGCAGCACCAGGCGCGGCGGGCGGGTAGTCCAGGTAGCCCTCCAGATTGATCCCGGCACGCACCCTCCGGTCCTCATGCATCACCTCGGCGACGGCGCTCCCTCCCACCGAGTGCCCGTACACGCCGACGCGGCGCAGGTCGAGCGTCTCGGCGAGCCCGCGCGGCAGCGGCAGGTCGGCCGCCTGCCCAAGCCGGTCGAGCACGAAATGCAGGTCTGCGATCCGCGAGTCGATCATGGTGCGGGCGACGGGCGGCTGGTCCCGCGGGTCGCGGGGCGGGAGGTTCGTCGTTCGCAACAACTCGTGCCGGAACGTCGTGACGTCCGGGAACTCGACTGCGGCGGCGTCGCCGGGGTGGTCGACCAAGACCACGACGGCGCCGTGGCTGGCCAGGTCCTCGGCCAGGGAGGTTCCCAGGCCGCGCGGGTCTCCGCCGCCGGGGCTGTACACCAACACGGGTCGCCGGCCCGGCAACGCCGCGGCGCCCGCGAAAGAGTGGGACCTGGTGGCACCCCAGTCCACGCCGGCGCTGGGCAATCGGAGGGGGCCAAGCGAAGCGATCTCTCCGAACGCGTCCGCGGCCTGCGGCGGCAGCTGCGGAGCCGGGACGAGCCCGGTGACGTCACGGGTCGGATAGAAGACCGTCAGCATCAACTCCCTCACGGGGATCGCGGGGTCCCATGGGTCGCGCCGGGAGTCGTCGACGAGGTACACCGGCTGGCACCCCACGGGGTGGCGGCCCGTGGGCGCGGGCAGGGTGAGTACGGCATCGCCCGAGCTTGGGCCCGCAGCAGTAGCCCGGGAGTCGGCGTAGGCACGGCCACCGGCGCCGAGCAACATCGCGGCGGAGCCCAGCAGCACGGACCTGGTGACGGCACGTCGGCTAATCGAGAAGTCGTGGGTCATGTCAAGCATGCTGTCCCGCCCGGCCCGGCGCAGACGATCGTTTAGATTTGAGGCTCAAGGATGGCGCCCTGAACGCTTTCCGTATCGACACACAGGGGGCGCTGTGCTCCGGATCCACTTCACGCCGGACGACTTCGCCCGAGTCACCCTCGCCCCCCGGCCTGCGCCGCTCCAGGAGCTCAACGTGGCGCTGACGATGATGTGCCGCCAGGATGGCGACCTACTCCACGGCTCTTGGCGGCGCCGGGCGCTGCGCGCCCTGCCGAAGGCAACCCTCCCGCTCGCGGACCTCGTCCCGGCCGGGCGGGCACCGAGCTTCCTGGACGTGCTGGCGGACTCCCTCCCGGACGCCCTGGAACAAGTCCGCTCGGCCCCGGCCGAGCTGGTCAGCGCCGAACTGGAACGCGTCTACGGACCCGCGCGCACGCCCGCCCCAGCGTGGATCCACGACCTGCACCGGGGTGACCCAGAGGCATGGCGCCTGATCCACCACGCGCAGCACGCGGCATTCGAGGTGTTGCTCGGCCCGGTCTGGGCGCAGGTGCAGGACCTGCATCACACCGAGTTCGTGCGCCGGGCCGTGCAACTCGCCTCAGGCGGCGTCGGCTCGCTGCTGGCCGGGCTGCTCCCGGGCGCCCGCCTGCACGGCGGTATCTGGGAGATCCCGGGCAGGCCGCAGGAGGTTCAGCTGGGCGGACGCGGGCTGCTTCTCCTGCCCAGCTTCCACTTGTCCGGCGGGCCGCTACTGTCCGACCTCTCTGGCTGCCCGGTCGCGGTCACCTATCCGGCCGGCTCCGGTTTCCCGCCGCAGCCCGACGGTTCCGCCAACAGGCAGACGCTGGTCAAGGTGATCGGGGCTACCCGAGCGGAGCTGCTGCACCTACTGGCCGAAGAGCGCACCACAACCGAGCTCGCCCAGCGCCTGCACGTCAGCGCCGCCACGGTCTCCGCCCACACAGCCGCACTTCGCGGCGCCGGTCTGATCTCCACGACCCGCGCCGGCAAAGCGGTCCTGCACCAGCGCACCGCGCTCGGCAGCCTGCTGCTACGGCAGAGCACCTCCACCCTGGGCTGAGGTAGTCGCGGACGTGCTGCACACCCCGCAGGAAGGGGGTACAACCGAGACCGGTAGAACCGGCCGGAGTACGTCATCCAGCCCGACACGACCAGGTTGATCCAGTCGGCGAGCTCACGCAGATCGGATCTGGTGCGCATGTGAATCCGCCGCTCGCGGACCTGCCTGGCCGCCCAGCGACGCGAGCGCGCCCGCAGCCGCAGCCGCAGCGAGAAAGGTCTCGTTGGGGCGGGCGACCCGTCGCGCGACCAGTCAGTCCGGCAAGGCCAGGCTGGTCATCCGAGCGGGGTGGTCTCCACCGGGCCGCAGCAAGCGGCGGTCTTCCCCGCGATCAGAGCCCAGTAGCGGTCGCCGAAGGACCAATGCCACCATTCCGTGGGGTAGTTCACCAGGCCCGCCGCCGTCAGCACGGTACCCAGCAGCCTCCGGTTGGCACGGGCCTCCTCGCTGATGTTGGCGGCATGGGTGTAGCAGGCGCCCTCACTCTCCTCCGGGTCGGCGTTCAACCGTGTGCCCAGGTCCAGTTCGTGCCCACGGGCGTCGGCCAGGGTGAGGTCAACGGCCGCGCCGGCGCTGTGCGGAGCGATGTCGGGCGGTGACACATACCGGCTCGCCGCCGCGTGGACCTGCCCGGCGGACCATTGCGGGTGGATGGCCCTCAATTGGCCCGCGTACTCCTCGAAGTACTCCCGCTGAAGTGATGGGGGTCGGTATCCCTCGACGAACAGCAGCCGTATGCCCCGCGGAAGCATCGTCTGGGCTTTGAGCAGCCGCTCCAGCACGCCTTCCCGCAGGTACGCGAAGGCATCTGCCGGGTCCTGCTTGCGCGCATCGACCAGCAACGAACCGCCCGCGCGGACGTCCACGAGTCGTTCACCACATTCCACAACGGGTATGACGGCGACCTTCGGATCCGACATCAACACGATCTCACTCATGACGCGATCATCTCGCAGGGCGAGACCCAGCAAACCAATACGGTCACGGCAAAGAACAGGGAGATCGCTGCGGCGTTGCGGGTGAGCGAGCGGTCGGTGGAACGCTGGCGGCGGCAGTGGCGAGAGCACGACCAGGCCGGCGTTCGTTCGAAGGGATCGCCGGGCAGGCCGAAGCTGAGCGATGCACAGGTTGCGCGGCTGAGCGCGAGTTGGAGCGGGGCCCACTGGTCCACGGTTGGGAGGACCAGCTTTTTCGAGGCGGCCCACCGCCCGACTATGGTTGCTCCGCATGACTCACACCGAGATCGAGATCACTGCGGAGTTGGTCCGGGATCTGCTGCGCGACCAGCACCCGGACCTGGCCGATCGCCCTTTACGGCTCGGCGCGCGTGGTTGGGACAACCAGCTGTGGCGGCTCGGCGACGACCTCGCCGTCCGGTTGCCCTGGGCAACGCAGTCCGCCGATGCGCTGCTGCGCAAGGAGCACGCCTGGCTGCCCGCCCTCGCCCTGGACCTTCCGTTGCCGGTCCCGGTCCCGCAGCGCCTCGGTGAGCCCTCCGAGCGGTTTCCGCGGACCTGGCTCGTCACCACTTGGGTGCCGGGCGAGCCCGCCGACCGCGCCCCCGCCACGCGCGGTGCGGAGGCGGCCGACACCTTGGCCGCCTTCCTGACGGCTCTTCACCGACCCGCTCCCACGGGGGCGCCGGCGGGTCGTGACCGCGGGGGGCCGCTGGTCGACCATGCCGAGGGGTTCGCCAGGCTGCTCGCCTCGGGCACCGAGCTGGGGCTGATCCCCGACCCGGACTCCGTCCGCGCGGTCTGGGAAGACGCCGCCTCCGCACCTGACTGGGAGAGCCCGGCACTGTGGCTCCATGGCGACCTGCATCCGGCCAACGTTCTCACCACGGATGGCACCTTCTGCGGTGTGATCGACTTCGGCGACCTCTTCGCAGGTGATCCGGCCTTCGACCTCGCTGCCCCTTGGATCCTGCTGCCGGACGGCGCCGCCGACCGCTTCTATGGGGCCTACCAGCCGACCCCGGACGCCGCGACCTTGCGTCGCGCCCGCGGCTGGGCGGCGTGGCGTGCCCTCAGCGGCATCCTCATCGGAGAGGCCGGCGTCCGCGGCCGCCCCGGCGGCAAGGCCACCTGGGGCCCGCCCGCTCACGCGGCGTTGCGACGACTCGTCGCAACGGTCCGCCGGCCCGGTGAGCAGGGCCTGGCGGCTGATGTCACCGACGTGCGTCGCCTGGCGTGATCAGATTGGGTGTCCAGTCAGATGTCAAGGGGGGTTGAACGACACAACGGAACCCCTGTAAATCAACTTTCGACCAGGAGAGTTGATCAAGGAGTTCCGTTGCAGGAGCTGCCTGTCATTACCCAGGAGATTGCTGTCGGCGGGCACCGCGCGCGCCCGCGCCCGCCGGTCATGCCGCTGGCGCCTCCGCCGCCGGCGTACGGCAACGGGGCGGCCAGTGGGGCTGCTAATTCTGCTTGATCGCAGAGATGTCGAACTCCAGAACGATCTTGTCGCTGACCAGGACGCCGCCGCCCTCCAGCACCGCGTTCCACGTCACGCCGAATTCCTTGCGGCTGATCGTCAGCGAGCCCTCCAGGCCCACCCGCAGATTGCCGTACGGGTCGACGGCGTTGCCCGTGTACTCGAAGTCGATGGCGACCGGGCGGGTGGTGTCCTTGATGGTGAGGTCACCCGTGACGCGGTACTCGGCCTCGGAGCTCGGCTCGACCGAGGTGGTGCGGAAGGTGATGTCGGGGTAGTTGGGGGCGTCCAGGAAGTCGTTGGTGCGCAAATGCTCGTCGCGCTGTTCGACCCCGGTGTCGATGCTCTCGGTCTTGATCACCACCTGGGCGGTCGAGCGGGCGGGTTCGCTGCCGTCCAAGTGGGCGGTGCCCTCGAACCTGTGGAACGCACCCCGGACCTTGGTCACCATGGCGTGGCGCGCCACGAAGCCGATCCGGGTGTGGGCGGGGTCGAGGACGTAGTCCCCGGTGAGCTCAGGGAGCGAAGTGGTCATGGGGTGTGCCTCCATGGGCCGGGACCCCGGCGGTCCGCCCGGGTCATTCCCGGACCACGCTAGGGCCTCCCCCTCCTCCGCCCGACCAACCCACACGATGCAAAACGTCATTGCGCTACGCACCGAGCCCTTTGTGATGCCGCCTCCCCTGCTGCACGACACCATCACGGCAAGTTCACGCGAACGGGTGATGCATGGTCCTGTGACGGCATGACCTCGGTGACCAGCGGGGCCGCGAGAACGACCAGGACCGGACGGTGGCTGGCGAGGAAGTCCGGCCGGGGCCGGCCGTCCAACCCGGTACTGATCGTCCCCATGCGCACGTTACTTCCTCCTGGCCAGGAGCTCATCCGGCCGCGGGATGGGTCACATCGGCGTCCTGCCGCCCGCCGCCCGTGAACGAACCCCGACGAAGTGCTGGGCCCTGCTCCCCAGAAGCCACGGCGAAGTCGGCATGGGCCTGGGCGACGGATTCGGGGTACGCCTGGCGCTTCTCGTGCTCGGCGAATGCCCGGTAGAGACCGGCCAGGACTCTGACCCTTGCGCTTGCCGGTGAAAATGACAGGTCCGGGCGGAAGCTCACAGAGTCCGTTCAAGCCTTCCGAGTCACTCTTTCGGGTGGCGATCGGCCGTCACGGGCAAGCAATGGCTCCACGGACCCACCGGCGCTTTCACAATGGCGCGTCTGATGCTGGTGGCCGACGGACGGGCGACAGAAATGGCCTCGAACATTCACGCACACGCACCGCTGGACGGCATGACCATGGTGCTGCGCAAGCTCCCCCAGGTGACGGTGCTGTTCTGGATGCTGAAAACGGTCGCCGTGACTCTCGGAGAGTCCGCCGGCGACCTGATCGGTATCAGCTTCAAACTCGGCTACATCACCACCGCGTTCCTATTCCTCGCGTTCTTCCTGGTTGTCATCGTGGCCCAGGTGCGAGCGAAACGGTTCCACCCGCCGCTGTACTGGTCGGTGGTGCTGGGCACGAGCATGGTCGGCACCGAGGTATCCGACTTCCTCAACCGCGGATTCGGCCACGGCAGCGCCCCCGACGGCATCGGCTACACCTCCGGCGCCGTGATCCTCACCGCCCTGCTGGCGCTGGTCTTCCTCGTGTGGTGGTGCACCGGGCAGACGTACAATGTGGAGAACATCTCCAGTCGCACCGGCGAGATCCTGTACTGGATCGCGATCCTGGTATCCAACACCCTGGGCACGTCCAGCGGTGACTGGCTCTCGGACGACACCGGCCTGGGCTTTCGCAACGCTTTCCTGGTCATCGCGGGCATCATGGTGCTGATCGTGGGCTTGTACTACCTGACGTCGATCAATCAGATGACGCTGTTCTGGCTGGCGTTCATCCTCACCCGTCCCCTGGGCGCGGCCGGCGGCGACGCGCTGACCAAACCGACGGCCCAAGGCGGGCTGGGCTGGGGCACGGCGGGCGGCACCGCGGCGCTGAGCGCCCTGCTCCTAGTCCTGATCGCCTACCAGACCTGGCACATCCGCCGCCACCCCTTGGCCCCGCTGCCGATCCCCGTGGACCGGCGCACCGGACAGCCTCAGCGCCCCAACGGAGCCCTGGTCCAACCAGCCGCTGCCTCCGGCTCCAGCCCGGGCTGATCAGCACAGTCACCTCCCCGCGGACGCGGCCATCCATCACCACGGCCAGCCACTCAGGGCTCGTTGCAGCTCGCCAGCGCCGAGATACCGGACGAATCACCAATCCGCGTACAGGGGGCTATGAACATCCGCGCGGCCAACTCCGGAAGCTGACAACCACCAACAGGCCGCCCTCGCCGCGAGAACCAGCGGATGACCAGCACGCATCAGCAACCCCCGCGCGGCCTGAAGGCCCTCATAGCGACCCGAAACGACACCACCGACCCCATGCTGGTCCACTACGCCGGCCACGGCTTGCTGGACGAGGACGGGATGCTTCACCTCACCCTGCCCGGCTCCGACCAACCCAACGTCGCCTACAACGCCGTCTCGCTCGAAGTGCTCCATTTCGAGACAGCGGCGGACGGGCGCACGGTCGGCACGGTTCAGAACGGCAGGCCGTCCGCCTCGATCGGGGCAGGCTCCGGGTAGCCCAGTGCCCAGCGGGCTGGGAGTGTTTCCTCCAACGCCTCGAGGTCGGGTGGGGTGCGGCACACGACGTGCAGCCAGCTGAACGCGGTGACGCCGTCCAGGCGCAGCAGTGCTCCCGGAGCGGAGTACCAGCGCACCGGTGATTCCCCCGGCCCGGTCCACAGCGGATAGTCAGGCAGCGCCACGCGCGTGAACCGGCGCGGCAACTCCTCGATCAGGTCCGTAGGAAGCTCGCACGCGTTGTAGAAGCGGCCCGGGGCGAACAACGCCTCGCTGAGCACCAGCTCGACACCGGCCAGCGACAGCCGATCCATGAACGGCAGCCATCCCTCCCGGGACCGAACGAACACCGGCGGATCGTCCCGGTCGAGGTCTTCAAGGCGCACCCCCCAGTAGGCGCAGCCCTGGTTCTCCGTGCGGAAGACCAGCAGACCGCCGAACTCGTCATGCACGAACACCTCACCGGGCGGCAGCAGCGGATCCTGGTTGCCCGTCAGGTCCTTGCGCGTGCCCAGCAGCGTGTAGAACTCCCGCAACGCGGCTGGCAGCCGCAGCCCCAGCCGCGCCTCGACCGCGTCCAATTCCCCGGCCGGAACGCCGTCAACCGTAGGCCAGCGGGGTGGCCCAGGCCGCGGTGAACACTCGAAGGAACCCCCACGCCCGCCCACGGTCGGGGACACCACAGCTCAGAGCACGGGCCGCATCAAACACCTGCTCAGTCATGCCACGCACCGTGTCCCTCTCTTCGCAGAAGACTGCACCCATGCCCAACCGGCTCGGGCAGGCGGCGCGGGACGACACGGGAATCTGCACGAAACTGTCACCGGAGAACGTCACTTGATGGCAAAGGACATCGGCACCCAACTGACGCCAACCGCTCCCCCACAACCCGGCCAGGTCCAGGCAGCCCCACACCCACACCCTGATGACACCAACCATTCCTCCAGTGACAACAAACCGCAGATTCGCACACGTCGCCTTCCACGGGACTCCGCCCCATCCGCTGGTACAGCGGGACCCGTTGCGGTCGGCAGAACAGCCTCGTTGGCGTACTCGTGGCACCGGAATGGCGGGAGCGCGAGCCACCGCAAAGAACCCGGCATGACTGTTCCTCCTACTGGGCGATGTCGATCTGCTGAGCCTCGGGCGTCGGCTGCGCGCCGTCCGGTGCTGTGGGCCGCGCCGCACGGCCGGCCACAGTGAGCACGGCGGCCCAGGTCAGGCCCATGGCCCCGGCAATGAGAAGCTGCGCCCGGTAGTCGAGGCCAGCCACCATCGCGGTGCCGATGAGCAGGGCAAGCCCGGTGGGCGCGAACATCAGGGTGTTGGCCGTAGCAGCAACCCGGCCGAGCAGTTCGCTTGGAGTCTCCCGCTGCACGGCGGTCATAGCCGCAATGAGTGCGCAGGGCAGACCCAGCCCGATGGCCAGACTGCCGCCGAGCACGATCGGCAGCCAGGGAGTCGCCCGCGCGAGCACGCCGAGAGCGAAGAGTGAGAGTCCGATCGCCGAGAAGGCACGCTCGGACATCCGGCGCATCAACGCACCGGCTGTCACCCCGCTGACGACTGACCCGAGCCCCTGAAGCGGGGTCAGTACGCCTGCGTACGCCGGAGACTGGTGAAGCCCGGTATCGAGCATGGCGAATGTGGCCGTACTGCTCAGGCTGGAGAGCACCATGGCCGTCCCGCCGGTGACGACCAGTGGACGCAGCACCGGGTGCCGCCACAGGAAGCGGGCACCTTCAGCGGTCTCAGTGGTCCATGCCCGCTTTCCGCGGGTGGTGGGCAGGGCCTCCTGCACTCGGATGAACCGGAAGGCGACCGCGGCCAGTACGAAGGTGGCCGCGTCCAGCACTGCCACCGCAGGCCCGCCGAAGGCGGTGAACAGGCCGGCCCCGGCCAGCGGGGCGAGCAGTTTCATGCTCTCGATCGCGGTGTGCACCAGGCCGTTGAAGTCGCCGCGCAGTTCCTCTGGCACGGCAGCGGCCACCAGCGCGGTCTCCGCCGCGTCCGTGAGTACCATTCCCGCTCCCACCAAGGTCAGGACCGCGAAAAGCAGCCAGACATCCGCTTGGGAGTGCACGGCGATCGGCGCGGTCATGACGGCGGCCAGGACCAGGTTGGTGGCGACCAGGAGCGGACGGCGGCGCACCCGGTCCGCCACCGTGCCGATCACCGGGCCCGCGAAGGTCGGTAGCCAAAGGCAGAAGCCGACCAGCGCGGCAAGGCTGCTGGAACCAGTGAGGGTCTTGACCCAGATACCGGCGGCGAGCGACATGGCCGAGTCGCCGAGCCCCGAGACGATCACCCCGCCCAGATAGATACCCGCATTGCGATCCCGCAGGACCTTGAGCGTGCGCCAGCTCATCCGCTTATCCCCCTCGTCGTGCGCTGGATCGCGCTCACCCTACCCCCAAGCATTTGATTGGTGGTAGGGGCTCAGGCCGCGTCGGTTGCGGTTTACTGGCCTACGTGACCGATACCGACCCAGTACTTCGCGCGCTCGCCCATCCCTTGCGACTACGGATGCTCAGCCTCATGTGGCCGGGACCGATGTCGGCCGCCGAGCTCGCGCGCGAGTTGGACATCTCGCACGCGCTGGCCAGCCAGCACCTGCGGCGCCTAGCCACGGTGGGCTTGGTCGAGCTGGCGGAGGAGCGCACTCGTCGCGGTGGCAGGGAGCGCCGCTACCGCACCGTCCGCGGCACGCCGCTGTCCGACCAGCACGACGGGGCCCCGATGCTGGCCGAGGCCATGGCACACACCCTCCGGGAACGTGCCAGTCGCCGGCTAGAGGCGAGCGCGGGCGTGACCGTCGACGCCGAGCTATGGGTGGATCCCCGGACCTGGCAGGACGTCCGACGACGGCTCGCCGAGCTCGCCGTTGAGCTCCACGAGGCCGCACAGCCACCGCACGCGCCGGGCGCAATCCCCCTGAGCGTCAGCATGATGGCCTTCCCCCTGCAGGACGTGACGCATCCAGATCTGCCGAGGCAGTAATGACCCCATGCGGGCGCGGGCAAGCCCACGGATGGCCACGGCCGCTCCACCGCCTCGATGTCGTAGCCAGCCTTCCGTACGACTACCGCAGTCGGCCGAGGTGGCGTGACACTGATGTCATGTCAGGGCCGGCGATTGGGTGGTGGGGTTGTGCCACCTCCATCGCGAACTCGCCGAGCGTGAGCTGACCGTGAGCGCGACCCAAGCCCCCTACCGGTGCCCGGGGAAGAGCCCGGCACGCTGGAGTGTCCGGGGTGGCTGGTAGTAACGGACCATGATCACTAACGAGGACATCGAGGCCGTCGCCCGAAAGTTGATGAACGCGTTCGTCGGACTCCGGTGGACCGAGGACGACGTGCGCGGTCTCGTCGACCAGCTGGGCTGGGAGTGGGCTGGGGAGTCGGACGGCCGGGTCCGGGTGGTGACCGGGTTGCCGGGCGGAGACGCAGTGTTCGTGCCCGTCGGTGCGGCGGCCCGGGCGTGGGCTCCGTTGCAGGAGTACCTGGAGCTGGCGGTCCCGGTGAGCCGGCCGGCTCCTGAGGCGCGGGCGCAGGCTGAGGAGTTCCGGCGGGTCGCGGATGCGGTCCGGAGGGTGCTCGGCGACGCGACGTACGTCGGGGCCCACGGGTTCGCCGGACCGTCCGGGTGGAGCCCGGAGCCGTACTGGGGCAGGCCGTTCCTGCGCTGGCACCAGGAGAGGACGGCCCTGGAGCTGCGGGCCGGGGTGGCCGGGCCCGAGCTGGTACTGCAGAGCAGCGAGGTGTGGGAGTCCTGGTATGCGCAGGCCGGGCAGGGATTCGCCGGGGTCCTGGCGGACCGCGGGCACCCGCTGGAGCAGCCGCGTTGGGAGAACATCGGCGACTGGGAGCAGTTGCAGAACTCGCTGGGGGCGTTCCTGCGGACGCTTCCCGCGGAGACTCTGGCGACCGGGCTGACGCAGAGCATTCCCCTGTACGGCCTGCTGCCCGGCGAAGCCGGGCCGCTTCTGTTCGGCATCACCTGTTTCGAGGATCGCCTGTACGTCGACTACACGGAGTACTGCGTCCCCGAGGCGGCTCGCGGGGACAACGCCGCCGCTCTCGGTTGGACTTCCCGAAACGCCCTACCGCCCCTTCCGGCCCGCTTCGACGGCGGAGCGCCGTGGCGCGTCGATGCCGGCGGTCCTGGAGAAGTGGCCTCCTCCGAGATCGCGGCTCTGATCGTGCGCACCGCCCGCATTGCTGGAGTCGAGTCTCCCACCGGGCTCATGAGCGGTGGCGAGGCCATGTACCGAGGGCAGTACCGGCTCGCCTTCCCCGGGCTCGCAATGCCCACATGCTGACGAACCTGAATGCAGCACGCTCCGTCCGGTTGGCCACAAGGCGATCGGGCAGCTGGGACACCCACACCGGCGCCAGGCCGGCAGGTGATCGAGGTCGGCGTGTCGGCGCGGTCTCGACTTAAAAGCCGGGAACTCGTCCGGCTTTCCGGCTTCGCGAGGTTGTGACCGGTGATGGACGCCGAGGCCGAGGTTGCCGCGCGCCGGCGTCCTCGGCGCGTTCGGCCTGCCCGAGGCCGCGAGGCCGCACAGCTGCCGGACGCGCTGAGCGGCGTGGCCCGGGGTGCGGCTGCGGCCCGGTAGGGGTGCCACAGCCGCGATCGGTCACGGGCGTCAGGCGCCCGTGCCGTTCCACTCCGTGGGCCGCACCGCGGAGCCGGTGCTGTTCCACTCGGCGGGTACGGCGTCCGATGTGGTGCTGTTCCAGTCCGACGGCGAGCCCATCGACGTGGTGTTGTTCCACACCGACGGCGCCGGTGTCGCGCCGCTCCGCGCGAAGGTGATCCCGGCCGCCACCGTGCCTGCGGCGCCGGCCAGCAGGGCCGCTAGGCAGTGTCCTGGCGATCAGTTGAGTCGTTGATACGACTATGGGGTGTAGGAGTGATCTGACGGATGCCCAGTGGGAGCGCCTGGCGC
>NZ_JBSFJU010000077.1:0-29836 GCF_053598215.1 Kitasatospora sp. NPDC001175 | reverse complement strand
GGACGCCCCGGCCTTGGAGCTGCTGTGGTTCACAGGCCAAACCTAGACCAGACTTCTGACACGATTCCCGTCCGGGCCAGTTAGTTCGGAGAAGGGCGCGCGGACGTAGCCGTGCTCGTGGCAGTGGTCGACCGCGAAGGCAGGTGCTTCCTGGCAGACGGCGCACCTCCACCCGGACACTTCCAGCGAGGCTCGCTTCTTGCTGAGCACCGAGTAGACGTGGCCTTCCAGCTCCCCGTTGTACGGGCGCAGCGTGGTTGTGCGGCAGCCGGGGCAGATCGTCTGCCAGCTGCTGCCGGCCTGGACCCGCCACTGCTCGGGCTGATCCGCCACAGAGCCGCACCTCTGGCAGGTCCGCGCGGCCAGCAACCACCGCTCCTCGGCGTGCTCGGCCGCGTCCAGCACCTTCACCAGCGTGCGAGGTAGCCACCACGTGTTCTCTGCCTCCGCTCCGGTCCGCTCCATCAGAGACCGGCGCCAGTCGATCCCCGCCAGATGCGGCAGATGGTCGCTGCCGCGCAGCAACCGCCCGGGGGCGGCATCGACGCGGGCTCGGGCCCATTCCTGGCCCAGGCGCTGACGCCACCGCAGCGCCGGCCCCTCCCTCTGCCCCGCTTTCAGTGACCCGCGGAAAGGAGCGACACGGACCAGGCCGACCCCGCTCACCCTGACCGCACGCAGCTCCTCGGCCGCCCGGCGCACATCGGCCTCTTGAACATGCCACCGGCCGCCGACTCCCTTCACCGTCGGCACCGCACGTGCGCCGAGCAGCACGTACCCCACCTGCGGATCAGCAGGGAAGCCGGTGAACGCTTGCCCAGCCGGGAACACACTGTTGGCCATCAACTCGGCCCACAAGGCATCGGCGACGGCCAGGGGCAAGAGGTGGCCCGTGCGGCGCGGAGTGGCGCGGTGCGGCATGCCCGGCACGCTATCAGGCACCACGGACACGAAGGCCCGCTCCTGGTAGCGCTTGCGGCCCTGCGGGCTCGTGAGGTAGCGCGCAATCTCGCGGCCAGCGCCCGCCCAGGCCAGCTCGCTGGCTGGGCGACCCGACCGAGAAAGGCAGCGTGAAGCAATTCTGGAGCACTACGCGTTCCAGGCCGAGGTCAGCCAGGTCAGGTCGGCTTCAGCCTGGCTGCGGGCGCTCTGCTCGCGGATGAACAGCTGCTCGGTCTTGGTCAGCACGAGGGTGTACGGGCGTCCCTGCCGTCTGGTCTGGTGGTGTACCGGGAGCTCGGCCGAGTTGATTTTGGTGTGCACGTGCCGGCGTCCGTCCTTCGCCAGCGGCCGTTCAAGGACTCGCCGTGAGCGGGAACCAAGGAACGTCTCCAGGGTGGCGCACAGTTCGCAGCCGCAACCGGTCCAGGCGATCGACCAGTCGTCCGCGGCACGCGGCTGTCGTGCGGCGATCGCGCGGAGCCGGTTCGCGCAGTCGCGCGCGAGCGCGTCGAGACCCGCCGTGCGCCTGGCGTCCGTCGGCAGCGCCTGCGCCGAACGGCGCAGCATCGGCATCAGGCAATCCAGCACCGTATCCGCCTGGGCGTGCAGCGCGGCCAGGATCTCGGCCCGCTGCTCCTGGCCGGCCGCCTGCAGGATGCGTTGCAGCGGCAGGCCCAGCGCCTCCAGCTGGGAGCGGCGGATCTCGGCCGGACCGGTCGTGGACGACAGCCGCAGGTCGCCGTCCACCGCGGTCCAGGCCCGGCGAACAGCAGCTGCGCCACCGCTGTACCCGGGCCTGAGGCCCGCAGCGCCGTGCATAGATCCGGCAGCCTCTCGGTCCACTCGTACCGGTGGGGCTCGTAGCGGTTCCGCGGGCCGAACCAGCCGTCGACGACTTGGCGCAGCCACGCGGTGCCGTACCGCTCGGCCGCCGCAGCCAGCCCGCCGGCGTGTTCCGGCCCCAGCGCGCCCACCCGGAACGGCTCTATCCTGCGCGGGTTGGCCCTGCGGCCGGTTAGTGCTCCCGCTCCCACGCGTAGAGCGCACGGGTGGTGTCGAGCACCACCTGCCCGCCCAGCGTGGCGCGGACCCGTTTCGGTACGGGCTCGATGTGGTCGGTCTCAGTGATCGTCGCCGGATAGTCACGCATCGTTGCTCCCTCGGTGCGTCCGCGGCCGGCCTGCCGAACGCCGGTCGGCAGAGCGAGTCGGCGCGCGGATGTGCCGTCCGCGCGCCGCCGGGCTCAGTCGGTCGCCCGCTTGGGCAGCTTCCAACCGGGCCGCGGGAAGTGGCAGGTGTAGCCGTTGGGGAACTTCTGCAGGTAGTCCTGGTGCTCGGGCTCGGCCTCCCAGAAATCGCCGACGGGGCTGACCTCGGTGATGACCTTGCCCGGCCACAGCCTTGAGGCGTCCACGTCGGCGATGGTGTCCTCGGCGGTCTTCCTCTGCTCGTCGCTGGTGTAGAAGATGGCGGAGCGGTAGCTGGTACCGATGTCGTTGCCCTGGCGGTCCTTCGTGCTGGGGTCGTGGATCTGGAAGAAGAACTCCAGCAGCGCCCGGTAGTCGGTCCGAGCAGGGTCGTAGAGCACCTCGATGGCCTCGGCGTGGCTGCCGTGGTTGCGGTAGGTGGCATGGGGGACATCACCCCCGGTGTAGCCCACGCGGGTGGACACAACACCGGGCTGACGGCGGAAAAGCTCCTCCATCCCCCAGAAACAGCCACCGGCGAGGACGGCCTTCTCGGTTGCCATCATTTCCCCCTCACGGGTACAGCGCCGTCTTCACGGTCCTTCGGCGCGGGTTTCGACATCAGGTGACAGCCATCGGCACCTGTTGGTACTGACAACCTACGAGGCTTCCCTATTCCGTCGCACACCCCTGTGGGACCCGTCCGAATTCCGTAATGAGCAAGGACGGGCTGCGGTGCCTGGCTGGGACCGGGGGGCGCGACGGAGTGATCAAGGCGGATCGGGAACTGCGGTTCCGGGCGTCGGACCGGCATGCCTGGACAGGCCGACGGTCAGATCCGCAACCGCAGGCGGTCCCGGGTCAGTCGATCGTCGAGTGCTGCAGCCGCGAGCCGGTGTCCGGCTGCCGCGTCACGAGGGAGCCGTCGTTCGCCGGCCGGGTGGTGAGCTGGGTGCCGGCGGGGGAGTCGCTGTCGGTTCCGGTCGAACGGATTGCACGCGAGGCGGCGAATCCCGGTGCGGCCGGCTCCCGCCGTGCCATCGACGCCGGGCGGAGGCCCACCGGGTACTGCCGATCGCCGGCAGTGCTCTTCCGAGCCGTTGCTGGTCGCGCTCGGCGCCGTGCCGGGTCGGGCTGGCCGGCGGTCAGGGGGCACCGGGGGTCAATCGGCTGCTGGGGTGATCTCGTACATGCCGGGGCCGTCCAGGTAGCGCACGGTGTTGAGGTCGCGTTGCAGGACGGCATCCACGGAGTGGCTCAGCGTCAGGGTGACCGGGTAGCCGCGGTCATAGGTGGTGGGGGTGATCTCGTCGCCGGGCTTCACCAGCACGGCGAGATCGCGGAAGCTCGCCAGCCCCTTGAGCTGGTCGAGCGCGCGATAGCCCCGCAGCCGCCCCGAAGCCGGAGCGACCAGCGCCGCCCAGGCGAAAGCGTGCCGCCGCTGGTAGGGCCGGCCCGCCCGGGCACGGAACCGCTCGGGCCGGACATAGGCGTCGACCGTCCACTCCAATTGGCCCTCGCCCAGGACCTCGGCCGTGTAGTAGGGCAGCCCGGAGAGGCGGGCGCCCGCCTCGACCAGTCGCGGGCCGTCCGGAGTCAGCTTGATCTCCAGGTGCGCCGCACCGTACCGGATGCCGAGGGCGTCCAGCACCCGGCGGCCGTAGTCGAAGAGCTCGCCGACCGGCTGTTCGTCGGAGCGCAGCAGCACCTGCGCGGTCACCAGGTCCCGCACCCCGTTGGCCTGGATCCGCTCGGTGCGCCAGGCATCGGTCAGCTGGTGCACACCCGCGCAACTGACCGTGTTCACAATGTACTCGGCGCCCACCAGGTACTCCTGGGCGACGACCTCGGTGATCGGTTCTCCCAGCACCATGCGGCGGCTGCGGAGCCCGCGCAGCGCGGCGACCGACTCCTGCGGTGCGTCGCAGAACGAGACGCCGTCACCCCAGTAGCCGCGCAGCGGTTTGACGACCACGGTCCCACCCAGTTCCTCGTGCCAGGCCAGTAGTTCGGCCTCGTCGTCGGTGCGCAGCTGCCGCATGCCGGGGACGCCATGAGTCTTGATCGTCTCGATCTGCACGTACTTGTCGCGCCGCGCGGTGCTCAGGGCCGTGCCGTTGGAGGGCAGGCCGAGTCGTTCGGAGAGGGCGTCGGCGAGCTCCACTCCGGTCTCGCGGCCGGCCAGGACCGCGACCGGCTCCAGCTCAACGAGCTTCGCGGTCAGCTCGTCCAACTCATCGTCGTGGACCAGGACGTGACTGAACGCCCGCTCGTCCACCGGGTCGACTCCGACCGGCGGCTCGGGCGCGCTCCGCAGCTGGATCACCTCGCCGCCCACCGCGCCGAACGCGCCGGTGAACCCGAAGGACGTGCCGAACGCGTCGACGACCGCGACACGGAATGCTGACATCGGGTACCTGCCTACTGGTTGACCGGAAGGGAGTGGGGGTGGGCGAGATCGCCGCGAAGCGTGAGGAGCCGGTACAGCGCGTTGGTGAGCACATGCCGGACGCTGAACCCTGACGTGCCGGAGTTCTGGTCGTTCAGGATGTCGTGTTCGCCGTCCTGCTCGCGGATGCCACGGCGCGTCAGCCCGGTTCGGTCCTGGAACTCCTCCGGGAGCGCATGCCGGGTGACGCCCAGGTGCGCCATCCGGAAATCCACGAACTTGTCGATGACCCGGACCAGTTGGTCGCGCTCCGTGCGGTCGAGTACCAGCAGGCCGTCCCGAAGGCGCTGGGACACGTTCGCCCCGCGGCTGGAGTCGCTGCGCCACTGCGCGATGACGGGCCGGGACCACGAGGGGAAGTAGGCCATCGACTGGTCCAGGAAGATGCCGTACCCCTTCGACGGCGGCAGCAGGGCCAGTTCGAGAAGGTGAACGCTGGGCATGAACGCGCCGCTCGCGCCGCGCGGGCCGCCGGGATGGCCCATGTGGTAGGGGCGAAACCGGTTGAACGCCTGCTGCGGCAGCTTGCGGTATGTCGCCATGTATCGCGTGAACTCCACGAGGCACTGGGCCGCGCCGTCGAGGACTTCGGCAGGACGGGCAGTCGCCGTCGGCAGGATCAGCGAGCGCAGGGCGTATGCCGCCGACTTGGCCCACGGTTCGGAAAGGTGGTGGCCCAGATAGAAGTCCCGTTCCAGAACCGCGTCCTGACCTGCGGAGAACACCCGAATGTCACCGCTTCGGCGGTATTCCTCGCAGTTGGCGTCGATCAGGAGTTCATAGCTGAGATAGGGATCAAGGGTGGGGAATTTGCCGCACCGCGCGGATATCAGGTCGGTCAGTGCGCGGGGTGCGGTCTGCGGCTCCGCCGGTGCGTAACCACCGAGCAGGAAGAGCAGATCGAGCTGGGTGAGGCGTGCGATCCGCTCGTCGTCCTCCGGGAGCCAGAGCGGAGCGGCTTCCTGCAGCATCCGCTGCTGCTTCTCGGCAAGTTGATGGTACGTCAGTCGATCTGCGGCAAGGTCGCGAAGATCGACGGGAAGGCTGCGTAAGACGTAGTCGCGCAGGGGCGAACCCGAGCGATCGGGGTCGGGAGAGACGTCCTGCCGGGAGTGCTCGACACCGTCGAAGAGCTGGCTGCTGTCCACTTCTACTCCTTGCCGGCCGCCGCGACGGCGCCGCTGCGGCATGGGTCTAGCGCTGCTTGACAATTGTCAGATTACTGACCGTCTGACAACTGTCAAGCGCCGTGGAAGCGTTATGTGGTGGGTCAAACATCGCCGAAGGGTGGTCGGTGTCCACCGGGTACACTGGCGGCCGCGCCGCGCCGAGCGCACCACGAACCCAAGGCGGAACGAGAGGGGGAAGCCGGTGACCCGCGATGACGCGGACATCCTGCGCCGGGGTCTTGCCGCCTTCGCCGAACTCGGCTACCAGGGGACCACCGTCCGGGAGTTGGCGAAGCGACTCGGTGTCAGCCACAACTACGTCAATGACCGCTACGGCTCCAAGGAGCAGTTCTGGCGTGCGGTGGTCGACTTCGGCATCGCAGGCCACGTGGCGGACCTGATGGCCTCGTTCGAGCAGACGGACGACGTCGACGTGCTGCGGGCCGTGGTCACCCGGTGGTTCACCCTTGCCGCCGGCACCCCCGAAGCGAACCGCATCATCGCCGAGGAGTCGGTCCGCGACTCCACCAGGCTCGACTACCTGGCCGAAAAGTACACGCGTCGATTCTGGGGCGAACTGGCCCCGGTCATCCAGCGGTTGATGGACAGCGGCCGGATGCCGCAGGTGCCGCTGCTCCTGGTCTTCGTGGCCCTCAACGGTCCGGCACTGGCACTGACACATCAGAACATGCACAACCGGCTCGGATCGGCGCTGCCGGACACGGACGAAGGCAGGATCCGGATGGCCGAGCAACTGGCGCAGCTGGTCGTCGGGGGCCTCGTGACATCGGGCCCCGGCCGTCAGGAGGTGCCGGCCCGCACCAGCCCCGACTCATAGGCCGTGATCACGGCCTGGGTGCGGTCACGGACGTTCAGTTTGCCGAAGGCGCGGGTGATGTGGGCTTCATCCTGCCGGGGCTAGCCGGGAAGTGTGCGTTTGCTGTGCGGTGGATGGCCTGGTTGATGGCCAGTCAGCCGTCGTAGGAGAAGCCGACCAGGTGGACCCGTTCCAACCCGAGCCCGGCGAGGACCTCGCTGAGCCAGGCCGCGTTCTCCGTGGAACCGGCCGCGACGGCGCGTTGGATGCTGCGGCCGGGGTCGTCCAGCATGTCGATTGCGTAGACCGGGTGGTGCCGGCCCAGGGTGGCGATCTGCGGGTACCAGTTGGAGTTGGGGCTCCGTCATCGTGAGCCGTCCTTGGCTGGTGCTGTGACCGCATCGGTTCACCGGCTCGGCGCCCCAGCCGAGAGCCTGAAGGCCGTGCCTTCCCTTCGATATCCAGTGGTCGCGGTGGCGAGAGATCGGGAGAATTTTTGACCATGAGCCTGATGACACACTGGCCGCTTGCTGGACTGCGGCTGACCACCCCGCGATTGGAACTGCGGTTGCCGAGTCCGGGCGAGCTCGCCGCGTTGGCCTCTCTGGCTGCTGAAGGTGTGCATGACCCGGCCGTGCAGCCGTTCACGGTCGCATGGACCGACGTCGCGCCTGAGCAGCGGGCTCAGAGCGTCCTGCAGTACCACTGGCGCTGCTGGGGCGAGTGGCGGCCGGAAGACTGGGAGTTGAACCTCGTAGTGCTGCAAGACGGCGTCGTCGTGGGCACACAAGGCATCAGTGCCCGGGACTTCGTGATACGTCGTGAAGTACACAGCGGCTCGTGGCTCGGCAGGAGATACCACCATCGGGGCCTGGGTACCGAGATGCGCGCCGCAGTTCTCCACCTGGCCTTCGCCGGACTCGACGCGCAGCACGCCGTCTCCGGCGCATTTGCTGACAACACAGCTTCGCTGGGGGTATCAGGCAAGCTGGGGTACCGCGACGACGGCATCGAGCATCACGTCGTACGCGCACAGGCCGCCGTACTCCGCCGGCTTCGCCTCACCTCTGAGCAATGGCGAGAGCACCAACTGGTTCCAGTGAAGATCGAGGGACTGCAGGAGTGCTTGCCCTGGTTCGGCCTGGGTTCACCACACAGCTCCAGCGGCTCATGACTCCAGGGGGTTTTGGTCGTAGGCGCCGCGCACGTGAGGCACGATTAATGTGTGACATTTCACATGTCAGGCTACTGGCCGGGCACCGCACGCGCGACCACGATCGAGCCGTGACCCTCACCGACCCCTTCCTCGCCCTCAGTGCCCGTACCGGCAGGTTCACCTTCGGCGCGCCGCGCGCGTACACCCTCGCCGAGGACGGCTCCCGGCTGCTGCTGCTCCGCTCGACCGGTCCCGAGGATCCCGTCGACCGCCTCCACCTGCTCGACACCGCCACCGGCGAGGAGCGGCTCGTCGCCGACCCCGCCGCGCTCGCCCCCGGCCGCAGCGGCCACCGCGACGAACTGCCGACCCTGGAGCGTCGGCTGCGTGAGCGCATCCGGCTGGTCGCTGCCGGGATCGGCGGCTACGCGGCCACCGCCGACCTCTCCACCGCGGTCTTCGTCCTCGACGGCCGGCTGTTCCGTACCGACACCGCCACCGGCACCAGTACCGAACTCCCCGTCGCCGGGCCCGCGTTCGACCCCCGGCCGGACGCCACCGGCGAGCGCGTCGCCTACGTCGCCGAGGACGCCCTCTACGTCACCCCCGAGCCCACACCGCTCTCGCCCGCCGACGGCGCCCGCTGGGGCGTCGCCGAGTTCGCCGCCGCCGAGGAGCTCGGCCGCTCCCGGGGCCACTGGTGGCGCCCGGACGGCCGCGCGCTGCTGGCCGCCCGGGTGGACGAATCCGCCCTCCCCCGGCGGTACTTCGCCGACCCGGCCCACCCCGGCGACCCGGCCGAGGACTTCGCCTACCCTCAGGCCGGCGGCCCCAACGCGGACGTCCAGCTCTGGGTGCTCGGCCTCGACGGCAGCCGGGTCCGACTGCGCTGGGACGCCGCCGCGTTCCCGTACGTCTGCGCCGCCTCCTGGGCCTCGGACGAGGAACTGCTGCTCACCGTCGCCGACCGGCTGCAGCAGAACGTGCTGCTGCTGACCGCCGACCCGGCCACCGGCGAGACCCGCGAACTCTCCCGGACCACCGACGAGTTCTGGGTCGACGACCTGCCAGGTACACCCGCCCGGCTGTCCGACGGCCGGCTGCTCACCGCCCACGACACCCCGCAGGCCCGCGGCCTCGCCCTGGACGGCGAGCCGCTGGACACCACCGGGCTGCAGATCCGCCGGGTGGTCGGGCGGTGGCGCGGCCGGCTGCTCTGCGAGACCGGCCGGGGCGACCCGGCCGACCAGTACGTCCACCTGATCGACCCGGACGGCGGCGCCCCCGAACTCCTCACCACCGGCCCGGGCGCGCACTCCGCGCTCGCCGCCGCAAACACCCTGCTGCTCACCTCCGCCGACGCCGAGGGCATCCGCCGCCGCCTGCTGCTCGACGGCCTTCTCGACGGCCGCGAGCTGCAGCTCGCCGACCTGAGCGCCGCGCTGCCCCACCGGGTGCGCCCGCAGCTCGCCCGGGTCACCGACCGCGCCCTGCCCACGGCCGTGGTGTACCCGCGCGACCACAGTCCAGGCCGCGGGCTGCCGGTACTGCTGGACGTCTACGGCGGGCCCGGCTTCCAGGCCGTGGCCGCCGAGCCCCGCCGCTGGCAGCTCCGCCAGTGGTGGGCCGACCAGGGCTTCGCCGTGGTCACCACCGACAACCGCGGCACCCCGTTCGTCTCCCCGGACTTCACCCGGGCGATCTTCCGCCGCTTCTCCCAGGTGGCGCTGGACGACCAGGTCGACGCCCTGCACGCGCTCGCCGAGCGCCACCCCGACCTCGACCTCGGCCGGGTCGGCGTGCGCGGCTGGTCGTACGGCGGCTACTTCGCGGCGCTCGCCGTGCTGCGCCGCCCGGACGTCTTCCACGCCGCCAGCGCGGGCGCCCCGCCCACCGACTTCCGGCAGTACGACACCGCGTACACCGAGCGCTACCTCGCCCTGCCCCAGGACAACCCCGAGGGCTACGCCGACGACTGCCTGCTCACCGACGCGCCGGGGCTGACCAGGCCGCTGCTGCTGATCCACGGGCTGGCCGACGACAACGTCCACCCCTCGCACACCCTGCTGCTCTCCGAGGCGCTCACCAAGGCCGGCCGCCCGCACAGCGTGCTGCCGCTGCCGGGCGTGACCCACCTGACCCCGGGCGGGGTGAACGAGCAGGTCACCCAGGCCGAACTCGCCTTCCTGCGCTCCGCTTTGGGGTGATCCATTGAGTTCTCCGGGACGGGCTGCGACACTCCGCGTGGTCGCCGCCCGTCCCGGGCGGCGCGGCGAGACGGGGAGAGCGCACGGATGAGGATCGACGGACCCGGCCCGGTCGGGCAGCGGCAGTGGACACCGCTGACCGTGGTCAACGGCGGACTCGCCTTCGGGCTGGAGCTCGCCATGCTGGCGGCGCTCTGCTACTGGGGGTTCAGGACCGGCTCCAACCTGGTGCTCCGGCTGCTGCTGGGGCTCGGCGCGCCGGCTCTGGCGGCCACGCTCTGGGGCCTGTTCCTGGCCGCGGGCGGGCCGAGGTTCCGGCAGCCGCTCGCCGTGGAGATCGTGCTCAAGCTGCTCGTTCTCGGCTCGGCCGCGCTCGCCCTGTACGGCACCGGGCGGACCACCCTCGCGACGGTGTACGGGGTGCTGGTGGTGGTCAGCGTGGCGGTGGAGTACAGCACCCGCTGACGGGCCGTCGGACAGGGGCGTCGCACCGGTGGTGCGGCGCCCCTGCCGCTTGCGCCAGGCCATTTCCAGGTGACCCGTGACACGCGAGACATCACCTCGCGCTTCATCGAAGGCGTGCCCCGAAGGCGAGCACGGCCGATGCGCGAGCGCGGCCGATGCGCTACAGGCCCGGTCCTCGGACCTCCGGGAAGTGGCAGGCCGCCTGCCGGCCGCCCGGGCCGACGATCTGCAGCAGAGGACGCTCCGTCCGGCAGCTCTCCTGCGCCTTCGGGCAACGCGGATGGAAGGTGCACCCGGCCGGCGGGTTCGCCGGGCTCGGCGGGTCGCCGAGCAGCACGATCCGCTCCCTGGTCCGCTCCGCCGCCGGGTCCGGCAGCGGCACGGCGGACAGCAGCGCCTTCGTGTACGGGTGCGCGGGGTTGCCGTACACCTCGGCCTTGTCGCCGATCTCGACGATCCGACCCAGGTACATCACCGCGACCCGGTCGCAGACCCGCTTGACCACCGAGAGGTCGTGTGCGATGAACACGTACGCCAGGCCGAGCTCCTGCTGGAGGCGCTCCATCAGGTTGACCACCTGGGCCTGGACGGAGACGTCGAGCGCGGAGACCGGCTCGTCGGCGATGACCAGCTTCGGCGAGGTGGCCAGCGAGCGGGCGATGCCGATGCGCTGCGCCTGCCCGCCGGAGAACTCGTGCGGGTAGCGGTCGAGGTGCTCGGGGGTCAGCCCGACCAGTTCCATCAGCTCGCCGGCCCGCTCGCGAGCGTCCGCCGCGCTCGCCCCCTGGATCAACAGCGGCTCGGAGACGATCCGGGCCACTGTCTGCCGGGGGTTGAGCGAGGAGTACGGGTCCTGGAAGACCATCTGCAGGTTCCGCCGGTGCGGCCGCAGCTGGGCCTGGGAGAGCCCGCCGATCTCGGTGCCCTCGAAGGTGACGGTGCCCGAGGTCGGGTCGAGCAGCCGGACGATCATCCGCCCGGTGGTGGACTTGCCGCAGCCGGACTCGCCGACCAGGCCGAGCGTCTCGCCCTTGCCGACGTCGAAGCTGACCCCGTCCACGGCCCGGATCGGTGCGCCGGGCCGGCCGGTGCGCCGGGGCCGGCCGGGGAAGGTCTTCACCAGGTCCCTCACGGACAGCAGGGTGTCAGTCGTGACCGTCACGGCCGCGCTCCTTCCGGCACCAGCGGCAGGTGGCAGGCCGCCTGGTGGCCGGGGGCGAGCGGTCCGAGCGCGGGGCGTTCGGCCAGGCAGCGGGCATGCTCCTCGGTGGACGCGGCGGTGGTGCGGGCGCAGCGCGGGGCGAAGGAGCAGCCGGGGGCGGGGGAGATCAGCGACGGCGGGCTGCCGGGAATGACCCGCAGCGGGGCGTCTTCGGTGTCGTCCAGGCGGGGCAGCGAGTCCAGCAGGCCGCGGGTGTACGGGTGTGCCGGGGCGGCGAACAGCCGGTCTACCGGGGCCTGTTCGGCCGCCCGGCCGCCGTACATGACCAGCACCTCGTGGGCGACCCGGGCGACCACGCCCAGGTCGTGGGTGATCATGACGACGCCGAGGCCGCGCTCCTGCTGGATCCGGGCGATCAGGTCGAGGATCTGCGCCTGGACGGTGACGTCGAGGGCCGTGGTGGGCTCGTCGGCGATCAGCAGGTCGGGTTCGCAGGCGAGCGCCATGGCGATCATCACGCGCTGGCGCATGCCGCCGGAGAACTGGTGCGGGTACTCGTCGACCCGGCGGGCCGGTTCCGGGATGCCGACCTCGGCCAGCATCTCGACCGCCCGTGCCCGGCCGGCCTTGCGGGAGGCCTTGAAATGCACCCGGTAGTGCTCGGCGACCTGCTCCCCGACGGTGTAGAAGGGGTGCAGGCTGGACAGCGGGTCCTGGAAGATCATCGCGATCCGGCGGCCCCGGACGGTGCCCAGCTCCCGCTCCCCGAGCCCGCCCAGCTCCTGCCCGCTCAGCCGGATCGAGCCGGTGACGGCGGCGCCTCGGTGCAGGCCCATGACGGCGAGCGAGGTGACCGACTTGCCGCTGCCGGACTCGCCGACCAGGCCGAGCGTGCGGCCGGCCTCGACGGCGAAGGAGATGCCGTCCACGGCCCGGACGGTGCCGCGCGGGGTGTCGAAGGAGACCTTGAGGTCCTCCACCTCCAAGAGGGACATCAGTACCTCACTCTCGGGTCGACGTACGCGTAGAGCAGATCGACCAGCAGGTTCGCGACGACGATGAAGGAGGCCGCGAGCAGGGTGACACCGAGGATGACGGGCTGGTCGGAGCGGACCAGCGCGTCGTAGAACAGCCGTCCGACACCGGGCAGGCCGAAGATCGACTCGGTGATGACGGCGCCGGCCAGCAGCCCGCCGAGGTCCATGCCGAAGATGGTGAGGATCGGCGTCATCCCCGAGCGCAGCCCGTGTTTGACGGCGACGGTGCCGGCCGGCAGGCCCTTGGCCCGGGCGGTGCGGATGTACGGCTCGGCCATCGCCTCGATCATCGAGTTGCGGCTCTGCCGGGCGTACATGGCCGCGTACAGCAGGGCCAGGGCGATCCACGGCAGCAGCAGGTTGGAGGCCCACTTGACCGGGTTCTCGGTGAACGGGTGGTACGCCGGGTACGGCAGCAGCCCGGCCGTCCGGACGATCCCCCAGATCAGCATGATCGAGGTGAAGTAGACCGGCAGCGAAGCGGCGCCGACCGAGAGCACCATCAGCGTCTTGTCGGTGACCCCGCCCTTGCGCAGCGCCGAGGTGACGCCTGCGCCGAGGCCGAGGACCAGCCAGAGCACGGCCGCGCCGATGGCGAGCGAGACGGAGACCGGCAGGCGGTCGGTGAGCAGGTTCCAGACCGGCAGCGAGTACTCGTAGGAGTAGCCGAGGCAGGGGAAGCCGCAGTGGGTGGCGCTGGGCCCGCTGCCGTAGTCACGCCCGGCGAAGATGCCGGTGATGTAGGTGGCGAACTGCTCCCAGACCGGCTTGTCCAGGCCCATCGCCGTCTTGACCTCGGCGACCCGCTCGGGGCTGCAGGTCTTGCCGCAGGCGGCCACTGCCGGGTCGGAGGGCAGCAGGTAGAAGATGGTGAAGGTGATCGCGCAGACGGCCAGCAGGATGCCGGCCGCGGCGAGCAGTCGACGACCGAGGTAGAGGATCACGACCGGCCTCCCCGGGGGTCGAGGATGTCGCGCAGCGCGTCGCCGAGCAGGGTGAAGGCGAGCACGGCGAGGAACAGGAAGACCGTCGGGATCAGGAAGTACGTCGGGTCGGTGTCGTAGAAGCTGATGCTCTCGGCGATCATCTGGCCCCAGGACGGTGTCGGCGGGCGCACGCCCACGCCGAGGTAGCTGAGCGCAGCCTCGGTGGCGATCATGCCGGGGACGAGCAGCGTGGTGTAGGCGATGATCGGGCCGGAGACGTTCGGCAGGATCTCCCGGGTGAGGATCCGCCAGGAGCGCGCGCCGCCGACCTTGGCGGCCTCGACGTACTCGCGGTGCTTGAGCGAGAGGGTCTGGCCGCGCACCACGCGGGCGATGCCGGGCCAGCCGAACATGCCGATCACCAAGGTCATCAGCAGGATCCGGTTGACGTCCTCGGCCACCGACATCATCGAGATCATGAAGATCAGGGATGGGAAGGACATCGTGAGGTCCATCAGCCGGGAGAGCACGGCGTCGGTGCGGCCGCCGAAGTAGCCGGCCGCGATCCCGACCAGGGTGCCGGTGACCACGACCACGGCGGTGGCGGTGAACGCGATCAGCAGCGAGACCTGGCCACCGTGCAGCACCCGGGCGAACAGGTCGCGCCCGGTCCCGGGTTCGACGCCCAGCCAGTGCCGGGTCCCGATCCCGCCGAAGTCGCCGATCGGCAGGCCGCCGAGGTACGGGTCGATCGCGCGTTTGTCGAACTCCTCGGGGGACCAGCCGCCGAGCGCGCTCAGCGGACCGGCCAGTGCGGCCAGCAGGACCAGGAGGGCGACCGTGACCAGGCCGAACCGGGCCGAGCTCTTGGCCCGGAGCTGGTCCCAGACCAGCCGCCACGGCCCACGGCCGGCGGCCTTCGCGGGGCCCGCCTCCGCGACCGGCGCGGTGACGGGCGCTGTGACTCCTTCTTCGCCTCCGGCTGCTCGTGATCCGGTGTCGACGCCCGCCCCCGGCCTTGGCGGCTGGGTGGGGGTCCCCCCAGCCGCCAGGCTGGGGGATGTGCCCCCAGCTCCGGCACTCTCCCCCAGCCTCCGGGCCCGGGGGTACCCCCGGCCGAGGGCTGGGGGACGGGCGCCCCCTCCGCTCGCTCGTCGCTCGTCCCCGCGGCGGAGCCGCTGATCGTCACGGTCGACACCGGCGGCGCGGTCTTCGGCCCCCGAAGGGGTGGTGTTACCCATCACGGACGGCCCCTCAGCCCTTGCTCTTGGAGGGGTCCTTGAGACCGATGGTGGCGAAGTCCCACTGGCCGGTCCAGACCGGGTGGCCGAAGGCGCCCGCCACGTTGGTGCCGGCCAGCAGCGGGCGGCGCTGCCAGAGCAGCGGTACGGTGGGCGCCTTCTTCAGCAGGTCCTCGCTGAGCTGCATCCACGCCTTGTTGGCCTCGGTGACGTCGCTCATCGCGTTGATCTGGTCGATCCGGTCCGAGGTGGCCTGGTCGCGGAACTGCTCGACGTTGCCCTGGTTGCCCTTCTCCTTGATGTTGCGGCCGTCGAAGACCATGGGCAGGAAGGTGGCACCCGACGGGTAGTCCGGGCACCAGCCGAGGATGGCGAGGTCGGGCGCGCTCTTGGTGTCACCGATGGTGTCGTAGTAGACCGACGGGTCGGCGGTGGTGATGGTGACCTGGATGCCGGCCTTGCCCAGCGACTGCTGGAGCGCCTCGGCCCGGGTCTTGTCACCGGAGGAGACGGTCAGCGAGACCTTGAGGTCGGTCTTGCCGGCGTCCTTGAGCAACTGCCTGGCCTTCTCCGGGTCGCCGGTCGGGGCGATCTTCAGAGTGTCCTGCTTGGCGCCGCCGCTCAGTGCGGGCGGCAGGTAGGAGGTGGCCACGTCGGCCATCGCCGGGCCGCCGTACGCGGTGACCTGGGCGTCCCGGTCCACCGCGTACATCAGCGCCTCGCGCACCTTCGGGTCGTCGAACGGCGCCTTGGAGGTGTTTGGGTAGAGCATGTCGGTGCAGCCCTGTTGCTCGGCGATCAGCCGGGACTTCACGTCCGGCTTGGGTAGCACCTTGGCGATCGACTCCGGGCGCAGGTTCATCCACTCGACGGCGGAGGCGTCCGCGCCCTCGCTCGCGATGATCCGGTCGTCGACCTGGCCGCCCTTGAGGCCCTGGACGACGACGATCTTGTCCGGGTATGCCTTGCGGACCGGGTCGGTGGACTGGTCCCAGTTGCTGTTGCGGACCAGGACCAACTGCTTGCCGCGGTCGTAGGTCTCGATCTTGTACGGGCCGGAGGAGAACGGTCGCAGGTCGTACTGGGTGCCCTTGTCCTGGGACTGCGGCACGGGCGCGAAGGTCGGCAGGGTCGCGGTGTAGGAGAACTCGGCGACCGGGCGCTTGAGGTGGAAGACGACGGTCTTGTCGTCCGGGGTCTCGATGCTGGCCAGGTGCTCGCCGTTCAGCGGGCCCTTGTAGTTCTCGCCCCCGGCCAGGTACTGCTGGGCGTAGTCGGGGCCGCCGGTGAGGTCCGGGGCGAAGGAACGCTCGACGTTGTACTTGATGTCGGCGGACCTGATCGGAGTGCCGTCCTCGTACTTGACGCCGTCCTTGAGGGTGAAGGACCAGGTCTTCCCGCCGTCCGAGGATCTGCCGAGGTCGGTGGCGAGGTCGGGGACGATCTCGCTGCCGGCGGCGCCCGGCTCGGCCTTGAAGGTGACCAGGGTGCGGTAGAGCAGCCGGATGCCGAAGTCCATGTTCGGCATGGTCCAGTTGCGGGCCGGGTCGAGGTGGGCGAAGTCCTGGTTGGAGAGGACGGTCAGGGTGCCGCCCTTGACCGGGGTGCCGCCGACGATCGTCCCGGAGGCGGCGCCGGGGGCCTTGGCAGTGCCGGCCGCCGAAGCGTCACCACCGTTGTCGCTCTTGTCGTTCTTGCAGGCCCCGAGGCCGAGGGTGAGGGTCGCCGCGAGGGCTGCCGCGAGGGCGGCGTGGGTGCGCCTGGTCATGTAGCAACTCCGCTGTGGGGGGCCTGCCGTGAAGCCCGTGATCCGCCCCGGTGGGTGGTCCGAGGCCCGACCGGGAGGGCGACCGTCGAGGTCTGGCCGCTCCACCGTGTGACCCGTAACATAATAATGTGAAATTGCACTGCACAAGAGGTGGCGCCGCCCGTTATCGAGCTGTGTCCGTGCCGCACCTCCCCGGCCCCGCACGGGAGTTCACCGGCGGCCCTCCTCCAGATCGCGTAGCGCTTCAGAACGACTGCACCGGCTGCGACGAGCTTGTGGGGTGGTCAGCCAGCTCGGCGCCGACGACGAGTTCGGGGTCGCGCATGCCCCGACGGCGGCAGTCACGCAGCAGGTCGGCCCACGACTCGGCCGACTCGCGTAGACGCTCCGCGGGCGCGATCAACTCCTTGGTGCCGTCCCGCCGCACCCCGAGCAGTACGCGAGCACGCCTGCCCGAGCCGGACTTTCGGGTGCACGCCGTGGCCCGCACACCTTGCGGCAGGGCGTGGGACCGATGGTGGCCAGCGAGCGGCTGGCCGAGTGGCCTCTCGATTTCAGAGGAACCAGACACCCCGGCTCGCTGAGCTTCCGGGCGCCCCTTGAGACGACTGGGAGCACCTCGGTGGGAGGCGGTCGAGGGGCGTATGGTGCAAGCTGCCAGCATGGGTCCCAATGGTGTGAACGCCGAGAATGCCGACAACACCAAGGCCACGACCCAGGGCGGCGCACCGTTGTCGGGCTGCGTGGCGCTGGTGACCGGTGCGTCCAGCGGTATCGGGGCAGCCACGGCCCTGGCACTGGCCCGGGAGGGGGCGGCGCTCGCGCTGGTGGCCCGGCGCACCGAGCGGCTGGAGGAACTGGCGGCGACGATCAGGGTGGCGGGTGGCTCGTGCGCCGCCATCACCGCCGATCTGCGTGACAGTGCACGGGCCCGGCGCGCCGTCGAGGAGGCCGTCAGGCGGTTCGGGCGGCTGGACGTGTTGGTGAACAACGCCGGCTACGTCGCGATGGGGGCGGTCGAGGACATCGACCCCGAGGATCTCGACCGAATGGTCGACCTCAACCTGACGGCGGTCCTGCACATGTCGCAGGCGGCGCTGCCGCATCTGCTGCGCGCGGCGGCGTACGGCCCGCGCGGGGTTGCCGATCTGGTCAGTGTCAGCTCGGTCGCGGGCCGTGTGGTGCGCCGAAACAACGGCGTGTACTCCGCGACGAAGCACGCGGTGTGCGCGTTCAGCGAGGCCCTTCGTCAGGAGTCGACCGGACGCGGCGTCCGGGTGGGCGTGGTCGAGCCGGGACTGACCTCGACGGAGATGGCGACCGGCCCCGGGTTCGCCGCAGCCCGCGGCATGGCGCAGGACTCCTGGCTGCGGGCCGAGGACATCGCCCGATCCATCGCCTTCATGGTCACCCAGCCCCCGCACACCGCGATCAACGAGATCATGGTGCGCCCGACGGCCCAGGAGCATTGAACCCTGCCGGCGGCGGAGTGGGAACGCACCGACTCGCTCCGCCCGTTCGGACTGTCCGTCCTCGCCCGTGTGGGCGGCCCCGCCCGGTAGCCTCGGGAAATTCATCCTGTGGGGGATCATCATTGCGTGGATCATCCTGGGGCGGATCATTCCGACGGTGCTGCGCCGTCACCGGGGAGCGTCCTCGCGGCCGAGCGGTACGGCCTGCCGCGCGTGGCCGGAGGGGCACCGGGGGTGGCGTGAAACTCCCTCGTATGCGCGTTCGCCTGGGTCAGCCCGCTTAGGAGTGTGTAAACAAGGAAAAGAGGTGATGGGCGGCAGCTGGGTCCGGCGGCTGAGACGGAGCGCGGATGAGGCAGGACGGGCGTGCCATGAACGGGCTGCTCGCGGTGATCAGCCGGGACTGGGTCGGGCTGCCGATCGCCCTGCTGGTCGGCGGCGCGGGTGCGTGGAGTCTCGGGCTGAGCGGGACCTGGGCCCGTGTGATCGGCGGGATCGTGGTCGCCGTCGCCGTACTGATGGTGCTGGGATCCGTCCGTCATCTGGTCTGCCTCGCCCAGGTGCGGGCGAAGTGCCCGCCGCCAGGTCGGCTGGTGGACGTCGGCGGATACCGGATGCACGTGCTGGTCGAAGGTGAGTCCGCGACCAAGCCGACGGTCGTCTGGCTGCCCGGCGGGCACGCGTCCGGCCACGAGTTCCACCGGCTGCACGCGGTGCTGCGGGAGACGACCCGGTCGGTCCTGGTCGACCGGCCCGGATCGGGGTGGAGTGATGTCGGCCCGTTCCCGCGGACGACGGCGACCGAAGCCGTGGAACTGTTCACGGCTCTGGAAAGAGCCGGCCTGGACGGGCCGTTCGTCCTGGTGGGGCACTCCTTCGGCGGGCTGCTGGCCGCCAACGCCGCCCGGCGCCGGCCGGAGCTCGTGGCAGGGCTGGTCCTGCTCGATCCGACGCCTCCCGACGTCATCGTCTACGCGATGCCGAACCGGTCCTTGACGCGATCCCGGGCGACTCACCTGCGGGCCGCACTGTGCCATCTGTTCGGCATTCACCGTGGCCGTGGTCGTGGCACGGACGGGCCGCAGGGTGCCGTCGAGCCGGCCCGGACGCCGCCGGCCTGTACGACGCAGATCGATGCCTTCAAGACGGGGTCGGACTGCGCCGCCGCGTCCATCTACAGCGAGCTGTCACCGATCGGGATGGCCCGGCGGGGGTGGCAGACCGTGGTCTATGACGGCGATCTGGCGGACCTGCGCCTCCTGCTGGTCACTCCTCGGGACCTCACCGGTGGCGATGAGATACTGGATGCCGTCGGTGATCCCGTCCAGGCCGAGCGGCTGCGCCGCTTCTACCTCAACACCAGAAGCCGGTTCCTGGCCACCTCGACCAGGGCGCGTCGGGTCTACACCCCGGAGGGCACCGGGCACAACTTCCCGCACGAGGTACCGGAGTTCGTGACCGAGGTGGTGCGGAATCTGGTCGACGAGATCGCGGAGGAGCGGCGACCGCCGTCCAGCGAGCCAGGCGGCTGACCGACACCCGGCGGCCGGTGTACCGCGGGCGGCTCGTGTGTGACAACTCCCTGAGCACGGAGACGACTTCCCCCCGTTCCGTCAACCCATGACGGAGCGGGGGGAGTCCTTGTCGACGGGGCGCTTGCGGGAGAAGGCTCCCAGGTTGACGACGTTGCCGGTGTGTTCGCAGGTGTAGTGCACGGGGTCGCGGTCGTGGTCGTGCCCGGCCTCGATGCGCTCGACCAGGATGGCGAGGAACCGGCCGGCCAGCGGGGCGTTCTTGAACTGGTTGCCGCTGGTGCCCATGGCGACGTAGTAGCCGCCGAGGTCGGTGCGGTCGTAGATCGGTGTCCAGTCGTCGGCGACGTCGTAGACACCGGCGGTGCCGCTGGGCCGGTTCGGAACGGCGAGTCCCGGGAAGCGGCGCGCCACCCGGGTCACCTGGGTCTGGAACCGGCCCACGGTTGGATACGGTTTCGCGGTGTCGGGGTCGTCGATCCACTCCCGAGGGTCGCAGTCCGGGTCGGTCCCGCCGATCAGCAGGTGTCCGCCGGCGGCCGGGCGCAGATAGCTGCCGAGGTCGAGGTCGGCGAGCACCGGGCCGAGGGTCTTCTCCGTGCCGTAGCCGTGCGGCGCGGTGACCTGGTGGACCTCTTCGCGCAGCGGCCGTACCCCGACGGTGAACTCGGCGCCCAAGCCCGCCAGTTGGTTGAGTTCGCCCGACCACGGGCCGGCCGCGTTGATCACCACTGGAGCCGCCACGGCGGTGCCGTCGGCGAGCCGGACGCCCGACACCCGGTCCGCCCGCCGGTCGATGCCGACCACGGTGCGGTGGAACAGGAATCGCACGCCCAGCTCGGCCGCGGCGTCCGCCAGGTTCTGCGCCGCGAGCTGCGGGTCGTCGACGAAGCCGGCGTCGGGCATGAACAGGGCACCGAGTTCACCGGTCGGTCCGGCGAAGAAGGCGTCGTCACGGAGGGACTTCGGGGGCCAGTACCGTCCCGGGTCGATGCCGGGGACCCGCCTGCGCAGCGTCGCGGTGTCCCACAGTTCGTACGGGACGCCGAGATCGTCGAAGAGTGAGACGAAGGCCGAGGTCGGGGGGAACGGCGCGTCGAGCGCCACGGCCCCGGTGCGGTGGAACCTGGCGAGGGGACGCCGGCCGGAGCGGTTCAGGTACGTCGCCCAGTTGGACCAGTGGTGCTGTGACTCCCAGGCGGTGGCGACACCGTCCCGGGTGGAGTAGGTGAACCGGATGATCGCACTGGAGGAGCTGGTCGACCCGTGTCCGGCTCCGCCCGACTTGTCGAGGACGAGGACGCGCCGACCGGTGCGCGCCAGCTCGTAGGCGACGGCGGCGCCGATCACCCCGGCGCCGACCACCACCGCGTCCGCGCCCATCGGCACGGTGTCGGACCGTTCAGGAGTCATCGTGAGGTGTCCGTCCTGCGAGGCGGTGTGTGCAGACTCGGGGCGTCGGCGAGCAGCGAGCGGGTGTACGGGTGCTGCGGATCGGACAGCAGTTCCTCGGTCGGGGCGGTCTCGACGATCCGGCCGAGGTACATGACCGCGATGACGTCGGAGACGTACCGGACCGCGGCCAGGTTGTGCCCGATGAACAGCATGGACAGGCCCAGCCTGCGCTGCAGTTCACGGATCAGGTTGAGGACCGACGCCTGGACCGAAACGTCGAGCGCCGAGGTGATCTCGTCGGCGATCAGGACGCCGGGATCGACGGCGACGGCACGGGCGATGGCGACGCGCTGGCGCTGACCGCCGGAGAGCTGCCGTGGCAGCCGGTCCGCGACTCTCGGGTCGAGGCCGACCAGGTCGAGCAGTTCGGTGACGTGCGGCTCGCGGGCACCGCGGTCGAGCCTGCGGAAGGCGGTCGCCGCCTCGAGCAGGGTCTGCCGTACGGTCATCCGCGGGTCCAGCGCGGTGTCCGGGTCCTGGAAGACGATCTGGACCTGCCGGCCCAGCCGACGCCGGTTGCGGACCGTGCGGGTGTGAGCCGGACGGCCGCCGATCAGGATCTCACCCCCGCTGGTGGGCGCGAGGCCGACGATCGCCCGGGCCAGGCTCGACTTCCCCGAGCCGGACTCGCCCACCAGTCCGACCGTTCTGCCCTCGGGGACCTCCAACCGGACGCGGTCCACGGCCGTGACCATGCCGGTCGGCCCGTGGTACCGGACGGTGACATCACGGAGCGTCAGACCGGTCATGTGAGCGCCGCCTTGATGTGCGGTGCCGCCGGCGGCATCGGGTGCCAGCAGGCCACCCGATGGCCGACGCCGAGGTCGGACAGGGGCGGGTGCTCCTCCGCGCACCGGGCCTGGCGGTTGGTGCAGCGCGGCTGGAACGGGCAACCGGGGCCCGGGGAGAGGGGATCCGGCGGCAAGCCGTCGATGGTCCGCAGCGGGCGGTCGCGGTCGGCGGACAGGTCGGGCGCCGACTCGACCAGCGCCCGGGTGTAGGGGTGCCGCGCGTCGGTGGCGAGGTGGGCGGCCGGGAGGCACTCGACGATCAACCCGCCGTACATGACGAGGACTCGATCGCACAGGTCAGCGACGAGGGCGACGTCGTGGCTGATGAACAGGACCGCGGTGGCCGCTTCGCGCCGGATGCCGCGGAGCAGTTCCACGATCTGCCGCTGCACCCTGACGTCGAGCGCCGTCGTCGGTTCGTCGGCGATGATCAGCCGGGGTCGTGTCATCAGGCCCGTCGCGATCATCACCCGCTGGCGCTGGCCGCCGGAGAGCTGGTGGGGGCGGGAGCGCAGCAGCCGGTCCGGCGACGGCAGTGCCACCCGGGTGAGGGTGAGCCGGGCCTGTGCGAGGGCATCCGACCGGCTGAGGCCGAGATGGGTGCGCGCCGCCTCGGTGAGCTGTGTCCCGATCCGGAGCGACGGGTTGAGGGCCGAGGCCGGGTTCTGGAACACCATCGCCAGCCCGGTCGCGAGCTGCCTGTCGCGGGCCCCGGGGGTCATGGTGTCGACGTCGGTGCCCAGCAAGCGGTTGGTCCGCCAGGCGGCCCGCGCCTGCTCGGGCAGCAGGTCGGCGAGGGCGAGCGCGGTCAGTGACTTGCCGGAGCCGGATTCGCCGACCAGACCGACGATCTCCCCGGGGCGCAGGGCGAGGCTGATGCCGCGGACCGGGTGGCTCACCCCGTCGGGGGTGGCGATGGCAACCGTGAGGTCCTCGACCTCCAGGACGTGGTCGTCGGTGGCCGGGGGCACCGGGGAGGCGGGGCGCGCTGCCTGCCCGGGCACGCGTGGCAGGCCGCCGTGGCGTCGGGCGGCAGCCTGGGCCAGCACCTCGCCGAGCAGTTGGAAGGTCAAGGCGGCGTAGACGATGGCCAGGCCCGGCGCGATCGCCGGCAGCGGTTCGGCGTAGATGCGGTCCAGTCCCTGGCTGAGCAACTGCCCCCAGTCGTAACCGGGTGCCTGTACGCCCAGCCCGAGAAAGCTCAGCCCGGAGAGCGCGACGAGTGCGGAGCCCGCCGAGATCGTGGTGTTGAGCAGCAACGGCTCGGCGATGTTCGGCAGGACGTGGCGCCACAGGAGGCGGTGGCGACGCAGGCCCAGGACGCGTGCCGCGGCCATGAAGTCGGTGTCCGCGACGCGGGCGGCGAGGGTCTGGGTGAGGCGCGCGAAGCCCGGGATGGAGCCGATGGCGAGCGCCAGCACCGCACCGACCGCTCCGGCACCGAAGAGCACCGCGAAGAACATCGCGACCAGCAGGCCGGGGAAGGCCAGCAGGAGGTTGACCAACGAGCCCAACAGCCGACGGCTGCGGCCCCCCACGACGGCGGTGAGCGAACCGAACACCACCCCCGCCACCGCACCCAGCAGCGTCGCCGCGAGCGCGAGCACCAGCGAGAGCCGGGTGGCCGTCAACACCCGGGCGAACAGGTCGCGTCCGAGGTTGTCCGTCCCGACCGGGTGTGCTGCGGACGGCCCCTGCAACACCGCCGACAGATCCAGGCGTTCGGCCGCAGACCCCCAGATGACCGGCCCGGCGACGGCCAGGAAGAGCAGCGAGCCGGCCATGGCCACCGCCAGGACGGCCATCGGTGAGAGCACGGCGGGACGGGAGCCGACCCGTGGCGCCCGGGGAAGCAGCGAGGCCGTCAAGGTCACATCTCCCGGATCGTCGAGCGGGGGTCGAGCAGCCCGAGGAGCAGATCGACCAGGAAGTTCGCGACGAGCACCACCGTTCCCAGCACCAGTGCCATCGCCTGCACCACCGGGTAGTCGTGCGCGACCACGGACTGCGCGAGCGCCGAGCCGACACCCGGCCAGGCGAAGACCTTCTCGACGAGCACCGTCCCCGCGATCAGCGCGGGCAACAGGTTGCCCGCGATCGTCAACGACCCGACCAGCATGTTCGGTGCCACGTGCCGCAGGTAGAGGACGACGGCCGGCAGCCGCTTCGCCCGGGCGGTGCGGACGTAGTCCTCTGCGAGCACCTTGAGTGCCTCCACCCGAACGATCCTGGCCAGTACGGCAGTTGGCGCGAGTGCCAGCGCGAGCACGGGGAGCACGAGTGAGCGAGCGCCCGTCCCACCCGCGATCGGGAACAGTTCGAGACCGACCGCCAGCCCCGCCGTCAGGCCCGCGGCGAGCACGAAGTCCGGCAGACCCGTCAGCGCGGCCGTCGCGGCCGTGAACACCAGCTCGCTGCGCGGGTGCCGTCCGTCGCGGGTGCGGATCGCGGCGAGCAGTCCTGCCGGGAACGCGACGAGGACCGTGCAGAGGAAGGCCAGTGCCGCGATCTCCAGGGTGGCCGGCAGCCGCGTCCTGAGCAGCTCCGCGACGGGGAGGCCGGTCACCAGCGACACGCCCAGGTCCCCGTGGGCGAGACCGGACAGGTAGTGCCGGAACTGCGCCACGAGCGGTTGGTCGAGGCCGAGTTGGTGCCTCCTTGCGGCAACGAGTCCGGGTGCGGCGTCGATGCCCAGCGCGGCGCGGACCGGGTCGCCGGGGATCAGGTGGATCATCGCGAACGACCCGGTGAGCACGGCGCACAGCGACACGGTCAGCCGCACCGCGCGCCGGCAGCAGAAGGTCGACCACGGGTGACGCCGGGCCAGGACGGCGAGGCGGGCGGTCATGCCGCTCATCCCGGTCATCCGTGAAGCCGGATGCTGGTCGGGACGACCGCGCCGCCGAAGCCGACGGCGAAGGTCGTGCGGTACCCGTAGACCGTGCTCGCACCGTCCGCGATGGGCAGGGTGTCGGCCGAGCGGAACAGCGCGGTGGCCGCTTCGTTCCAGGTCGCGCACCCGGCCGTGTCGGGTTCCTGGAGGGCCCGCGCGACCAGCCGGGAGTACTCCGGGTTGTCGATGCCCGCGAAGTTCAGCCCCTCCGCGGGGGACGGGCCGGAGAAGAACGGGACGAAGGCGGCGGGAAGCAGGAATCCCGGGGTGCTGCCGACCACGACGTCGAAGTTCGCCTCCTGGTACATGGCGTTCACCAGCGCGTTGAGGTTCTCGCTGACGAGCTGGACCTGCGCGCCGAGCGCGGTCCAGCTGCGCGCCATCAGCTCCGCGACCGACGGCAGCGTGGCGCCGACGTCGGGACTGGTGATCAGGCGCAGGTGGAGGACGCGGCCGTCCTTGGCCAGTCGGCCGTCCGTCGTCCTCGTCCAACCCGCGGACCGCAGTGCCTGTTCGGCGTCGCCGGCGGGCAGGTTCGCCGCAGCCAGGTCCGTGTGGCAGACGGCGTCGGTCGCCGTGAAGTGGGTGGCCGCTTTCCCGGTGCCGCCGGCCGCGACGTTGGCGAGCCCCGCGCGATCCAGGGCGGCGACCAGGGCGCGCCGCAGGGCCGGGTCGCCCAGCGGCCGGCCGCGGCGCTCGTTGAAGAAGGTCAGCCCGACGACGGTCGGTACCTCGACCGCGCCCAGGCCGCGCCCGGTGAGCCGGGAGCGGTCCGGCCCGTTCACCGTCGCGATGTTCACACCGCCGGTGAGCAGAAGGTTCGCCACCGTGGAGGCCTGCGGTACCACCGAGACGACGATCCTCGCGGGCTGGCCGGGCGCCGCGTTGGTCGCTCCGCCCGGACCCCACGCGTAACCCTCGCGCAGGGTGAAGACGTACGGGCCCCCCGGGGTGTAACCGCTCAGTACGTACGGGCCGGTGCCCGAACTGGCTCGCGCCAGCGACTTCGGGTCCCTCAGACCGGCCGGGCAGACGATGGGGAGCAGGCCGAGGGTCCGGGTGAGGAAGCTGTACGGAGCCGCCGTCGTCACCGACACCGTGCCGGCCGGGTCGTCGGCCGTCGCGGTGAACGGGACGCTGGGCAGCGTCGCCTGGGCACCGGCCAGCTGGCGCCCCGGATCGCTCGCATACGTCAGGGCGTTGGCCACGTCGGACGCCTTGAGCACCGTCCCGTCGGAGCAGGTCACGCCCGGACGGAGGGTGAAGGTGGCCGAGGTGGCACTGGCCTGCCAGTTCGTCGCGAGGCCGGACACCACAGCCCCGTCTGCTGCCACGTTGATCAGTGAGTCGTAGGCGTAGCGGGCCGTCCCGGTGCCGAACGCGGAGTACGGGTCGAAGCTGGCGATCTCGGAAGCCGTCGCCACCCTGACTGTCCCGCCGATCACCACCGGGGAACTCGCGGACGGCGTGGGGAGGTTACCGCTGCACCCGGCCGAAGCGACGATGACGGCGGCCACGACCGCGATCCGGACCGGGAGGGTTCGACGGTGCATGGCGGCCATCGTGCCACCGAGCGGCCGTCGGGCCGGAGCCGGAACGACTCGTTTCGTCCTTTCGGAGGACTTCGCTCAACGACGATGTCGTGCTGGCGGGTTGCCGGACCGCCACGCGACGACACTTGCTCCGTGACGACGCACCAGTCAGTTCAGAGCGCCCAGGAAAGCAGCGGAGAGATCGCCGAACTCGTGGGCAGATACTGGGACTTCCTGCTCGCCCGGGAGCCCTTGCTGCGGGTCCGGCGCGGGCTGCCCGTCGAGTCGCTGCCGGGCGGGTCCGCCGAGGAGGCCGAGGAGCGAGCCCGATTCGCACTCGACGTCCTGGAACGGGTCAGCGCGCTGGAGGCGGGCGGCCTGTCCGGGCCCGACGCCGACTCCGCCGGCTTCCTCGCGGCGCTGGCCGAACAGGACGTGCAGGCGGGCCGGTTCCATTGGCTGACCCCGACCGCCACGCCGTACCAGTTGTTCAACCTCTCGCTGTACGGCGACGCGGTGTTCCGCCCCTTCGTCTTCGGCGATCACAGCGATGTCGACCGGTACTTGGCGGTCCTGCACGATCTCGCGGCATCCGTCGGCACCATCGGTGACAAGGTGGCGGGACAGGCGGCGCGGGGCTTCCGGATCCCCGCCCCCGCCCTGCCCGGCGCCCACGCCACGATCACCGCGCTGCGCGCCTCGACCGCGCGCTTCGTCGAGGTGGACGACGGGCGGCTCGCCGGCCTCGAGCGGGCGAGCCGCAGCCGGCTGCGCGACGGGGTGACGCGGTCGGTGGCCGCGGAGCTGGAGCCGGCGTTCGACCGGTTGCTGGCCGTCATCGGGGATCCGGCCTACCTGGAGCGTGCCCCCGGGAGAGTCGGGTGGGCCCAGTACGAGGGCGGAGAGGAGGCGTACCGATCCTTCGTCCGGACCGGTACCACGAGCGACACCCCGCCCGAGCGTCTTCACGAACTCGGTCTGGAACACTGCCGTGAGCTCGCCGAGCGGATGCGTGCGGTCCGCTCCGCGCTTGGTTTCTCCGGGACCGAGTCCGAGTTCCACCAACGGCTAGCCGGTCAGTCCCGCCTCCACGCGCGGACCCCCGAGGACGTCGAAGCCTGCTACCGGAGCCACCTCGACCGGCTCTCGCTCCAGCTGCCCCGCTGGTTCGCGACCCTGCCCAGCGCTCCGTACGGCCTGGCACGCCTTGATCCGGCACTGGAGGCGGGCATGACGTACGGCTACTACGAGCAGCCCACCGCCGGCCAGCCCGTCGGGCGGTACCGGTACAACGGGTCGGATCTGTCGAACCGTTCACTGCTCGGCGCGGCCTCGCTGATCTACCATGAGCTCGCGCCCGGACACCACTTCCACCTGGCCCGTCAGGCCGAGAACGAGACCCTGCCCGACCTGCGGCGCGAAGTGGCCGCGTTCAACGCGTTCAACGAGGGCTGGGCCGAGTACGCGGCCGGACTCGGCTGGGAGATGGGCCTCTACGACGACCCTTGGGAGGCGTACGGGCGGCTCACCCAGGAACGGTTCACCGCCGCGCGTCTGGTCGTCGACACCGGCCTCAACCTCGGGACGATGGCGCTCGATCAGGCACGGGCGTTGATGCGGGAGCATTCGACGCAGTCCGATGTCCAGACCGCGACGGACCTGCTGCGCTACTCGAGCGACCTGCCGGGACAGGCACTGGCCTACCGCGCCGGGTACGTGGAGTTCCGCGCCTTGCGAGCGGATGCCGAGGCGCGTGCCGGCGCCGGATTCGACGTGCGGGTCTTCCATGACGTGGTGCTGGACGGCGGTGCGCTTCCGTGGCCTGCCCTGCGTCGCCGGGTGGCACGTGAGCTGGGAACGGACGGGAGAGGACCGAACGGGTGAACTAATGTGAACCGATTGGAACGCTCCGTAAGGCGCTGGCTTCGCTGTGTGAACGAATCAGTACGATCCGTCGGTCGAACGTTGCAGGTTCCAGTCCAGTCTTCTCCTGTGAGGTAACTGATGGTCGTGCCACCTGTTCTCCCTCCCTTTCTGGCCGGGATGATCGCGTCTCCGCTGGCGAAGAGAATCGTCAAGCCACTGGCGCGAGGAGTAGTCAAGGCGTCCGTGTGGGTGGTCATGGATGTGAAGAAGTGCGCCCAGGAGGCGCGCCACGGCATCCAGGACCTCGCCGCCGAGGTGAGTGCCGACATGAGGGGCGGCGGGCAGCCGGTGGGTGAGCTCGCGCCCGAGAAGGCCTAGGCGGGCGACGGCGAGCTGATTCCGCGTTGCGTGACCGTGTGTGAGCGACGGGTGCCGAGCCGGCATTTCACATGCGGTCTTCGTGGCGTCTCTCCGCTGTCCCGTCGCGGCGGTGTCGTCTCTCCTCCGGCGGCTGATCAGAGTGAAGGCCGGTTTGCCGAGCGCGATCCGTGACGCGTTCCGGTTCGATCGCGGCGGATCCGGCGCCTGTCGCCTCGGGCGCCGGCGCCGCGGCGAGCGGATGGCGGACGGCGGCTTCCCCGGCCGCGACCACGCTTCCCGCAGCCCTGCCCTGGCGGGGCTGCGGGAAGCGGAGACATCGCAACCGTGGCAATGGCTAATGGTCTCGGAAAATAGCATGAGATGGTTGTGGCGGAGTGAGTGTCACTGTTGGTGAGGACCGTTCCTCCTGGCGGGTTGAAGAGCACTCGCATGGGTGAAACAGGTGGATCTGGTTTGGTCCGGACCGACATGAATCGACTAGCGTGTCGATCAGCGGGCGCTGGGTCTCGCAATGCGGGAGCATCGGATGTGTGGACCCTCCGGATATGCGAACCGTCCGTCGAATAGTTCTGGGAATATTTCCCGGGGAGCGAAATTCTCAGCTCTGCGCGGGAAGTGTCCCGGTCTGTTCGGCGTGACGCGGATCCTGAATTCCGGAGTGGGTGCTTCCGTCCGCCTAGCTGTGCGCTGTTCCGGTGTCCCCAGTGGCCGGAGCGCCTGTCGTACGTATGTGTTGAGAGGATGGAGAACCATGCCGCCCGTCGTACCGCCCTTCCTGGTCGGCCTGATCGTCGCACCACTGGCCAAGCGTCTTCTCAAGCCGCTGATGCGAGGCGTCGTCAAGACGTCCGTCGGTCTCGCGATGGAGGTGAAGAAGGCGGCCCACGAGGCCGGAGAGAACATTCACGACCTCGCGGCCGAGGTGGCCGCCGAGATGGTGGCGGCTCAGATCGCCGCGGGAGACATGATGCCTCATGGTGCCGACAGCGCGAGGAGCGCTACCGGCGGTGCCTCCGACAGCGGGAGGGGTGAGTCCGCCGCCGGCCGCTCCGAGAGCGATGTCCGGGCGGCTGCCAAGATTCGCGCGACCGCGGGTTCCGGAAAGACGCTCTGAGGCAGGCCGGGGTGACAGTCCGGATCGTCTCTGTGCCGGCTGTTGTGCGAGTTCCCGGATCCTGTCGACCGGTTGAGGGTTCTCCGTGTGGGCGCGCATTCCTTCCATGGGAAACGCGCCCACGCGGTGGCCGGTAGTGCGCTAGAAAAGCAAGTAGTCCCGACCTCGAGAATTTCCGATCTGTCGCAGTAATCCGTCGTGCCCGTGGCGGTTTTTGCGACCTCTGCAAACAGGTGATCGTACACATGTCATCTCTGCTGGGTGCCGCAGCCGG
>NZ_JBSFJU010000076.1:0-30489 GCF_053598215.1 Kitasatospora sp. NPDC001175 | reverse complement strand
GATTGCTGCTGGTCATCAGGGATGGAACTCCTACTCGGGCCCTCTCAGGCTAACCCGACAAAGCGGGACGTCTCACCCAAGGCTGACAGAGAGGGGCCGACGACCACGGACGAGTGAAGCCAGCCGCTATCCCTTGCGCTACACCTGTTGCACTGCCTACCTTGCTCGGTCATAGCCACTGAGCTGCGAGGACCCGACTAGGAGTCCGCCTCAGGATCGGCGACCACTCAAGAACTGGCCAGGCCAGCCTCGCGCAGCTTGTCGAGCTGGTGCTGATCGGTCCGCTCGGTCACCCCCAGGCACCGGGCCAGGTGCTCCACACCCGGCCGGCACCACGACAGCTCCATGAGCAGCTGCGCGGTCCGGATCGCGGTGCGCCCCAATCGCCCGCTTACCGGCCCAGATGGTCGGCCAGCGACTCGACCGTGCGCCGGCGCATGGTCATCATCGCCACCGCCGAACCGTCCGCGAAATGAAGCCTGAACCGCGCCATCGCCTGCATCCTCGGACGCCGCTCTGTCCGTCCGATCAGGGCTCGCGGTGCGTCCCAGAGCAGGCGACCGGGCTCACGGACGTGCGGACCCGCCGCGATGAACGCCACCCGGCGGTCGGTGACCGTCAGCAGCCCGGCCTTCCCCAAGCCGGCCTCGGTGGGAAAGGTGCTCGCCATGCTCGCTCCTCCCCCGGACACCGCGCCGACCCGCGCCAGAGCCGTCCCGAGCGCCGCCGGCGCGGGGCCCACCGCCTTGACCCCGGCCACCGGTATCACCTTCGCCACGTCCAGCAACGCCTCGCCGGGCTCCAACAGCGGCTCCACGGCCAGGCGATAACGGTTGATCATCTTCTCAGTCACTCCCGCAGAGTAGCGGTCCCGGCTACCCCACGTTGAGGCGGGCGGCGAGGCGCACCAGGCCGGGGAGAGCTCGCGGACGCCTACTCCTGGGTGCTGGCCAAGGTCGCCGGGGTGGGCCGGCCTTTCGTACGGCGGGTCGGCCATGCCGGCGGCTGGCATCAGTGCCAGACACTGACGCCAGCCCTCGGGCCGCCTCCCCCGCTTCACGACATCTCTCGGGGCCGTCGTTCTGGTCGCAGTCGTGGTCGGTGTCCACGAGAGAGCCGTCCTCGGATCGGGTCAGGTCACACTTTGCGGTCCTTCGCCGGGTAGAGCTTCGCGTGCAGCACCCGCACCTCCCACCACGGATCGACCGGAGCGGCCACCAGCGCGGCCACCAACTCCCGCCTGGTCGGCGTGTCCAGCCCATGGTGGTGCAGGCCCTGGTGACGGCCTTCCAGCGCTCACTCGCGGAGGGGCTGGCCGCACACCCGGAGTGATGCAGCGGAGGGCCGGACTGGTTCCCGGCGCTCCCCGTCGCCGTGCCGTCAGCCGTGCAGGGTCGTGGTCCACGGCTGCGGGTCGGCCGTGATCTCGGCTTCGGTGAACCGCTCGATGACCCACTGCCGGTGGGAGAACAGGACGGTCTGGTCCAAGTAGTGGGGCGAGGCGGGGTTGGCGGACTCCCCGTAGGCGAGGACCGTGCGGGTGCGGGGGCCGCCCGGCGTCAGCTCGGTGGCCATGACGAAGCTGGGTCGGAACGGCAGCCACCGGGGTGCGCGGGGCGGTGGCGGATCTGCGGCTGGCCACCGAAGGGATGCCGGCCGCCGTCCCAGCCGGCGGCACGACACGGGCGAAGCGAAGCAGGACGGGCGGGGACGTCGAGTGACCGCCGTCGGCATGCTCGGGGCGGAGCTCGAACAGCCCGTGCCCGCTCCGACGGCATCGACGGCCGTGCGGGACGGGGCGCAGTAGCGGACGCCAGGACCGGCACCACGTGATGTTTGGGCGCCGCGCGTCGGACGGCCGGCCGCAGCCGCAGGTCACTCCCGGTACATGACGGCCGCGAGGGCGCGCTCGCGGACGTCCGCCGAGGGGTGGCGGCGCAGCTCGCGCAATAGGGCCCGCCACTCCTGGGGCCAGCCGAGGCGATCCCCGAACACCTCCGTCAGCGCCGTGGCGAACAATCCGGCAGCCGCGCCGGTGTCCCCGTCCCGGCGGGCGGTCCGCGCCAGCGCGTCGAGTGTCCCGGGCGGCGGCAGCGGGCCCGAGGCGTGATCCCGCAGCAGCGCCAGCGCGGTGAGCGCGGCCGCCGCCAGCCGGCCTTGGTGGGCCTCGGCGAGCGCGCCGAGCGCGGTCGCCAGCGCCTGCGGCCCGGCCGTGGGGGCCACCAGCCGGCGCAGCGCGGCCGCCCTGATGCCCGCCAGGTCGGGTTCGGCCGCGAGCAGGTCGGCGGCGCCGGCGAGCAGCGGCCGGTGGCGATCGTCGGCAGGCAGGTCCGTGAGGTGGGCCAGCCTCCGGCGGGCCGGCAGGTCCCGGTCGTCCCCGGCGTCGGGGTCGTCCGTCCGCGCAGCGGCGGCGAGTTCGGTGAGGGTGCGGTGCAGCAGGCTGCCAGGGGCGGCGCCGCCGAGCGGGTGCGGCAGCCCGGAGGCGGCGAGCGCGCGGACGGCGCCCGCGGCCTCCCGCCAGCCGCCCCGGTTCGCCGGGTCGGTGACGGCCCGTCGGGCCACGTCCGCGGTCTCCGGGGCCCAGGCGGCCCACCGCGGCAACGCGGCGAGGGCGGGCGTGGCGACTTCCGGGTCCGGCGCGGCGGCGACGGAGGCCACCAGGTGGGCGTAGCGGGCCCGGTGGGTCTTGGGAAGGTGCCCCGGGTCGGCCCGCAGTACGGCGCGGCGCACGGATGGCGGAGCCTGCCCGGCGGCCTCTGCGAGCAGTTCCCAGACAGGTTCGGCGTCCAGCAGACCGGTCGCGAAGGCGACCGCCGCGGCGCGTACGTCGCGGTGCTGGCCTTCGACGCGGTACGCGGCGACCAGCAGGTCGGCGGCGGCCCGCGGCGGCAGGTGCTCGGCGGCCAGCCGCACGGCCTCCTTGCGGCTGGTCACCTTGCTGCCCTGCGCCCGGGACAGCAGCTCGCCGAGCCGCTCGGCGAGCTCGCCTGGCGGGGCAAACCGGGCAGCCCGGGTGGCCGCGTACACCGCGACCCGGGCGCGGTCGCCGCCCGTGTGGGCCAGCAGGTCGCCCAGCGCGTCGGCGGGCCGGTCCGTCCAGGCCAAGGCGGCGAGCGCCGCCTCTGCGAGCACCACCTCGGCGGAGTCCAGTTGGGCGCGGACGACCGCCTTGCCGTACTCCGGGATCGCGGCGGCGGCGTGGACGGCTGCGGCACGCCCGTGCAGCGGCAGGGTGAGGTCGCTCGCCGCCGCGGCGGCGAGGCGGGCGGCGGCCCGCCACTGGCGCGGCGTCCAGCGGCTCGCCGACCACGTTGGCGGCAGGGTCGCCCGCTGTGGCTGCTTGAGAAACCGCCCGTACGGCGGCATGGGGGCGAGCAGCGGGTCGAGCAGGTCGGTGCGCCGCTCGACCACCACGTCCCGCACCGGCGGCAGGAAGGCGGCGGAGGGCTCGAGTTCGAGGATCTCGGCGACCCGGGCGCCGCGGGTGCGCGGGTCGTCCAGCCACAGGGCGGCGGCCGTGGTGAACGCGCCGTCCGACCCGAACTGGAGGGCGTGCAGGAGGAGTTCCTGCAGCTCTGGGATGCCGCGGGCCCGTCGGCCGAGCGAATGGGCCAGGGTGAACAGCAGCCAGTACTCCGCGGTGTCGGCCATGGTGTCCAGCCACGGCCGCAGGGTCGCGAACACGGCGTGCTCATGGCCCCGCCGCAGCCGGTGCTCCAGTCGGCCGAGTTCGACCGTGCCGGTCTGCCCGGCGATCCGCTGCAGGCTCCGCAGCGCCCACTCGACCAACTCGGCTCCGCCGGCGAGGGCGTGCTCGCGCAGCACCTCGGCGACCAGCCGCTGCAGGGCGGCGCGGGTGGCGTACGAGCAGTCACGGGCGTCGACCGCGTCCTGAACGGCGGCGTCGAGGACGGCTACCGCCGCCTGGGTCAGCAGCCGGGCGGGCACCTGGACGAGCGCGGTCAGCGCCGCGCAGCGCACCGGATCCTGCTCGTTGCGCAGCCGCGGCAGCAGGCCGAGCGCGTCCTGGACGGCGGCCCGGTCGTCGGAAGCGGCCGCGTTGGCGAACAGGGCCGTCCAGGCGGCAGACCGATCGTCGGCGTCCGGGCGGGCGAGGGCGGCCCGCAGCTCCGGCTGGGCCTCCGCGGTGGGCAGGTACGCCAAGGCCGGGGCGATCTGTGCCCAGGGGCGGCCCTCCGCGCGACGTGCGGCAACCCGCCGCCGAGCCTCGGCATGGCGGCGCGCGTGCGGGAACAGCGGCAACAGGAGGGAAAGTTCGCCCTCCCGCGGGAGGGCTCCGGCGTACACGAGGTCGAGGAACGCGTCGCGCCGGCCCGGAGGAAGGGCGCGCAGCAGGGCAGCGAAGCAGCGGGGCGCGGCCAGCCAGTGGCGGCCCAGGGCGGGGAGCGAGGGCGGGTCAGCGCGCACCATCCGGCGCAGCGTGCCGCTGGTGGGCGGCGTGGTGTACGGCCCGACCGCGCCGCGCCGCGGGTCGGCGAGGAGCCGGACGGTGCGTTCGGCGTCCGTGGCGGCCAGCGGCGGCAGATGATCACGGCGCAGCGGGAGGTCCGGTCCGAACCGCTCCAGCAGGTCGAGGACCCGTTCTGGGCGGGCCCGCACGGTGGCGCCGAGGACGTCGGCGAGGGCAGGCCACTGCCCGAGCCGCAGCGTCTCGGGGTGCTTGGCGAGGACCCGCTCCAGGTGGTCCAGGACCTCGTCCGGGAAGCGCGCGGCGAGGGATGCGAGCGGTGCAGCGTGCGCGAGGTCGGGCAGGGTCCGGTCGACGAACGCGGGGCTGCAGGCGGAAAGCAGCCGAGCTGCCTCGGTGTCGCCCCACTCGGCGCGCAGGCGGCCCACCAGCCGCTCGGCGAGCCCGTGCCGGCGGCCGTGCCGGACGACCCGGGCCAGCTGTCGGCGCAGGGTGCAGGAGGCACCGGTGAAGGCCGCCTCGATCGCCTCGTCCGGGATGCCCTGGGTGCGGGCGGCGCGCAGGGCGTACCCGCGGACCACCGTGTCGGGGTCGGTCAGCCGCTCGGTGAGGTAGCCGGTGGCGCGGCCGGCCGACGCGGCGAGCGCGGCCAGCCGTCGGCCGTACACACCGGAGCGCTCCAGATTGGACAGAAGCCCCGAGAGCTCGCCGTCGACGGCAAGTTCCCGGGCCCTGCGGGCGACAAGCCGTTGACGCTCCGGGTGGGAGAGCAGGTCGAGGTCGGCGAGCAACTGATCGGCTTCGTGCGGCATGCGGTCATTCTGGCCGGGCACAGCGGGTGCCTCCCACCGGCTTTCCGCTGCCCGGCATGGGTGAGCAGGGCCGCGGGTGTGCGGGGCGGGTCAGCCGGTGACGGTCTCGGCGGTGTGCCCGTGGAGGGCGTCCAGGAGCGCGGCCTGGTGGTCGGTCGGCTTGCCGGCGGTGCGGGCCTTGTCCTGCTTGCGCAGCCACGTGCCGGGGCGGAACGTGGGGTCGTCGCCGAGCCGGTGCGGTTCGCCGGGCCGTCCAGGGTGCCGCCGGCGGCGAGGTAGGCGAGCAGACGGCGGTAGGAGCGGTTCCAGTCCGGCTCCAGCTGCCACAGCTCGTCCAGCTCGTTGAGCTTCGCGGTCTCTTGACTCGGTATGGCCACCGGGCGGCCTGGGGGCATCCCCGCTCTTCTCAGTGGGCGGCCTCGGCCTCGCGCTCGGTGTGACGGGGGCAACAGGTATCGCCCTATCGCGTCCAGCGTCACGCGGTGGCAGTAGCCCCCTGGCTGGCCACCCCGGCCCCGCAGCCATCCCGGCACCGGCAGCAGCGGCCGCACCACCGCCCGCTCCGCGTCCGACATGTCCGTCGGGTAGCGGCGCTCACGCACCCCGTGGTCGCCGGCGCTCCCGAACCGGTGAGCCAGGCAGTCACACGCAAGGGTGACCGAAGTGGACTCCGCGTCCGCGATGCCGTAATACTGCGTCAACAGGGCCTCCTGAAATGCTCGTTGGCGTAGACACCCTTTGAGCTACCGGGAGGCCCTGTTCTCGTGCACGGCAGCCGTCACAGTCACCCGATCGAGAATCGCGTTCGACCAACACCACTCAAGATCGGAACGACAACAGCCAATTACCGCTGGCGTTGTTGTGGTAACTGGGCGAAGTAGGTTTGAAGCAGCTCGTGGCGGAACTCGTAGACCACGCCGACCTGGCGCAGGACGCCGCGTCGGTGGGCGTCTTCAAGGAACGCCATCGCGTCCCAGGGCAGCTTGCCGGTGAACGGCAGCCAGACGCGGGCGAGAACCACCCACTGGCCCCACGCGGTCAGGCTGACTGCACTCCCGAGTCCGCCTCCGAGCGCAATGAGGAACGCCAGTCTGAGCGACTGGGTGAAGGGCCAGTGGATCGGGATGCCCCAGATGGAGTGGTGCAGCAGCTCATCACTCAGCGCGACCCCGGCTCCGGACACGATTCCCAGCAGCGGTGCGAACATGAGCAGTTGCAGAAGCACGGTCCTGCGGTTCCGGTCCAGCAGATCGCGTGGTCCAGGGGCTGTTTCGACGGCGATGGGAGCCTCGAGCCAGGCCATCAAGGCGCCTACCAGCCCGCCTGCGAGTGCGAACGAGAGCCCGAAGATGACCACGTACCCGAGCCCGGCCAGGACCCACGTCGCACTCCCGGAGGCCAGAACGGGCACGAGTACGGTCAGGGGCCCGACCGCGGCCCCGGCCACGAGCCCCGCCAGGAACCCGATCCCAGCTCGCGTCCGGATCTCGCGCCCAGACCTAGCACTCGACCTCTCCGCCCAGCTTCCGATGGGCGTCCACACGCGCGAGGGTTCCAGCGCCGCGCCCCTGAACCGGAACCCGATCCCGTGCACGAGTGCGAAGACCAACGCGGCCGGGATGCCGTTGATCAGTGCGTCCACGAACCCGACGAGGAGTCCGTAGCCGAGCCTGTACACGAGCACGTGCCCAGGTAGGGCATAGGTGAGAACGGTGATGATCGCGTCCGTGACTCCGACGATGAGCCCCAAGCCTGTCCCGGACACGAGGCCAATCAGGATCAGGCGTTGCACCAGGCTCATGGTGGTGCCCAGTTCCCACCATTCGAGGCCGGGTTCGCGGCGCTGTTCACGGCGCTGTTCGAGGTGTTCTTCGGGGCCCTCTTCGAGATGCTCTTCGAGATGCTGTTCACGGCGCTCTTGGAGGTGGCGGGCGAGGTAGGTGAACCATGCGGTCACACGTTTCGGATCCCGCCGCCAAACGTTCCTGGACCATCTGTCCGGCGCCTTGCGGTCGGGGTGGGGCAGCGGCGGCGGGTTGCTCGGGTAGACCGATGGGACGAGCGATTTCAGAAGGTGGCCCTCGATCGCCCGGGCATCGGGGAAGCGCCGGTGATCGGCGAGGTCCCCGGGAGCCTCGCCCTTGATCGGGCGTGCGTAGACCTTGCGGCACAGCCACAAGTTGAGCGGAACCGTCAGGACCCTGGCCACGGTGCTGGACGGGTCCCTGACCAGTGCCCCCGCGAGCGGCTCCCAGCGCTCTTGGTGCTGCGGGGTGGCGCTCCCGAGCAGGTAGTCCGCGACCTCCTGGGCGGTCAGGGGTACGGGCTCGACCACAGCGGCCGCACGGAGCACCTCAGTGTGGCCGATGGCTTCGCGGTAGTCATCTGTCCGGCAGGTCAGGATCAGGGGGCCGCCCTGTCCAAGGACCTCGTTGATCTTCTCCAGTGCTATCGAATGATCGGCGGCGGGCAGCTCGTCCAGGCCATCGAGCACCGGCAGGATGCGTTGGTAGGTGATGAGGGAGGAGGCCGTGTCGCCGTCCAGGTGCGGGTACTCGCGCAACAGCTGCCGTTCCAGCCACACCTCCAGGTCCTCTTTCCCTGGCTGCCAGGAGGCGAGCGAGAGCAGGACCGGGACCGGGGCCCCCTCGCTCATTCGCTTGAGCAGCTCGATCACCAGCAGCACAGCCAGGGTGGTCTTGCCACTGCCCGCCCCGCCCAGCACGACCAGCCTGCGCTCCGTCAGGCCCATGAACACGCCGGCGAAGGCGGTCAGGTTCGCAACGCTGCCTGCGACCGGATTCCCTGTCAGGCGGAGATGGTCACCGGTCTCCTTGACGGGGCTCGCACGCCAGCGAACGGGAAAAGGCTCCGGTGCCCGTAGACCGCGCAGACGGGCTTCCCGCCGCCACTGCGCCTCCACCACCCTTCCCAGTTTCTGCACCGCTCTCTCGAACGGATCGGGGAGAAACATCTTGAAGTAGTTGATCTGGATGTTGTTGTCACCGATCACGATTGCGGTGTTGAAGACCATGCCCCGCTCAGCGTCAGGCTCCGCAGTGGTCACGTGGACCCGAAGCGGTTGTCCTGTCGGCTGTTCTTGCTGCTCGTGATCGCTGTCGACCCTTCGGCAGTGATCCCCCTCAGCGTCAGGCCCCGCAGCGGTCACTTGAAGTTGTTGTTCTGCTCGTTCCCGTCGCCGATCACGATCGCTGCCTGCCCATTGGTGGTGATCCCGCCGATGTTGTACTTGCCGGACTCCGGGCCGACGGGCGCGTCGAGCGCCCGGACCTGGTCCACGGCCTGCCGCAGTGCCTCGGTGAACTCCGCATCGTGCTCGGCCGCGTCCTCCAACGCCAGCTCCAACCGTTTCCGGGTTCGTACGGTCAGCTCTTCCCGCTCGGAGGCAGCCTCCTGCATCATGCTCTCCAGCGCCGGCTCAGCACCCAACCGGGAGACCACCACCTTGTGCAGGCGGTCCATCCCGGCGTCCAGCGCCGAATCGACCTCCGCATCCGCCCGCCCGGCCACCCGCCGTGCTTTGCGCACGGCCCACGCGAAGAGGTAACCCACTGCCAGCTCCATACCCACCACGTTCGCCCCCTCTGCAGGACACGTTCGCCACTACACCGACCATAGTTGCAAGCGCCCGGCCGCGCGGGCACAAAGCTCAAGACCACCAGCGGATCTCACTCCCAGGGGTCCTCCTGTCGCGTCGTGCCGGTCCCGGTGTCCTCGACAGCCACGGGCTCACTCACCTGACCATACGTCAGCACAGGTTGCCGAAGCCGGTGTTTCCTGCGCCAGACGCTGAAGAGGCCAGCGGCGATGGCGGTCGCGATCAGGAGCGCAGCGATCAGGAGCGGATACGGGAAGTGCTGCTGCTCGACCGGCCTGACGATGGAGGCGGTACCGAGCGGGGCCGCACCGCCGGGCTGGGAGCTCGATGCACTGGCCGACGCGCTCGCACTGCCGGAAGTCGACGGTACCGGGGTGGGCGCAGCCGAGCCCGAGGCACTCGGTCCGCCCGTTCCAGGGGACGGAACCGTTCCACCTGCCCCGCCCGCCGTGCCCGATCCACCTGTTCCACCTGTTCCACCGCCGGTCGTGCCCGAGGAGCCACCTGACGTCCCCGATCCGCCCGACGTGCCCGATCCACCCGACGACGAACCGGTCTTGGTGCCCGAGGGCGTTCCGGTCGGGCTGCCGGGGTTCCTGCCGCCCGTCGACCCGGAGGAGGGCGGGGGCGTCTGCGTCGGAGGCTCCGTCACGACGAAAGACCGAAGGACGTTGTCCTGTCCGGAGTCCAGCGCGCAGGAAGCGCCAATCGTGCCTGCGTAGGTCAGTGCACCACTCGCGGTCCTCGGGGTGACCTGCACCTCGAAATCCCCGATGGCCACCTTCCCCTGCCCTGGCTGGGGAAGTGTCACGGTAGGCGCGGTTCCGGTCGCCGTGAGCGCGAACGAGCCGGACGCCGGAATCGCCGTCCTGGCAATGGACATGGGCATGCTCTCCGCACGATTGACCTGTGGCGCCACTACCGCGCCATGTCCGACCACCGATCCGTCCACGCTCGTGGCACCGAGAACGGCCGCGTACTGCGTGAAGCTCGCGTCCACCGTCACCGTCCCGCGGATGGTGAACGGCGGACTGGGCTGGCCCGCCACCAGCGAGGTCGGGATGTCCGCGTCGATCGTGATGTCTGCGGCGTCGCCGACGAGCCCGGACGAGCACGTGTAGTGCAGTGTGCGCGAGACAGGGGCAGCGGCGGAGGGCTCCGCGTCGGGCACCGCCACCACCCCGACAGCAGCCATGACCGTCGCCGCCACCCCGGGGACGGCCCGCTTCCCGAACCCTCCCGAGCGACGTTCTTTGCCAAGCATGATGCCCATGATCACTCCATGACAATGGTCTCCCCCGGCGTCTCCCCCGATGCCAGTCAGTATGGCGACTGGTTATAAACGGATGCTTGCAGCCAGCGCGCCGTACCGTAGGTCTTCACATCGACTGACGGTGACGTTGCCGGCGGGTCTGACCCATCGATTGACTGACGCCTCGACTGCCCTATCTGCAAAAAGCTGCCACAACAGGGCCTCCTGGACCACTCGTTGGCGTGGACACCCTCCGAGCTACCACGAGGCCCTGCTCATCGCCGGTGTCGAGTGTCGTTCATGAAGCCGATCCCCAGCAGGCGAACGCTGAACTGTCCTCCTTTCGGCTGGACTTGTACGCCGCGATGACTCGCCGCACGGATGCCCTGCTCGAGGTAGCCGACGCACTGCTGTGCACCGATGGACCCGTCCGCGCACTGGTAGAACTGGCCCTGGCACCCGAACACCAGCCCTCACACGGCTCGCTCTACGCGGCCTTGAACCGCGGCAGTCCGGACCAGGCCCGGCTGCGGACGGCGATCGCGGCCCGCAACCTGCCCCGGGGGCCAGGCGGACGGATCGTGCTCACCGTCGACGTCTCCCCGTGGCTGTGGCCCGACGCCAGTCGCAGCGACGCCCGCTCCTTCTGCCACACCTACGGCCGCCGCGAGAACACCCACGAAATGGTGCCCGGCTGGCCCTACTCCTTCGTCGCCGCCCTCGAGTCGGGCTCCACCTCGTGGACGGCACTGCTGGACGCGAAGCGCCTGGAACCCGGCACTGACACCGCGGCGGTCACCTCCCGCCAACTGCGCGAGGCGCTGCGCTTCATCATCAACGCCGGCCACTGGACCGCGGGCGACCCGCCGGTCCTGGTCGTGGCGGACGCCGGCCACGACGGGCCCCGGCTGACGCATCTACTGCGGGATCTGCCAGCCCAGATCGTCGTACGGACCCGCTCCGACCGTGTCTTCTTCCACCCCGTTCCCGACAGCTACCGGGAGGGCCCCAAAGGCAGCCAACCCCCCGCACCACGGCGCCCGGTTCACCCTCGCCGACCCCGACACCTGGTACAAGGCAGACAGCAATTCCGAACACGTCACCCGCCGCCACGGCCGCCCTGCGTCGCCTCGGCCCCGTGCGTGGCCCGACGGGGCCGGACCGCCGGGCCCGGGAAGCCCAGCTGGCCAGTGTGGTCTCGTTGATCCTCAACTCCTTCACGACCTGCGCGATTGGCTTCCCGGTCTCGGGCAAGATCCGGACAGCCCCCTTGTCCCGTCCCTTGACCAGGCACGTTGTCCCGCCCGGAATGCCCCGGTCCTGGGCCTTGTCCTCCTGGTTTGTCCGTGACCTCACGCACGTCCCGGCGGGAGGACCCCCTGCCCGGCCGCCGCCGCGGTTGCGGCACCCGGTGGCGGATCCGGCTGACGGCTCGGCGCACCGGGGCTGCGGGCGGCCCCATCGGGGAGCCAGGCCCTACCCTTGCGGCTGCTGGAGCTTGGTCATGATGTGCTCCAGGACGGTCAGTTCCTCGGGGGTGAGCGCGAGAAGGGTGCGCGGGGGGCGGGTCAGGATCGATTCGGCCCGCTCGGCGGCGGCGGTGCCGGCGGCGGTAAGACTGACGATCTTGGAGCGGCGGTCGACGGGGTGGACACTGCGCTCCACATAGCCGCGCCGCTCCAGCTCGTCCACGACCAGCGTGGTGTACGGCTTGTCGGTGGAGAGCCGGTCGGTCAGCTCCCGCATGGTCAACGGGCCGGCCAGCAGCCGGCGCAGCGCCTTGACGCGGAAGAAGCTGAGGCCCAGCGCCTCCTCCACCTCGGCGCGGCGGTTCTCCTGCTTCAGCACCAGGAAGGACATCGCGGCCCAGACCCGGGCCGCCTCCGGTGGGACCACCACGCCGGTGTCTGCGTCATCGTCCGGGCGGGGCTCGACACCGTCGCCCGTGGTGTGTGTGCCCGGCCGGCCGCCGTCGTTCCTGCTGTCGTTCATCCGCTGTCGCGCTCCGCTCTGCTGGTCGGTCCGGGTCTGGGTCCGAGTCCGACCGCGGTGCCACGGGTCCGGCCTACCCGGTCCGACGGCCCGTGGTGAGGATACCGAGCGTCAGCACCGCTGCACCGCAGGCCGTCGCGATCCACCAACCGACGTGGCTGGCCGACGCGAAGCCGGTGCTCAGCGGCCCGTGCACGGCCGAGGTGGCCAGGGAGCCGATCACCGCAACCCCGAGCGCCTGGCCGGTCTGGCGGCTGGTGGTGGCGACCGCGGCGGCGACCCCGGCCTGGGCGGGCGGCAGGCCGGAGACGGCGGTGTTGGTGACCGGCGCGTTCAGCATGCCGAAGCCGAGGCCGAACAGCGCGTAGGAGCTGACGAGTTGCCAGGTGGCGGTGTGCGTGCTCAGGCCGGTCAGCATCAGCATGCCGGCGGCCATGGCGCTCCCGGAGACAACCAGCGGTAGGCGTGCTCCCCGGGCCGCGACCAGACGGCCGGCCAGCGGCGAGACCAGCATGGTCACGCCCGCCATCGGCAGGGTCAGCACGCCGGCGTGCAGCGGTGAGCAGCCGCGTACGTCCTGCAGGTAGAGGGTGTTGAGCAGAAGGAAACCTCCGAGTGCGGCGAAGCCGCAGATCGCGATGGCGACGGCCCCGGCGAAGGGGGCGCGGGTGAACAGCCGCGGGTCGATCAGCGGTGCGGCGCGGCGCAGTTCGTGGGGCACCAGGCAGGCCAGCGCCAGCGCGGCGAGCGCGCAGCAGCCCAGGGTCTGCGCGGAGGCCCAGCCGGCGGTGGGTGCCTCGATGAGGCCGTAGGCGAGGCTGCCGAGCAGGACGACGATCAGCAGCTGCCCGACCGGGTCGAGCGGGCGTGGGTGTTCGGCACGGGAGTCGGGGACGAACAGCGCGCACAGCACGAGGGCGGCCAGGCCCACCGGGATGTTGGCCCAGAAGATCGCGCGCCATCCGACCGAGTCGACCAGGCCACCGCCGAGCAGCGGCCCGAGCGCCATGCTGACACCCGCCACGGCGCCCCACACGCCTATCGCGCGGGCCCGCTCGCGGGGCTCGGTGAAGGTGTTGGTGATGATCGACATGGCGACCGGGTTGAGCATCGAGCCGCCCACCGCCTGCAGCGCGCGGGCGGCGACCAGCCAGTCCAGGCCCGGCGCGAGCGAGCACAGCAGCGAGCCGAGGGTGAACAGCAGCAGGCCGGTCTGGAACGTGCGGCGGCGGCCGAGGCAGTCGCCGGTGGACCCGGCGAGCAGCAACAGGCTTGCCAGGACCACGGTGTAGGCGGCGACCACCCACTGCAGCCCGGTGACGGTGGTGTGCAGGTCGCGCTGGATGGCCGGAAGTGCGGCGTTCACGATCGTGTTGTCCACGCCGACCATGAACAGGCTCAGGCAGCAGATGGCGAGCACTCTCGAGCGCCCGCGGCGGTCCGGTGAGGCCGCAACGGCGCCACGGGCGACAGGGGGGAGCACGGAAGACCACTTAGTTAAGGACATACAACCATTATATTCATACAACTAACCTTTGGCGCCGGTGACGTTGGGGCAGCAGGCTGGCCGAGCGAAGCCCTGGCACCTCACCCCGGCCTCGTCCAGCCCGGCCGCGCCTTCGAGCCGCCACGTCTTGTGCCGGGCGGCGGTGTTGCCGTCGGAGGCGACCAGGCCGTGCCGCGCGAGGTCGCCGAGCGCCTGCCGGATCCGCCTTGTTCGACGTCGCCTGCGAGCGCAGCAGGCGCTGGAGCTGGTCGGCGGTGGCAACCTTGAGGACGCCGCGCGCGGCGAGGACGTCGGCGCGCAAGCTCGTGGGTCGAGCCGTTGGGGTTGTCGGCGCCGCGTCGGTACGCGGCGCGGCCAGGCCGGGCCGGCTGTCCGTCGTCCTGGGCTCGAGGATCAGGTTGTGGGCCTGGCGGGCGCCGACGGGTGGCCGTTGCGGGAGCAGGCGCCCGCGGCGAGGACGCCGCCGGGCAGCGGGTGCTGGCCGGCGGGCTGCCAGCGGACCGCGACCGCGAGGCCGCGCGGGCCGGGCTCCAGGACGACGCCGTGGCGGCCGTCCCCGGCCCGGACGACGTCGATGCTGACGGCCGCGAGAACGGCGACCGTCTGGGCCCACAACGGCCGGTCCCCGCGGCAGTACAGCGGTTTATTACCGGCAACGCGATGGTCAGCGAGCTGGCTTGAGCAGGATGACCGCTGCGGAGTACGGCGCGAGGACGGCCGGTACCAGACCGCGCTGAACGGTGAGGGCGGTGTCATGCTGGCGCCAGGTGAGCGTGCGCTCGGTTCGATAGCTGCCGGGCAGCGAGAGGTGGAACTCCTGCGCCTGGTTTGGGTCCTTGTTGACCACCACCACGGCCAGCGCACCGTCCGCCCGGCGCACCGCATGGCCGGTGAGGGTCGGGCTGGTGGAACTGGTGGCGAGGGTGCTGCCGCCGCCCTTGACCGCCGTGGTCAGCAGCCGCATCGTCTGGTAGGTCGGGAACGGTGTGCCGACTGGCGGCTCGCACTGGTCGCCTTGGTCCTTGGTGGTGACGCAGTCACCGGAGGAGAGCAGGCCGAGGTCTCCCCAGCCGCCGCCAGCGGCCGCGGCCGGCCCGTTGTACAGGGCCCACCAGCTGACGTTCGAAGCGCCGTTCTCCAGTAGGGAGAGGTTGTTGTCGAGCAGGTAGAGCGCGCCCACGGCGGTCTGCTGCCTGGGGTCGTCCTCGGCGTTGACGTTGGTCTCACCCACGACGATGTCGATTCGGCGTCCCGGGCCAGAGGCATGATCGAGGTCGGCGCGCAGGGCGTTGATGACCGGCGGGTTGGCCGCGGTGTCGGCCAGGACGGCCGCATCGGTGCTGAGGAATCGCGAGTGGTACCAGTGGATGTCCACGAAGTCGACGACGGCGGCCAGCCCAGGGGTGCTGAGGACCGCGTCGTCCCAGGTCTTGGCTCGCTGGTTGGTACCGAGCGGGTCTGGTACCGCCAGGTCATAGGGGGCGAGTTCGACGCCGACCCGGATGGTCGGGTCTACGGCTTTCATCGCCTTGGCGTACTCGATGCTGTTGCGCGCATACGCGGCCGGGGACCTGTCCGGGTGCCCGTCGGGTTCAACCGGCGGCCTGCCGCTCCAGCCGTTGAGGTAGACCTCCTCACCGATGGCCCAGTCGCGGACGCGGTAGCCATGGGTCACGTTGGCGTAGCGCACCCAGTCGGCTGCCTCCTTTGCGTCGCCCGTACCGTAGTTGACGTGCACCAGTGCGCCGGCGCCGGAGACGCGGGCAGTCTCGGCGAACTTGTCGAAGCTGAACTTCGGCGCGGCCCACGAAGGTACGGGAGCGTGGATACCGGTCGGGTCTTGGCCGAGCGATCCGCCGTTTTGGAAGTGGTAGAGATCGCTGGGCCAGCCCGCGTCGAAGGACAGCGTGCGGATGCCCGCCCGGCGGATCAGTTCCGGGGTGTCGTCACGCAGCAGGTTCTCGTTCCAGAAAGGCGTGTCGACACCGACCGCGTGGTCCGAAATGGAGTTGGTGACCTGGCTGCCGACGGCGATCTCGGTACCCGCCGACGATTCAGCGGCAACGGCCGGGGCTACGGCCGAGCCGGCAAGGAGCGCCGTGGTGACGGCCAGAGCGGCGAGATGTTTGGACATGGGATGTTTCCCCTCCCCGAATAGCTGACGTACCGTCAGCTTTGCTGCTATGGAAGCCGGGCGGGCAGAGTCCGATGTCACGTATGCGTAATGACAGATGTCACGCGAGCCCGCGATCGGCGCGCAGTGCGGTCGCTCACCGGTGGATTCGCCTCATGGGACTGCAGCGGGCGGACGTGCATCACTCCGCCAGCGCACTGCGTTCGGGAGAAGCCGCTGACACAGCAGAATCACGCTGCGGAGAGGACTGCACTCGCAAGCTTCCTGGAGTTCGGCGAAGCCGGCGTACTCGGGTCGCAGGTTCACCGCGGTGGGGACCAGGTCCCGCTTCGCGATCCTGACCGTCGCCTCCGTCCCGCCCTTCGAGGCCGGGTCGGCCGGCATGCAGGACCGCACGACCGTCCCGTAGTAGCGGGCGATCGGCACCAGCTCGGGGTTACGGACCGCGATCCGGGCCACGTGCTCAACCGTGACGGTCTTCTCGTTGTCGGTCAGGCAGTTGGTCGGCACCCCGCCCAGTGTCCGGAACGTCGCGTCCAGGCGGGCTGCCACCGTCGGCGGAGTCTTGTCGAGCACGGGAATGACCACCCGGACCGCCAGTGATACGGCTGCCGCTGTGAACAGTGTCAGGCGGCCGTGCAGCGTCATCTGGTTGAACCAGCCGCTGAGCCGTTGGATCGTGCCCGGCTCTGTGGTGTCCCTACCGTCCGTGGCCGAACCGACCCTGGTTGAGGCAGCCGAGCACCGTCAGGGCGTGGTAATTGGGTACAGGACCCGTTCGCGGTCCTGGGGACAGCACCAGTAGGCGAACGCATCACGGTGTCCGAGTGCCATCGGGTGCCGGTGCGCCGGGCAGCGCGGGAACGGCTCGCTGCCGAGGATCTCCTGGCCCACGTCAACCAGCGCGTTGGCCAGACGCCATGCCACCACAGGAGCCGACTGCGCGGCATCGACCACGACGGATACCGGGTGGTGGTCGAGGTCAAAGCTCACCTCGACCACCACCGCCCCGGGATCGGGGTGCAGGGGCACACCGAGATGGTCTGCGGCCGCCGCGGCCTGTCCGGCGACGTCGTAGGGGCTTACGGCCGTCACGGTCACCGAGTGATTGGTGAGTTCGGTCAGGGACCGGGCCACCGCCGAGGCGACGGCATGTGCCCCGGAAGTGGACCCATCGGTAGATGACAAAGGAACCGCCAACGTTGAGGTTGGCGGTACCGGGCTTACCGCCAGCGTTCACACGGAACGTCATAGTGTCATGCCGATGCAGGAGATCCCGACTGGCGACACCGCCCTGAGTGCCGTGCAGAAATGTAGTCGACGGGCACGTTGTGCGGGGCGTTCTTCCCGAGAACTGGCTGCCCTCGTACCAGGAGACCCCTGTCTCCGCATGTTGCTCACCGCGATGGCAACCACGGCGGGCGAGACGTTGTAGCCCCAGTTCACGTTGTTGTAGCCGCAGTTGTACCCGCGTTCCGCGTAATTCAGCGGGCTGGAGAACCGAATCTTGGCTCCGACCTGCGCGGACATGGTTGTGGCCGCCTGGAGGGCGTTTCTCTAGGCAATGGTGTTTCGGCTGGTCAGCGGGGTGCGGGCTGGAGGTCGAGGACCTGCTTGGGGTGGGGGATGCGGAGCTTGGCGAGCAAGTCTCGCTGAGGCTTGGTCAGGCCGGTGACCTGCTGAAACGTGCCGGTGGGGCCGGTGAACGTCCCAACATGGAGGCGGAGCTCGCGGCGGGCCTCGGACCAGGTCGTCCCGGCCTGGGTCTCGAAGATGCGAATGAGAAGGAGGGCGAGCCAGCACAGGACGACGTGGGCCCGGATTCGCTCTTCGAGTCGGTGATAGACGGGCCGCAGGTCGCTGATCTGCTTCATGTCGCGCCAGCCCCAGCAATGCCGCCGCGAACACGGCCGCCGACCACATCGCCGTGCTCGATGCCGCGCTCGCCCAGATCCCCGATGCCCACCGGCACGGCACCGACATCCTCATCCGCGCCGACAGCGCCGGATCCGCCAAGGCCTTCTCGCCGCCGCAGGCGTGCCCGGGTTCTCGGTGTCCGGCTCCCTGGTGTCACTGGCCGCCTTCCTCGTCGGTGCCGCGGCCGCCGGGCGCCTGGAGAGCGTCATGCGCCGTGGCTCGCCGCACAGGTGGCTGCGCGCCACGCTGGTGACGGAAGCGGCGCTGCTGGCCGCGGCCGCCGTCTGCGCCTTCGCGACGAACGGCCGTGGAGCGCATGCGCTGATCGCGTTGATCGCCCTGGCCATGGGCCTGCGCAACGGAAACGGCGCCGGCGAAAACCTGACCTGGTCGGCCGCCGACTTCGAGAACTTCACCGAGCCACGACCGGAACTCGGCTCCTACGAGAGCGACTTCGAAAAGGCCGTGCGGCTGCTGATGGAGAACGGCTGGGGCTTTCGCCTGCACGCCACCTATGACGAGACGATCCGCCGCGACCTCGCGGTCTTCGAGAAGCTCGCCGCCGACGGCCTGTTCCCGGCGGGCAACCGCTGGCTGTTCGACCACGCCGAGACCGTCTCGCGCGACAGCCTGGACCGCGTCGCCGCGCTCGGCGGCGCCCTGTCGGTCCAGAACCGGATGTCCTTCCAGGGCGAGGCGTTCGTGCGCCGATACGGTGCCGGAGCCGCAGCCGAGGCACCACCGGTGCGCGCGATGCTGGAACGCGGTCTGACCGTCGGCGCCGGCACCGACGCCACCCGGGTGTCCTCCTACAACCCGTGGGTCGCGCTGCACTGGCTGGTGGCCGGGCGGACGGTCGGCGATCTGACGATCTACCCGCCGCAGAACCGCGTCGACCGGGCCACGGCGCTGACGATGTACACCCGGGCCGGCGCCGAGCTCACCGGAGAGCAGGACGTCAAGGGCATCCTCAAGCCCGGGTTCTACGGCGACCTCGCCATCCTCTCCGACGACTTCTTCACCGTCCCGGAGCAGGACATCGCCCACATCGAGTCCGTCCTCACCGTCACCGGCGGGCGCATCGTCTACGCCGCGGCCGAGTACGAGGGCATCGACGAGGCGGTGCCGCCGATCAACGCCTGCCGGCGGTGCTCGACACCGTCGGGCGCGGACGGATCCGTTCGCAGACGTGGTGCCTTTCGCCGAGCAGCTCGCTGCCATCAGGCCCGTCTGAGGGTCGGCACTGGCCTGAAGGGTAGGAGTGCCGCTGTGCCCAGGTCATCTGGGTGTTCCGCGACAGCACCCTCGCCATCGGCGACCACCACGCCGCGGCCGACAACTCCACCTACGTCTACCAATTCGACTACACCCCGGTTCCGGACCCCGCACACCTGGGCGCCACGCACTGCGTCGAACTCCCCTTCTTCTTCAACGCCGTCGACGACTACCCCGACAGCCCCATGCTCGGCGAGACCACCAGCGCGACCCGCTCTCTCGCCCACACGTTCTCCCAGGCGGTAGCGGCCTTCGTGGCCACCGGCCAGCCCGCCGCAGACCAGTGGCACCCGTACGAGCCCGCCGATCCGGCGACCGTCCGGCACTTCGCCTGACACCCGTCGCACCATCCGGTCTGCCACGCTCGAGCGGACTGGCCGCCTTAGCGTCGCCGTCGGGCGACCGAACTACTGACCCCCTCGGCCGGGGGAAGGCCGGCGATGATCAGGTCGAGGGCGAATTCGAAGCGCTGGTCGAAGTTGTCGGGGCCGACGTACGGCAGGGCAGTGGCCAGGGCCGGGTAGGTGTCGGCCGGGACCTGGTCCGGGAGGAGGGCCGGTGCGGTCTCCTGAGCGGCCTGCTGTTCCTGGGTCAGGCCCAGGGTCAGGTAGAAGATCGACCAGTGGGTCCACGCGGCCGTGCGCGGTGGGTGGCCGGCCGCCAGCAGGGTGGCGATCACGGTGTCGGCGTAGCGCAGCGTGCGGGGCTCGGCGGCGAAGACGCCCGCGACCATCCTGGCGGCGTCGCGGCGGGAGAGCAGCGCCGCGCGGCAGCGGCGGCTCAGTTCCTTGAGCCGGTCGGGGAACGCCTCGGGCAGCGGCTCGTCGAGACAGTGCGCGAGGAGTTCGTCGGAAGCCAGTTCGAGCAGGCGGCCCTTGCTGGAGGCGTGCCAGCGGACGGTGTTGTGCTGCACGCCGAGCCGGGCCGCGACGGCGCGCATGGTCACCCCGTCCAGCCCGTGCTCGTCAAGGACCGCCAGCGTGGCGGCGACGATCTCGCTCCGTGTCGTACCCATCCGATGCACCCCTCCGGTCGGCTTCCACGCCCCTATTGTCCAATGGACAATTCTAGGGCATGCTCCTCCTTGTCCAACGGACAAGAGCGAGAGGAAGTGGTTGTCATGCTCGACGTGCTCATCGCCGGGGCCGGCCCGGTGGGGCTCTGGCTGGCCGCGGAGCTGCGCCTGCACGGGGTGGAGGTGACCGTCGTGGAACGCCGGGCGGCACCGGACGGACGGTCGCGCGCGGTCGGCATGCAGGCCGGCACGCTGGACACCTTCGCCACCCGCGGACTCGCGGAGCGATTCATCGAACGCGGCACCCCGGTGCCGACCGGCCACTTCGGGGCGGCAACCACCAGGCTGGACTTCTCCACAGTCGGGGCGGTGCACCCGTTCATGCTGGCGCTCGGTCAGTCCGTCACCGAACAGCTCCTGGAGGAGCACGCGGTTGCCGTGGGCGCCCGGGTGCTGCGCGGCGAGGAGGTCGTCTCGCTCACCCAGGACTCGGACGCCGTCGAGGTGGTGATCCGGGCCGGCGGCACCCACCGGACCGTGCGGGCCCGCTGGGTGGTGGGCTGTGACGGCACCCGCAGCGCGGTGCGCCAGGCGGCCGGCATCGACTTCCCCGGTCAGGACACCACCCTGACCGGATGGCTCGCCGACGTCGAACTCGACGACCCGCCCACCGCCCCGCTCGCCGCGACCGGGCCGGCCGGCTCGTTCCTGGCGGCCCCGATCGGCGACGGCGTCCACCGGCTCGCGGGCCTCTCCACCGCCACCATGCACCACGGCACCGGCGAACCGCTGACCCTGGAGGAGGTACGCGAGCAGACCCGCACGCTACTGGGACGGGACCTGGGCATCCGCAACCCCCGGTGGCTGTCGCGCTACGGCAACGCCACCCGCCAGGCCGCGCGGTACCGGGCCGGACGGGTGCTGGTGGCCGGGGACGCGGCGCACATGTTCTTCCCGGCCGGTGGGCAGGGCATGAACCTCGGCATCCAGGACGCCACCAACCTGGGCTGGAAGCTGGCCGCCACCCTCCAGGGCCGGGCGCCCGACGGACTGCTCGACAGCTACGACACGGAGCGCCGGCCGGCCGCCCGCGCCGTCATCGACAACACCCGCGCGCAGCTCGCCCTGTTCGCCGCGGCGAGCCCGGAGCAGATCGCGCTGCGCGAGGTCTGGTCCACCGCGCTGGCCGAACCGCAGACCAACCGCCAGTGGGCCCGCCGGATCGCCGGCTTCGACGACCCGCTCCCCGCCGACACCGCACCCGGCGCACACCCCCTGGACGGCACGCGACTGGCCGGCCTCGCCCTGGACACGGCCGACGCACCCACCGCCCACCCGTTGATGCACCACGGCCGGCCACTACTGCTGGACCTCGGCGGGACGCGGACGCCGTGTTCCGCAGTCGGTCTGGAACAGCGGGCAGTCACCGTCAACACCGAAGCAGCGGATCCGATCTGGCGGGACGTCACCGCCGTTCTGATCCGGCCGGACGCCCGGATCGCCTGGGCCAGCACCGACACCGACCCGCTGCGCCGGGCCGCGGACTGCCTCACCGCCCTGCGCACCCTGTGCCGCTGAGCACCCCCATCCAGGCGTGCATCGCAAGGCGGGGCACCTCCCGGCCGAAGGCTGGAGGCGAGCGTGTTCTGGGGGCGCCTCCCGGCCAGAAAGACCACCCGGGGGTGCCGGCCCTACTGGAGCGGTTCGATTTCCCGGCCACCCTGCGCAAGGCCTGACGCCGCCGCCTGCTCAGCGTCGCCCGACCCTTGGCCCCGCGCATGTTCGGGCACCTCGTCGAGGACATCCTCACCGCTCTCGACGAGCAGACCGTCGTCGTCCCGGGCACCGAGGCCGCCGCACTGATCGTGCCGAGTCTGGCCAACTCCCTACGGGTCGTCCTCGTCCAGCAGCTCCTGGAAAGCGGATCCAGGAGCTGCTGGACGAGCACCCACTGTCCAAGATCCTCACCTCCGTGCCCGGCATCGGGACCAGGACCGGTGCCCGCATCCTGATCGACGTCGGCGACGCGAGCGCCTTCTCAACCGTCGGCCACCTCGCCTCATACGCCGTACTCGCCCCCGCGACCCGCAGTTCCGGATCCTCCATACGCGGGGAGCAGCCCTCCCGCCTCCCGTGCCGCTTCGTCAAGCAACGACCCTTCACCGCCGGCCGGGGACTCTTCGCCGCCGGCTCGACCGCCTCCCCCAGTGCGTCGGTCAGGTGGATGTAGGGGCGGGCCCGGGTGCCCCGCCGCAGGAGCAGCCCGAGGGCGCGGGCGATGCCGTTCCCGGTTGTGTTCGTCGCCCCTGCGTTCGTCACCCCCAAGATTAGCGTGCGTCACACACGCTTTTTCTGCTACAGTAAATGCGTGCTTAAGGCACGCATCATCCGCACCGTGCACTCACCGTGCGGGCCACCACCACCTGCAACCGGAGGAACCCCATGAACCGCACCGACGCACGCGCCGCCCTCACCGACCTGCTCCTCACCCCCGGGCTCGACCTCGACGAGGCCGCCGACCGCCACTTCGCCCCCGACTACCGCCAGCGCACCGACGGCAGCTGGGCCGACCGCACCGAATTCCTCGCCCACATCGCCCACCTGCGCACCGTCGTCGCCGGCGGCTCCGTCCAGGTCCACGACGAACTCTCGTCCGGCGACCGCTACGCCGACCGCCACACGATGGAGGTCATCAAGAAGGACGGCTCCACCGTCCGCATGGAGGTCTACCTCTTCGCCGAATTCGCCCCCGACGGCCGCTTCCGCCGCATCGAGGAAACCACCCTCATGCTCGAAGGCGACGAGGCCGACCGGAACCTCGGCAGCGCCCGCTGAACCCCCGCACCAACCGACTCATTGCCACGCCCCCCCGCCGCAAGACGACAACGACAGGATCCAAGCCGGCGGACGACAACGAGCAACGGAGTCGAACAGGCCCGCGACCAGCCCCGGACAACGGCCACGCCGGGCAGCCGGCACGAACGGGCGGCGGCGACCGGAACACGCGACACGCACCGTCCAGGCTCTCCATGAGCACCAGGCAGCCGGTCTCGAAGAGCCCCATCATGTGATGGCGCTCTTCGAGACCGGCCACCCCCTGATCGGGAGTTCCCCCCACACCTGCTCGATGGATCTCCCCAACCATGGGGCACCTGACCTGCGGCCGGGCGCCACAGGGGTGCCCGATGGACGGCCAGTTCCAGGGGCGGGACGGACTGTCCACGGTGGCCGAAGGTCAGCGCGTAGCGCCGCCGTAGGCGCCGGGGCCGTCCGGGTACCGTCGACGACTACGACCCGCTCGTGGCCTTCCTGGCGTCCAATGACGCGCGCGCTGGGTCACCCGGGGACACCACCCCCGTCCCGTCCCCGGCGGCGTGCGCTGATACCACGCGGTCTTCGCCGCTGACCCGAAAGCGGCCGGAGCCGTCGCTCAAGGTCAGCGAGGGGTGAGGAGGCGGAACTCGTTGCCTTCCGGGTCGGCCAGAACCGTCCAGGAGATTGCGGACTGGTCGATACCAGGGTCGGTGGCGCCCAGGGCGCGCAGTCGGGCTTCCTCTGCCGCCGGGTCGTCCCCGGGGTAGGGGCAGACATCGAGGTGGACGCGGTTCCACACGCTCTTGGTGTCAGAGGTGCGGAGGAACTCCAGGTAGGGGCCGACGCTGCACGTTCCGGTCGTGTTGCACCCCATGATTCGGCTACGGCCGCCGAAGAGAACCCGGCCACCGCCGAGATGCCCCCTCCGCCCCAAGCCAGGCGCCGCCCGGATCGTGGACCTCATCCAGCGCGGGCCGGCCGCGCCGATCTGGCACCCGCTCGGCAGCGGGGAGGTCGCGAAGGCGCATCAGAGGGTATCCGTTCTTCGCTGTGATCGTTTCAACGGGAGGCCTCCGCCCGCGCCAGGGGGCTGCTCCGACAGGTCCGTTCGGAGATCCACGACGGTGTCACCGAGGATGAGTGCGCGGTGGCACCGGAGGTGCTGCGCCGGGTGGTCCGCGACGTCGGCTGCCAGGACGCGCTACGCCGCTGAGGGTTCCGCGCCTCACCGGGCGCGGCGCGGAGGATGCGTCAACAGCCAAGCGGCAAGGCCCAGTCCGGCCACCGCGGCGGACCAGAGCACCTCGCCGTGCAGGAGGACGGCACCGGCCGCCGTCGCGCCCGCCATCGATTGCTGGAGGAAGCCGCACAGTGACATGGCGTACGCACCCGGGTCCGCCACCGCGCCGACAGCGGTGGCCATGCTGTTCGGGAACAGCACCGACTGGCCGAAGGCGACCGCGCAGCACAGCGCCGTGAACGCCGCCAGCGCAGCACCGCTGGGCAGGCGGGGCAACGACCAGAGCACCGTCAGCAGCGCCCCGGCGCCGGTCACCACCAGCGGCCCGCTGCGCAGCAGGCGCTCCGGACCGACCCTGGCCACCAGGCGGTTGACGGTGAGTGCTCCGGCCAGGTACGCCGCCCCGAGCAGCAGCCCGAGAGTGCCGCTGGCCTCGGCGGACAATCCGAAGTGCTGCTGCAGCACGAACGGGCTGACCTGCTGCAGCAGCACGAGCGCGGCGAACCCGAGACCTCCCGCAGCGGCCGGCCGCAGGAAGCCGGGCGTCCGGGCGATGGCCAGGCAGTTGCGCCAGACGTCGGCCGATGGCGTCCGCGTGGCGGAGGCCGGTTCCATCGGGAGCAGCAGCGTCCCCAGCATCGCGACCAGCCCGAGTGCCGCGAGCACCCCGAAGCCCGTCTGCCAGCGTGCGTACCGGTCGATCAGGCCGCCCAGGAACTGGCCTCCGCCCAGCGCGCCGATGAAGGCGATCGACAGCACCGACAGCCGCCGGGCGAGTTCGGTGCCGCTGCCGAGGTCCCGCACCAGGATCCGGGCGATGATCGCGCTGCCGCCCGCTCCGACCCCCTGGAGCGTGCGCAGCGCCAGCAGTACGGGCAGCGAGCCGGTCACCATCAGCGCCGCGCCGGCGCCGGTGAACAGCGCGAGCGCGGCGAGCAGCGCCGCGCGGCGGCCGTATCGGTCGGCCGCGACGCCCCACAGTACGACGGGTGCCGCCGCGCCTATCACGAAGCACGAGACGGACAGCTCGGCGCCACTGCCCGAGGTGCCGAAGTGCCGGGCCACCTCCGGTAGCGAGGGCAGGTAGATCGTGGTGGTCAACTGGGCCAGGAAGACCAGCAGGCAGGAAAGGAGCATGGTGTGCCGTGCCCGGCGGTCGGGAATTCCCTTCCGGTATTCCGCGGATTCCCCGAGGGTACGTGAATGGTCGGTGCTGCGGCGGGTTTTCAAAGCCGTCTCCGGAACAGAAGGTCAGGTGATCACCGGGAACGGCGAAGATCCTGTCAATGCGCCCGAAGAAGTGTCAATCGGAAACGGCGTTCACCGACCGGCAATGATTTGCCGGTCGAGTGGTGTGGCATTCGGCGCGCTTTCCAGTAGGGTGAGGCGCAGTCCCGGCCAACCGGTCGGCAGCAGGACCCGAGCGACGACCTCGACCGGCTCCGGGGCGACCTGGGGCAGCCGCAGCCGGACGTCGTGGCCGTCCCGGTGGGCGATGACGACCGGTCCGGCGTCCCAGATCCGCCGGCATTCCGGATCGGCCAGCGCCTCGTCCAGCAATGCGCGCAGCCTTTCCTCGCGCGGGTACTGGGCCATCGCGAAACGGAGCATGGCCAGAAAGGCCCGGCCGTGGCGTGGCCAGTCGGCCATCTGTTCCCGGGCCCGCGCATCGGTCAGCCCCCAGCGGGCCACATTCGCCCGGGGCTCGGAAATCCACGGAAACCAGTGTGCCGCCGCGGCATTGTGGTCCAGTACGTTCCAGACGTGGTCGGTGAGAAACGCGGGCTCCGGTTCGTGCTGAGCCAGCAGCCGACGAAGGGGCGCCAACTCACCCGCCCCGCGCTCCGGCGTTACGGGCGGGAACGGCTCACCGCCGGCCGCGTACAGGAAAACGGTGGCCCGCTCGTCCGGGCACAGCCGCAACGCGTCCGCCAGCGCGCCCAGGGTCCGGGCATCGAGGCGCGGGATCGCACCGCGCTCCAGGTCGCGGTACCACCGCTCGCTCATCCCGGCCCCGGCCGCCACCTCCACCTGGGCGAGCGGCCGACCGCGCCCCGACCGCTGGCCGGCCCGCGCGCGCCAGGCCCGCAACAGTCCGGCGAGCCCGGGCTGCTCCGGTGCCGGGTACTCGGGTCGCATGCCGGTCTCCTTCGTCCGTTCGGCCGACGGCCGCAGTGGGCCGCCGGGGTGACCGCATGACCGTACCTCGCACACCCCGCCGCGTACGCCGGCGAGCACCTGGTCGTCCTGCGCCCCGACGTGGTCCTCCCGGGAACGTCCGGCCGCCAACCTTGATGGCCGTCCCGGCGCCGCGCCGATTCCTTGATGACCGTCCCCGGGCGTCTCCACCGCTGGCACAGTGCGCCCGGCCACTGCACTGACGGTCGGGGGTGGCGGTTTCGGTGGAAGCTACGGCGCGCCCGGTACTGCATATGTAGTGTGGGATCGAGGGGAGGGGCCAATGCTGATCGACTTCGTTCCTGACGGGGGTTTGTACCCTTTCCAGTCGCGCTGGTTCGACTCGTCCGTCGGGCGGGTTCACTACATCGATGAGGGGACCGGGCCGACGCTCCTGTTCTGTCATGGCGCTCCGACGTGGAGTTTCCTCTACCGTCACATCGTGAAGCGCCTGCGCGACCGTTACCGCTGTGTCGCCGTCGACTATCCGGGTTTCGGATTGTCCGAACGTCCAGCAGGCTTCGGCTACACGATCGCCGAGCACACCGCGGTCATTGGCGAGCTGATCGATCATCTGCGGCTCGACGGCTTCGTTCTGATGGGACAGGACTGGGGCGGACCTATCGGTTTGGGCGCGGTCACCGCCCGCGCGGATCGGGTGAGGGGGATCGTGCTGGGCAACACCGTGTTCTGGCCGATCGAAGCGATGGCGAATCGGGCGTTCAGCATGATCATGAGCAGCCGTCCGATGCGGCGGCGGATACTCGAACAGAACTTCCTCGTCGAGCGCGTCCTGCTCGCAGAACTGGGCCCCAAACTCACCGCAGCCGAGGCCGACCACTACCGCGCGGTGCAACCCACCCCGGAAGCCCGGCGCGGACTCGCCGTGATGCCGAAGGAAATTCGTGCCGCGCGCCCGCTGCTGGACCAGCTCGCCCGAGACGTACCCGTCCTACTCGGTGACAAGCCTGCCCTGTTGGTGTGGGGTATGCGGGACATGGTGTTCCGTCCGAACGCCTGCATCCCGCGGATGCGTGCGGCTTTCACCAACCTCGACGTAGTCGAGCTGCCACACGCGCGGCACTTCGTTCAGGAACATGAACCGGCCGCGATCGCAGAGGCGGTCGCAAAGCGGTTCCCGTGAATTCCGCGCGGGTGACCCCTATGCCAAGCAGCCAACTCGACTGGAGCTGAACCTGGTTCGTCGCACTGGAGCCGTGCTCCCTCATCGGCGTGCAGGGCGCAGAAGCCGAATCGGCCCGTCGGAGAACCGACGGGCCGTCACGACAAGTGCGAGGCTCAGATGCAGTGGTCCGGGCCCTTGCTGAACTGGCCCCAGTAGTCGCCACCACCCCAGTAGATGCACTGGCCCGGGGCGTAGACGTACACGGGCCCGGCGTAGTACGAGTAGGTGCCCGAGTCGGACTGCGACGACGGCGGGTTGGGCGTGGTGGCGACCCACGCGTTCGTGTCATCGATCGGCGAGCCCCAGTCGCCGGGCACATGCATGGTGACGACGCAGTCGGTGCCGCCGTTGTACGAGAGGTAGACGTGTTCCGAGTTGAGGTCGATCTCGTCGAGGGGGCGGTAGCCGGATCCGCACAGCGCGGCGGCACCATTACTGTCGTCGGAGACCGCCGAGGCCGACGTGGTCATGAACGCGACCGAGACGAGGGACGCGGCGCTGAGGGTGATGGCGGCCCGCTTGAGTACGGACTTTCCAGTAAACACGGCATCTCTCCGTCATGGCTTCTGGTGCACTGACTTGGCTGGAGAACATGACAGCGGCCGACCGTATCGCCGCCGCATCCCGAGGCGGCCGGAGTCCCGCTGCAGGGTGGGGCGGCGGGTTACCGCTCCGGTAGGACGCACCGGGGTGGTTCCAGGGGCAGGGCGAGGCCCGTTGTTGGCTGGAGGTCTCCCTCAAGTGCGACGGATGACTGCGGTCAGCCGCAGTTGTGGGGCTGACCGTTGAAGGTCTGGGCGATCTCGTGGCCGGCCGGGTCCCACATGTCTACCTCTTCCCACACGCACGAGCCGACCGCGTAGACCGAGACCGGGCCGGCGTAGGTGGTGTAGTAGTCGGTGTCGTCCTTCGGGCTGTCCACGTTGGACCAGAGCGTGATGCCGGTACGCGTCCGCTGTCCGACGAACACCTTCTTCACCGCGACCTCGCAGTTGTGTCTACCGTCCCAGTAGCCGTAGACGGTCGCCACCACGGTGTTGGCGTAGTCGCCTTCTCCCGTGAAGTCCTGGGAGTAGACCAGGTTTCCGTTGCAGCCGTAGCCTCCCGCGTGGGCGGTGCCCGAGATGCCTGTCACCAGACCGGCCGCCAGTACGGCCGAGGTGCCGACGCCGGCCAGACGCCGCCTCAGCCCGGACTTCCTCATGTTCATCGTCTCCCGCTTCCTCTGCCTCGCCGGCTTCCCCGCAGGGACGCCGTTCCTGGACGAGAACCATCGTCGAGCACCGCCCTCGCCGATCCCATGGCGTTGAGTTGGCGTTCGTATGGTCTTTCGTCACCGCGATGGTCTACGGTCATGGACTGACCGACGGCACGGGAACCATGGGGACGCCGGCCGTGTCTGACGACTGTCGGCAGGGGACGCACGTGCCTGGGCAGTTCGGGGAAACGCTCCGGCGCCACCGGCTGCGGGCCGGTCTCACTCAGGAGGAACTCGCGGAGCGGTCCGGTGAGTCCGCGCACGCGATCAGCGTGCTGGAGGCCGGCCGGCGGAGCCCACGGCTGTCCTCCGTGTCCAGACTCGCCGCGGGCCTCGACCTGGAGCCAGCCGACCGCGGCACGCCGGCACTTGGGGCTGCCACACACCCGACGGGGCTTTCACGACAGGCGTGCAGCACGCCCGCGCCTACGCCGCCGAACACGGCCGCTTCCCCACCCCGAAAGGGACCCGCGCCAGCGGGTTCCCGCTCTCGGCCCCCAGAGGGCATGCGATTTCGGAGTGGGGCGCGTCGGCGGGCGCCCCACTCGAAAGGTGCTCGGCCGGTCTGGGCTAGCGCTGCTGAAGAAGCGCCACCGCGTCCTTGACGCGTCCGAGGTCGACGAGGTACCAGGCCAGCTCGCTGCGGTTACCGTCGGGGTGCGGTTCGAGTACGGCGACGACCTCCTCGATGCGTCCATCGTCGGCCAGCAGCTCGGCAATGGAAGACGCCCCGTACCACGTGTCACCCTCCGGATGCGCTCGCGCCAAGTCGATTGCTTCCTGACGCCGACCGCAGGCGGCCATCAGCGGAAGCCGCATCTCGAAGAAGCCCCACTCCTCCTCGCCATGGTGCGCCTTGAGGGCGTCGAGGTAGTCCAGGCCGTCCTGGGCACGGCCGTGGTCGGCGTACAGGGCGCACAGGCTGCGGACGATCCAGTCCTCCGCACCACCGGGCGAGTCCCCGAGCGAGCGCATCACCTCGATCGCCTCAATGCCCCGGCCGCGTCGCACCAGGAGCTCCTTGAGCTGCACCGCCCCGGAGCGCCGGCGGGCCTGCGGATCCCCCGGCTGCCGGTACACGGCGATCGCGCCCTCCACGTCACCGCGCTCCTCCAGCAGTTCCGCGAGACGCTGCGCGGCGCGCCCGTGGTGCTCGGTCGCCGCGTACGCCCGCAGCTCCTCGATCCGGCCGTGCCGGGCCAGCAGGTCTGCCAGCTGGCCGTGGTCGCGGGAGTGCAGCAGCGCGATCGCATCGTCAATGCGGCCCTGGCGTTCGCGGATCGCGGCGAGCAGGTAGACGGCGTTGTCCGGTTTGACGCCGCTGCGGCGGCATGACGGGTCCTCGCTGCCCTGTGGCGCCTCGATGCGGGCGGCCAGCAGCGCGGCGGCGTCCTCGTCCCGGCCAGCGCCTTCGGCGACGTCGACCAGGGCCGCGGCGAGGAACCAGTCCTCGATCTGCGGGAGGAGCAGGGTGAACGCCTCCTCACCCCGCCCGTGCCGGGCGATCGACACCGAGATGCTCGCTACCGTCCCGGCTGGCGACGAACTCCGCCCGTACGGAGCCCGCCCCACTACCCGAGCCGTCAACGCCCATCAGCCGCGACTCCCTCACACGGAAGAGCCGCCGCGACAACCGGCAAAGCCCCGCGGGAGCCACCGACTGAACGCCTTCCCCGGAAGGGACGCCTGTCCAGCATCCGATCGCCTCTTCCGATGGGGTCCAGTCCCACAGGTCCGGGCACCGAATGCCAGCGTCCGGGGGTTACAGCAGCATCGCCTCGAACTGGAACTCGGGCGCGGTCAGTGGTTGTTCGGACCAGATGACCTTGCCGCGAGCCGTGTACCTGGTCCCCCACCGCTC
>NZ_JBSFJU010000075.1:0-30672 GCF_053598215.1 Kitasatospora sp. NPDC001175 | reverse complement strand
ATTGCTGCTGGTCATCAGGGATGGAACTCCTACTCGGGCCCTCTCAGGCTAACCCGACAAAGCGGGACGTCTCACCCAAGGCTGACAGAGAGGGGGACCGTGTCGCCGATCTCCAGCACGTGGCGCACCGCCTGGACGTGCCCACCGCCATCCTCGATGTTGGCGGGCAAGTCGATCGCGATGTCGTCCAGCCAGAGCTTGGCGTCCCCGGGACCGCCGGACTGGCTCAGCCGTACCCACCGATCCGCCTTGAGGGAGTGCAGCAACTCCTCTCGCAGTGGGTCACGCACCTCCAGCGATCCCAGACGCACCGTCTCATTGCTGAGCATCGACAGCACGTCCCCAGCTGTGAGCAGTCCAGGAAATGCCCAACGGACGTCTTGGTGGGCGTCCAGCATGGACCTGAGCTGGTCCGCATGCCAGATTGCGAACCCCTTGACCGCGAGGCGGGCCCGAACAGCGTCCTCGCTGCCCAGCTCGCTATTCACGAAGCTGTTGATCGAGTCGATCCCGCCAGACTTGGCAACGGCTGACAGATCGATGTTCGTGACGAAGATCAGGTAGTCCGGAAGGCGGGTCCGGGTACCGTTCCGCGCGGCCTTGACCCAGTTGCCGATCTCTTTGCGGATCTCCTGCTGCAGCCACACCGCATTGTCGAGCGGCGTCGGCTTCGGTTTCACCTGAAACTTCGCCTGCAGCACAGTGAAACCCGACCAGGCATCCGGCGCCGCAGCCTCCCCCACACAGGTCGCCGACCAGGTGATCGTCCCCTCGAACGTGGCCTCCCGACCACCGTCCGAACCATCGCCGAACACCTGCACGCCAGACCCGATCTCCTCCCTCGCGAGCGCCACCACCATCTGCTCGAACGCACGAGTACCAAGCCGGGTCAGGTCATAGTCAGGCACCCAGCCATCCTGGCAGAACACACCGACTACCCAAAGCCGTTGAGGCATCATCAGACACCCTGCCGCCTCCGGACGGCGTTTGCGAGCCGGAGTGCGCCGCCCTGGCGTGCGCATTCCAACAGCTGGCCGGAGCAGGTGAAGGCCAGCTTGGTCAGCGACGTCCGGTCGCTGACCAAGCCGGCCCACCGAGTCCGCACACCGCCTCAAACGGACTCACAGAAGGCAGAAATCCCACCCAATCACATGGATCAGACGGGATCTCGTCAACCATCTCCCGAGCTAATTCAAGAACAGTCGCTTCACGAAGGACGAGGGGATCGACTACTACTTCCGCACCGGCTGGGACCGCATCGCCCCACTCGCCAGCATCGAGGGCCACTTCTTCGGCCTAGCCTCGCCTGGCTCAAGCTGGCCCACATCGCCGGGCACCCCAGCGATAGACCAGGGATCATCGAGCCCCACGCTCGCCTGATCCTCCTCCTGCCGATCCTCGGCGACGTCGACCTGCCAGTCGGCTCCACCAAGGCCATGGCCGGCACCCTTGCCGTCATCGGCACTCCAGCCAAGGACAGAAACGCCCTCGCCGAGGCCCTGCTCGACCACCCCTTCTGGGACGGCGAGATGTGGTACTCCGAAGGAGCCGGCTCTCCTCTCAGCGACGCCAGCAGCCCCGCCCACGCCAGCCGCGCGCTGCTCTGCGGCGGTTCCTACAGCCCCCGCAGCATCCGCTTCGGCCTCTCGCCCGACCAAGACGCCCGTCTCGCCGAAGCCCTCGGTACTGCCGACTGACGACGGCCTTCGGTGCCCCCCGCCGAGCACACCCCGACCGAGGGCGGCCGTTGTTCCGGAGCGTTCTGGCACGGATCTGGCACGGCGGGGACGGATCGGTCCAGACAACGCGAAAGGCCCAGGTCGTATGACCTGGGCCTTTACTGCTGGAGCGGGCGACGAGAATCGAACTCGCGCTCTAAGCTTGGGAAGCTCATGTTCTACCATTAAACTACGCCCGCCTGACGAGCCGTCACTGACTGCTCGACCGCTTCACACTCTACCCCATCCGAGAGGGCGCTCGGGTCTGGCGTGAACGCGGCGTCGGGTCGATGCGCGCGAGTGGGGTGAGGCGTACTGTGTGGGCCGCCCCGCTGGGATGGGCGGGGCGGCGAGCCGCTGCATGGAATGTCCGGAACATCCCCTAATGTGTCGCTGTCCCGGGCGAGGGGCCCGTGTGGACACCGGCCACGGGTACGGCAGTTCCGCAGGACCGGGCGTTCCATGAGGACGACCGATCCGCCGGGACGGCTGTCTCCTGGGGGATGGCAGCTTCGCAGGACCGCGGTTCCACAGGGGGTCGCGGCCGTGCGGCGCTACCGCCGCAGTGGCGCGAGTACGGGGAAGAATGGGAAGGGGATCGATGGAGCAGCGCACCGTCGTTCGTTGTGCCGAGGGGCACCTGTTCAGCACCAGCACGTTCCCGATGCAGCAGCTCGGCCCCGGCCGGCTCGGTCCCGGCCGACTGATCCGCTGTCCGCGGTGCGGACGGCTGCGCAGTTCGGTTCCGGCCGATGTGAGCGAGCTGTCGGCGCCGCAACTGGCGCGTGCGATGCGGCTGGAGGCGGCTCAGTTCCTGGCCTGAGTGGCGGGGAACCGGGCTGCCACAGGGCAGGACGGACGACGTGGGCCCCGGCCGGATTCGGCCGGGGCCCACGTGTGCACGTACTCTCGAAGCGTGCTGCTCTCTGACAAGGACATCCGTACCGAGATCGACAAGGGTCGGGTCGTGATCGACCCGTTCGACCCTGCGATGGTCCAGCCCTCCAGCATCGACGTCCGGCTGGACCGTTTCTTCCGGGTGTTCGAGAACCACCGCTACCCGCACATCGACCCCTCCGAGGAGCAGCCGGACCTGACGCGGCTGGTCGAGCCGGAGGGTGATGACGCGTTCATCCTGCACCCGGGCGAGTTCGTGCTGGCCTCGACGTACGAAGTGATCACGCTGCCGGACGACGTGGCCTCCCGGCTGGAGGGCAAGTCCAGCCTCGGCCGGCTCGGGCTGCTGACGCACTCCACCGCGGGCTTCATCGACCCGGGCTTCAGCGGGCACGTCACCCTGGAGCTGTCGAACGTGGCCACCCTGCCGATCAAGCTCTACCCGGGCATGAAGATCGGCCAGCTCTGCCTGTTCCGGCTGTCCTCGCCGTCCGAGCACCCGTACGGCTCCGAGCGGTACGGCTCGCGCTACCAGGGCCAGCGCGGCCCGACGCCGTCGCGCTCGCACGTGAACTTCCACCGCACCCAGGTGTGACGTCAGACGGCAGAGGGGGCGTACGGACAGATCCGTACGCCCCCTCTGCCATGCTCAGGCCCGCTTCGGGCGGGTGACCGCGACCAGCTCGCTGCCGTCCTCGGAGAGCAGCAGTTCGGTGCGCAGCTCGGCCAGTTCGCCGAGGTGGTGCAGGTGGGTGCCGCCGCAGAAGATCTCGGCGGGGCCGGCCGGGAGTTCGCAGTGCCAGCGGCGGCGGGCGGTCAGCTCGGGGCCCGGCACCTCGATGCGGACCACTGCGTCGGCCGCGACCCAGGCGGCGAGCTGGGCGTTGACGGCCTCGGTGAGCTCGGGGAGGGCGTCCGCCAGCGCGGGGTACTCCTCGGTGGCCTCCGTGGTGAAGCCCTTCTTGCGCAGGGACTTGCCGAGCCGGTAGGTGTCGGTGCTGGCCTCGGTGTCCATCACCGAGGAGGCCATGGCGAGGCTGTCGAAGTCGGGGTTGCCGAAGGCGTCGGCGCGGCCCGGGTCCTTGCGCCAGCGCGGGGCGAGGGCGGCGTTCAGGGCCAGGGCGAGCAGGTGGCAGCCGCTGTGCGCGGCGGAGAGCAGGGCCCGGCGGTCCGCGTCCACGCGCAGCTCGGCGAGCTGCCCGACCGCGTCGGCCGGCTCCGTCTCGACCACGTGCAGCACCAGCCAGGACCACTCCTCGTCGCCCCGCCGCACCGGGATCCCGGCGCCCACCAGCAGCTCGCCGCCCTCGGGGCCGACGGCGCCGGTCAGGCAGTCCACCACCGGGTAGCTGACGCCGCCGACGGTGAGTTCGCCGAGGTCGGCGGGCTGGTCGGGCCAGGTGTGGTCGAGCGGGTGGAACGGGGTCGCCTCGGTGACCACGGCGTACCGGCCGTCGGCCAGCGCGTGCACGGCGAGCACGGTCGACTCGCCGCTAACCTCCCCGGCCGGGAAGCTGACGTGGGTGGTGGGGAGGAGGGTCATTCGTGGGCTCCGTGCACGGGAAGAGAGGGTGGAGAGGCACCGTCGAAGGAAGCGGGGCAGCCCCCACCCTAGCTCCGCCCGTACCCGCACCGACCCGGCTCGGCTCGGCTCGGCTCGGCTCGGCTCAGCTCGGCTCGGCTCGGCTCGGCTCGGCTCGGCTCAGCTCGGCTCAGGACACCGGCCTCGGAGCTGCGACCATCGCCCGCCGGTCCCGGCGCTCCCGGCTCAGCCCAGCGTCGGCAGTTTGATCAGCACCAGCAGCGCCACCAGCTGCAGCGCCGCCGCGCCCGCCGCCTTGCCCCAGGGCAGGTCGTGCAGTCGGCGCACCATGCTGGTCAGCAGGAACGCGCAGAACAGCCAGGTCCCCCAGCCGAGCACCTGCACCACGACGTTGCTCGCGGGCAGGAAGAGGGCGAACAGCAGCCGCGGTGCGTCCGTGGTCCAGCCGATCAGTACGGCCAGGCCGACCGTCGACTGCCAGGGCCCGTCCCCGCCGAGCTGCCTGGCCAACGCGTACGTCACCGCACCGAGCATGCCGCCGGCCAGGGTGAAGCCGACCGCCGCCACGACGATCGCCCAGAGCGCCACCGAGAAGGTGGAGTTGACCACGTCGTTGTGGGTGGCGCCGATGCCGAGCACGGCGAGCACGCCGTAGATCAGCGAGACGGACAGCGCGGGCAGCCACACCTGGTGGTCCCGCATCCGGTCGAAGGTCTTGACCGGCTCCCGGTACATGCCCACCAACAGCTGCTTCCAGGGCAGCCGCGGCCCGCCGACGTGCGGCGAGGACTGGCCGCCGGCCCGGTAGACCGCGACGTTGTCCTGCCCGGGGTAGCCCTGCGGCTCGTCGTAACCCGGGCCGTAGCCCTGCGGCTGCCCCTGGTACTGCCCCTGGTCCGGGTAGCCCTGCCCGTACGGCTCGTACGGCTGCTGGTGCGGCGGCTCGCCGTACGGGTAAGGCTGCTCGCCGATGGCGAAGGCCCGGGTGTGACCGGGTTCGTCCGCCGATGGTCCTACCGGCTGTGCCGCCGGCCCGCCCCCGCGTGCCCCCGCGCCGCCCGGATACGCCTCGTGCGGCGCGGTGAAGAACTCGGGCTGACCGGACGCGTACGGCGGCTCGTCCTGCTGCCCGCGCCCGTACTGCCCGGCCTGCGTAGGCGCGCCCGATGGCCCACCGGGCGCCGCCGGCCAGCCCAGCCGGGGGTCTGCGGCGCCCTGTCCGTTGTCGTATCCATTGCCAGCCACGCATCGACGGTACCCGGTGGCGCTGACCGGGTGTCCGTTGATCAACAGGTCGGGGAGAGATTGCAGCATCGCTGTGACACGCCGGTGCATACGGCGGATCCTTACGCCCGATCCGTCCGCTTCTGTACGCCTGGCGTACCCGATGCACCCAGCTCCGCGCACGCCCGGTGCCGCACGCCCGGCACATCCGGATCCGCACACCCGCTTCCGCGCGCCCACACGCTCACGCGCCCCGCGCACCCGGTTGCGCACGCCCGCGCGCCCGCACGCTCACGCGCCCCGCGCACCCGGAGTCGCTACCGCTGCGCGCCGACCGCCGGTGCGTGCACCACGGCCGCCGAGGTCTCGCCGGCCGGGCAGCCGCCGGGGCCCGCGGTGGTACGGACCGCGCCCACCGGCAGCAGGGTGCCGCAGGCGATCCGGATACCGTTCGGCAGCTCGTTGTCGGCCTCGACGATCGCGCCGTCGCCGATCACGGCCCCGTCGAGCGAGGTGCGGGCCCCGATCGTGGCGTAGGCGCCGACGATGGAGTCCTTGACGAAGGCGTCCGCGCTGATCACCGCGCCGGGCAGGATCACGCTGCCCTCGACGATCGCGCCGGGCTCGACCACCGCGCCGTCGGAGACCACCGTGCCGCAGCTGAGTACCGCGCCCGGCTGGACGTCGGCGTCCGGCAGCAGCAGGGCCTCACCGGTCGGTCCCGGCACCGCCGGGGAGTCGACCTTGCCGAGCACCAGGTCGGCCGAACCGCGGACGAAGGCGGCGGGAGTGCCCAGGTCGAGCCAGTACGAGGTGTCGACCACGCCGCGCAGCAGGGCGCCGCTGTTCAGCAGCTCGGGGAAGGTCTCACGCTCGACGGAGACCTCGCGGCCGGTGGGGATCCGGTCGATCACCGATCGGGTGAAGACGTAGCACCCGGCGTTGATCTGGTCGGTGACGATCTGCTCGGGGGTCTCGGGCTTCTCCAGGAACTCCAGCACCCGCCCGTTCTCGTCGGTGGGCACCAGGCCGAAGGCACGCGGGTCCTCGACCCGGGTGAGGTGCAGGGTGACGTCGGCGCCGGTGGCGACATGGCCGTCGCGCAGCGCGGCGATGTCCACGCCGGAGAGGATGTCGCCGTTGAAGACGAGCACCGGCTCGTCGGGGCCGCAGGTGAGGCCTGAGGCGGCGTTGCGGATCGCACCGCCGGTGCCGAGCGGCTCCTTCTCGGTGAGGTAGACCAGCTCGATCCCGTAGGGGCTGCCGTCCTTGAAGTGGTCGACGAAGACCTCGGCGAGGTACGAGGTGGCCAGCACGACGCGGGTCACCCCGGCCGCGGCGGCGCGGGCCAGCTGGTGCGCGATGAAGGGCACTCCGGCGACGGGGAGCATCGGCTTGGGAGTGTGGGTGGTCAGCGGGCGCAGTCGTGTGCCCTTTCCACCGACCAGCATGATCGCTTCGGTCATGGTCCGCGCTTCTCCCCTTGTTCCGGTGTGATGGCCGTTCCGGCACGGCGGCCCGGCCGGTCTGCTGGCTGGTGCCGTCGCTCGGAAGCCCGATGCGGGCCCGTAGGCGCCTACTGTATTTCCTTCCAAAGCAGGCACGTTCCAACGGCTGCTTGATCTTTATCACTGAATCATTGAAGAACCCCACGGACGATCGACCAGCTGCTTAAACGAACATTAACGGTCGACAAAGATCAAGACGGTTGGAATGAGTACGGCCCCCATCCCCGGGCAGGGGACAGGGGCCGAACATCGACGGCTACGCCGCAGGTCAGACCTCGACCGGCGCCGGATCCGGCACCGGCTGGGCCTTCACCGAGTCGAGCAGCAGCTGGGCCACATCGACCACCTTCAGGTGTTCCTTTGCGGCACCCTCGTTCTTCTTGCCGTTGACCGAGTCGGAGAGCATCACCAGGCAGAACGGGCAGGCGGTGGAGACGATGTCCGGGTTGAGCGACAACGCCTCGTCCACGCGCTCGGTGTTGATGCGCTTGCCGATCCGCTCCTCCATCCACATCCGGGCACCACCGGCGCCGCAGCAGAAACCGCGCTCCTTGTGGCGGTGCATCTCCTGCTGGCGCAGACCCGGGACCTTGTCCATGATCTCGCGCGGCGGGCTGTAGACCTTGTTGTGGCGGCCCAGGTAGCAGGGGTCGTGGTAGGTGATCAGGCCCTCGACCGGGTTGACCGGGATGAGCTTGCCCTCATCGATCAGGTGCTGCAGCAGCTGGGTGTGGTGGATGACCTCGAAGTGGCCACCCAGCTGCGGGTACTCGTTGGCGATGGTGTTGAAGCAGTGCGGGCAGGTGGCGACGATCCGCTTGACCGGGGCGTCCTCGAGCGCCGCGTTCAGCGTCTCGACGTTCTGCGCGCCGAGCATCTGGAACAGGAACTCGTTGCCCAGGCGGCGGGCGGAGTCACCGGTGCAGGACTCCTCCTTGCCGAGGATCGCGAACTTGACGCCCGCGGTGTGCAGCAACTCCGCGAAGGCCTTGGTGGTCCTCTTGGCCCGGTCCTCCAGGGCGCCGGCGCAGCCGACCCAGTACAGGTACTCGACCTCGGCGGGCTCGATGTCCTCGCCGATGATCGGCACCTCGATGCCGGTCTCCTTCTTGAGCTCCTTGACCCAGTCCAGGCGGGCCTTGGTGGCCATGCCCCACGGGTTGCCCTTGTTCTCCAGGTTCTTGAGCATCGTCCCGGCCTCGGTCGGGAACGAGGACTCGATCATCACCTGGTAGCGGCGCATGTCGACGATGTGGTCGATGTGCTCGATGTCGACCGGGCACTGCTCGACGCAGGCACCGCAGGTGGTGCAGGACCACAGCACGTCCGGGTCGATGACGCCGTTCTCCTCGGCGGTGCCGATCAGCGGGCGCTCGGCCTCGGCCAGCGCGGCGGCCGGCACATCGGCCAGCTGCTCAGCGGTCGCCTTCTCCTCGCCCTCCATGTCCTTGCCGCCGCCGGCCAGCAGGTACGGCGCCTTGGCGAAGGCGTGGTCGCGCAGCGACATGATCAGGAGCTTGGGCGAGAGCGGCTTGCCCGTGTTCCAGGCCGGGCACTGCGACTGGCAACGCCCGCACTCGGTGCAGGTCGAGAAGTCGAGGATGCCCTTCCACGAGAAGTGCTCGACCTGGGAGACGCCGAAGACGGCGTCCTCGGCCGGGTCCTCGAAGTCGATCGGCTGGCCGCCGCTGGTCATCGGCTGCAGCGCGCCGAGCGCCACCGCGCCGTCGGCGTTCCGCTTGAACCAGATGTTCGGGAAGCCCAGGAAGCGGTGCCAGGCGACACCCATGTCGGTGTTCAGCGAGACGGTGATCATCCAGATGAAGGAGACCGAGATCTTGACCGTCGCGGTCAGCCAGAGCAGGTTGTGCAGGGTGCCGACACTCAGCCCGGAGAACGCCTTGACCAGCGGGTACGAGACCACGTACGCGGCCGAGTAGTGGTCGACCCCGGCCTGCGCGCCCTCCAGGCCGCGCAGGGTCAGGATCGCCGCACCGATGATCAGGATGACCGCTTCGATGAAGTACGCGAAGCCCATGTTGGAGCCCGCGAAGCGGGACTTGCGGCCCGCCTTGTTCGGCAGGCTCAGCTGGCGGATCACGGTCAGCACCGCGATGCCGAGGAAGGTCACCAGGCCGAGCAGCTCCTGGAACACCAGGTACGGCGTCCAGTCACCGACGACCGGGACCTCGAAGTCCGGATCGAAGAGCTGACCGAACGCGCCGACCAGGGTGAGGATCAGCGCGTAGAAGCCGACGGCGACGCACCAGTGGGCGACACCGACGACGCCCCACTTGTTCATCCGGCTGTGCCCGAGGAACTCCCGGATCAGGGTTACCGTGCGGGCCACCGGGTCGTTGATCCTCGATCCGGCCGGGACGGGCTGGCCGAGCCGGACGAACCGGTAGATCTGCGCGATGGCACGAGCGAACAGCGCCACGCCGACCACGGTCGTGCCCAGTGAGATGAGGATCGCTGCTAGCTGCATCCGGCTTCTCCGTACTCCAGTGGCGGTGAAGGTATAGGTCGGTCAAGTGTACTCGTGGGTAACTTAACCACCCACCGGCCGGACCTTACCGTCCATTAGCACTGATCCAGAAGGTGCTCAAGATATGGCGGCAGTCACGTAAGGCCATACTCACTCATTCAGGCGAAAACGGAAGGGGCGGACCGCTCCCGCAGCAAAGTTGAGTCGACTCGACTCATAGCTGTTGACTCGTTCGTGCCCCTCGTGCATGCTTGAGCCCGTAAAGCTCAACTTCTCGTCGGAGGTATCCACGATGGCACGTGCGGTCGGCATCGACCTCGGTACGACTAACTCGGTCGTCAGCGTTCTGGAGGGCGGCGAGCCCACCGTCATCACGAACGCCGAGGGCGCCCGGACCACGCCGTCCGTCGTCGCCTTCGCTAAGAACGGCGAGGTCCTGGTCGGCGAGGTCGCCAAGCGTCAGGCGGTCACCAACGTCGACCGCACCATCCGGTCGGTCAAGCGCCACATGGGCACCGACTGGAAGATCAACCTGGACGGCAAGGACTTCAACCCCCAGCAGATCTCCGCCTTCATCCTGCAGAAGCTGAAGCGCGACGCCGAGGCCTACCTGGGCGAGACCGTCGCGGACGCGGTCATCACCGTCCCGGCCTACTTCAACGACTCCGAGCGCCAGGCCACCAAGGAGGCCGGCGAGATCGCGGGTCTGAACGTCCTGCGCATCGTCAACGAGCCGACCGCCGCCGCCCTGGCCTACGGCCTGGACAAGGACGACCAGACGATCCTGGTCTTCGACCTCGGTGGTGGCACCTTCGACGTCTCCCTGCTGGAGATCGGCGACGGCGTCGTCGAGGTGAAGGCCACCAACGGTGACAACCACCTCGGTGGTGACGACTGGGACCAGCGGATCGTCGACCACCTGGTGAAGGTCTTCCAGGCCGGCCACGGTGTCGACCTGTCGAAGGACAAGATGGCCCTGCAGCGTCTGCGCGAGGCCGCCGAGAAGGCCAAGATCGAGCTGTCCTCGTCCTCCGAGACCTCGATCAACCTGCCCTACATCACCGCCTCCGCCGAGGGCCCGCTGCACCTGGACGAGAAGCTCACCCGGGCCCAGTTCCAGCAGCTGACCGCGGACCTGCTGGAGCGCTGCAAGGTTCCGTTCCACAACGTCATCAAGGACGCCGGCATCCAGCTGTCCGAGATCGACCACGTGGTCCTGGTCGGTGGCTCGACCCGCATGCCCGCCGTCTCCGAGCTGGTCAAGGAGCTGACCGGCGGCAAGGAGGCCAACAAGGGCGTCAACCCGGACGAGGTCGTCGCCATCGGCGCCTCGCTGCAGGCCGGTGTCCTCAAGGGCGAGGTCAAGGACGTCCTGCTGCTGGACGTCACCCCGCTGTCCCTCGGCATCGAGACCAAGGGCGGCATCATGACCAAGCTGATCGAGCGCAACACCACGATCCCGACCAAGCGCTCGGAGATCTTCACCACGGCCGAGGACAACCAGCCGTCCGTGCAGATCCAGGTCTACCAGGGCGAGCGCGAGATCGCGGCCTACAACAAGAAGCTCGGCATGTTCGAGCTGACCGGCCTGCCGCCGGCCCCGCGCGGCCTGCCGCAGATCGAGGTCACCTTCGACATCGACGCCAACGGCATCATGCACGTGGCCGCGAAGGACCTCGGCACCGGCAAGGAGCAGAAGATGACCGTCACCGGCGGCTCCTCGCTGCCGAAGGACGAGGTCGACCGGATGCGCCGCGAGGCCGAGCAGTACGCGGAGGAGGACACCAAGCGCCGCGAGGCCGTCGAGACCCGCAACCAGGGCGAGCAGCTCGTCTACTCGACCGAGAAGTTCATCGCCGACAACGCCGACAAGCTCCCGGCCGAGGTCAAGACCGAGGTCGAGACCGCGATCGCCGAGCTGAAGGAGAAGCTCAAGGGCGAGGACATCGCGGCGATCCGCGAGGCCACCGAGAAGGTCTCCACCACCGCGCAGAAGCTGGGCCAGGCCCTCTACGCACAGAACGAGGCCGCCGGCGCCCCGGCCGGTGACGCCGCCGCCGGTGCCGCCCACGACGACGTCGTCGACGCCGAGATCGTCGACGAGGACAAGCCCAAGGGTGGTGCGGCATGACGGAGAAGCGCCAGGGCGGCAAGCCCGGCGACGACTCCGCCGCCGAGGAGGCCGTTCTCAAGGCCGCCGAGGAGGCCGTCGCGGACGCCTCCGCCGACGAGGTCGCCGCTGCCAAGCGCGAGGCCGCCGAGCGGACGGCCGACCTGCAGCGCCTCCAGGCCGAGTACCAGAACTACCGCAAGCGGGTCGAGCGCGACCGGCTGACGGTCCGCGAGATCGCGGTCTCCAACATCCTGGAGACCCTGATCCCGGTACTGGACGACATCGGCCGGGCCCGCGAGCACGGCGAGGTGACGGGTGGCTTCAAGTCCGTCGCCGATTCGCTGGAGACGGTCGTCGCCAAGCTGGGCCTGCAGCAGTTCGGCAAGGAGGGCGAGCCCTTCGACCCGACCATGCACGAGGCGCTGATGCACAGCTACTCCTCGGACGTCACCGAGGACACCTGCGTGCAGATCCTCCAGCCCGGCTACCGCATCGGCGAGCGGATCATCCGCCCGGCGATGGTCGCGGTGGCCGAGCCCCAGCCGGGGAGCCAGAGCACGTCCGCCCAGGAGGCCTCCGAGAAGTCGGAGTCCGACAAGGGTGACGGTGCGGCCGAAAGCTGACACTCTGTGCGCTGCGGAGTCGTACGTCGTCCATCGTTGCGACGGACGGCTCCGCAGCGCCGTATCCGCGAGCATTGACCGGTTTTTCTGGCCTGGGAGGTGGCGGCAGCCATGAGCACCAAGGACTACGTGGAGAAGGACTACTACAAGGTCCTCGGTGTGCCCAAGGACGCCACCGCCGCCGAGATCAAGAAGACGTACCGCAAGCTGGCCCGGGAGTTCCACCCCGACGCCAACAAGGGTGACGCCAAGGCCGAGGAGCGTTTCAAGGACATCTCCGAGGCGTACGACGTCCTCTCGGACGAGAAGCGCCGCAAGGAGTACGACGAGGCCAGGTCGCTGTTCGGCGCTGGCGGCTTCCGCGGCGGTGGGGCCGGCGGCGGCAGCTACAACTTCGACTTCGGCGACCTGTTCAGCGGCTCGCAGGGCGGCGGCGGGGGCATCGGCGACGTCTTCGGCGGGCTGTTCGGGGGCCGCGGCGGCCGGCAGGCCCAGCCGCGCCGGGGCGCCGACGTCGAGACCGAGGTGACGCTGAGCTTCGAGGAGGCCGTGGACGGTGCCACCGTCCCGCTCCGGATGACCAGTCAGGCCCCGTGCCGTAGCTGTTCCGGCACCGGCGCCAAGGCCGGCACCACGCCCAGGGTCTGCCCGACCTGTGTAGGCGCGGGCACCGTCAGCCGGGGTCAGGGCGCCTTCGCGCTCTCCGACCCCTGCCGGGACTGCAAGGGCCGCGGCATGCTGGTCGACGACCCGTGCACCGTCTGCCACGGCAGCGGCCGCGCCAGCTCCGCCCGCACCATGCAGGTCCGGATCCCCGCCGGAGTGCAGGACGCCCAGCGCATCCGGCTCAAGGGCAAGGGTGCCCAGGGCGAGCGCGGTGGCCAGCCCGGCGACCTCTATGTCACGGTCCACGTGGACTCGCACCCGGTCTTCGGCCGCAAGGGCGACAACCTCACCGTGACGGTCCCGGTCAGCTTCCCCGAGGCCGTGCTCGGCGGCACCATCGAGGTGCCGACGCTGAACGGCCCCGCCGTGAAGCTGAAGCTGCCGCCCGGCAGCGCCAACGGCCTCACCATGCGGGCTCGTGGCAAGGGTGCCACCCGCAAGGACGGCACCCGCGGCGACCTGCTGGTCACCGTGGAGGTCGTGGTCCCCAAGAACGTCACCGGCGACGCACTGAGCGCACTGGAGCACTATCGCGAGGCCACCGCCTCGGACGACCCGCGTGCCGCCCTCTTCAAGGCGGCGGAGGGAGCGTGAGCAGATGAACCAGGACCAGACCGGCTCCGGCAACCCGATCGGCCCGGGCCTCGGGGAGGGGCTCCCGGGCGGTCCCCGCCCGGGCCGGGCCTCCTCGTCCCGTGCCAACCCCGCGGGTAGGACCAACTACGTGCTGACCGAGGACACCCCGGTCTACGTCATCTCGGTGGCCGCCGAGCTGTCCGGCCTGCACCCGCAGACCCTGCGTCAGTACGACCGCCTCGGCCTGGTCTGCCCCGACCGGACGGCGGGCCGCGGCCGGCGCTACTCCGCCCGTGACATCCAGCAGTTGCGCGACGTTCAGCGCCTGTCCCAGGACGAGGGCATCAACCTGGCCGGCATCAAGCGCATCATCGAGCTGGAGAACCAGGTCACCGCCCTCCAGTCCCGCATCGCCGAGTTGGTCGGCTCCCTGGAGGACGCCGCCATCACCCTCCAGCAGCGCGAGGCCGCCGTCCACGCCTCGTACCGCCGGGACCTCGTTCCGTACCAGCAGGTCCAGCAGTCGAGCGCTCTGGTGGTGTGGCGGCCGAAGCGGTAGAACGTAACGGACCGTCACAGCCGACCGCCGACCATCCCTCCCATCGGGGGGTATCGGCGGCCGGCCTGTAATGGGAGAGTACTCACCGGTGGGCTGGTTGCTCAGACCATCATCAAATCCCAGCTGACACACAGTGATCACAGCTTAAGATCCCTGGTGCACCAGACTTTGAGTCACACGGACTGCTTGTCCGGCCGACGACAGGGAGCCGCAGATGGGTGGGCGAGAGCAGCCAGGACATGTCCCGGGACCACGGACCCTGTCCACGGATGCGCGCGCCCTCTACCTGAAGGCAATCCGCGAGAATGGCCGCCTGCTCAGTGGCCACGGCGAATTCGGCGAGAGCACCGCTCTCGCCGAGCTGCTGGAACTCGGGCTCCTTATCCCCGATAGCGAGGAACCAGATGCGCTACTGGCTGTCGACCCGGCCCAGCTGTCAGCCAGCCTGAGCTCGATATGGCAGCGCCAGGCACTCGATCTGCTTTCGCGCGCCGTCTCCCTGCCACTCGATCTCAGTGAACTCGCCGAGGCTTTTCACACCCCCGACAAGACCGGCGGAGCAATCGAATACGTCCGCGGGAAAGCACTGATCAATCAGCGGCTTCAGCAGGGTATGGCGGGTGGAATCACCGAGGGCCTTGCCATGCAGCCCGGCGGACCGCGACCTCCCGAACTCCTGGCCTCAAGCCTCCAGCGGGATCTGGAAAGCGTTCAGCACGGCGCCACGATGCGAACGATTTACAACGCCAGCACTCGATACCATCAGCCGACCCGTGACTACGTGGCGAAGCTGTCCGGGGAGGGCTGGCAGTTCAGGACACTCGATGAGCCCTACGCCCGCCTCATAGTCGTCAACCGGAGATTCGCCGTAATCCCCGTGGCCGGCGATGATCTGGCCGCCTTCATCTACGACCAGGCGGTCGTGAACTTCCTCGCCGAGGAGGTTTTCGAGCGCAACTGGAGTCGGGCGCTGGAGTTCGACGGCAATCGCACCGTCCCACAGCAGGTGGTGTCCCGCCTCCGGCGGACCATAATCGAGCTGCTGCTGTCCGGCACGAATCACCGCGTCATCGCGCGCAGACTCGGCATCAGCGAACGGACGCTCGCGCGGCATATCGCGGAAATGCGGGAGGAGTACAACGTCGACTCCCTGTTCCAGCTCGGCTACGTGCTCGGACGCACGCACCGCGAGGAGCCCGACTAGCAGCGGAACGCTGGGAGGACTCCCGACTCCCGACGGAAGGGGTGTTCCCGGCATCTGCAGGGGGACAGCCGCCCACCTGGAGACTCAGTCCCCACGCCCGGGAACCACCTCAACGACCGCGACCGGCCCCTCAGCCCCAGTTGAGATCGCTGGCAGTGACCTGCGGTGCGTTCTGCACCTGGACGCCCGCAGCCTGCGTTGTGCCGCTCGGCGCCTGCGCGATGCTCACTGAGAGGAAGCCGGCAGCCAACACGGTCGCAGTGGTGGCAACCGGCATCACGATCTTGCGGACAAACCGACGCATACCAGACACGACCCACCCCTTTCTGCAAGTTTCGCGAGTCGAACTTTATAGAACTGGCGCCCACATGATGCCGCACTTGCGAGGCGGTGTCATCCGTCAGCCCGTCGACAGTGCGTCATCTCCCTGCCAGGCATCCAGATGACAGGACGCAAACCTGGACGCGGCCGCCGCCCTCGATGGACGATCAGTTCGCTCCCGATAGTCTCGCCAAGATCGCCATTCTTGCCGATGTACCTTCAAATATCTCGAGATAGCAGCGCACCATCAAGTTTTTGCTTGAGTTGCCCCCATCAACAGAGCCTGCCGGTATCCCCCGATACCCGGTCGGCCGTCCCCCGGAGTCGACATGAGTGAGCCCTACCTGCGCCAGCGCGCCGTCCAGACCCCCGAGGGTCGGCGCGCACGGGTGTTCCTGGCCGCGCCGCTGATGCGGTTGACCGGTCCGGCCGACAGCGTGGTGACCCTGGCCAGCCGGACCAGGCTGACCACCCTCCGCTCGACGCTGCTCCGCAGCGGCGCGGCCGTGTACAGCGCTCACCACAGCGACGCCTGGACCGTGGAGGGACGGGCCCCCGAGCCCCGGGTGCCGTCCGACTTCCGCGCGCTGCAGACCGCCGACCTGGTCTTCGCCTACGTCGGCGCCCCGCTCTCGGCCGGTGTGAGCCTGGAGCTCGGCTGGGCCTCCGCGCTGCGCAAGCCGGTGGTGCTGCTGGTGGACGAGGCGATCACGCACAACCCGCTGATCGCCACCATCGAGCAGGTCGCACCGGTGCTGCCGCTGGTCTTCGACGACACCTGGTCCCAGGAGGCGCTGCGCCACACCGTGGAGACCGCGCTCGACTGGGCGGGCATGGCCCTCTCCCTTCGCGAGGGCTTCTGGACCGCCCCCGGTGACGCGTTCCCGACGCCCCGCCAGGAGCGCCCGGCCTCCGGCCCGTTCGACTACTGGGGCTCCGAGGTAGCGACCGGCTGACCACCGCGCGTCACTCACCCGACGGCACCTCGCTTCCCCGCATCTGCCAGCCGAGTTGGAACAGCGTCTGGGCGTCGTACAGCTCGCGCAGCCGGGAGATATGACCCGCGACCGTGCGCTCGCTCAGCCCCAGCCGACCGGCTACCACCCGCTGGGTCAGCCCTTGAGCCAGGAGCCGGCCGACCTGCTCATGGGCCGGGACCGCGCCGCCTTCCGGCTTGGCGCTGCGCCACTGGACCCGCTCGGCCCGCTCCCAGTCCCGCTCGAACACGCCCACCAGGAAGGCCACCACCGCCGGGTCCTCGATGAACGCCGCACTGCTGTTGTCCGCGGCGGCCGGGATCACCGCGATCCGCCGGTCGAAGATGAGCATGCGGGTGAACGGTTCGGCCAGGATCCTGATCTGCTCGCCCCATTCACTGGTGACCGCCGCGTACTGGAGAGTTGACGGATCATCCCTGACCTCGGGCTGGTAGATCGTCCGGCTGCTGCCACCCCTGTCGAGGAACCGACGCAGACGTTCCATCGACTGGGCCAGATGTCCCGCCGGCCGTGGTCCGGGCTGCGCCGCCGATATCTCCTCTCGGCTGTCGGCCTCGATCTGGAGGATCCGATGCCGGATCTCCTCCATGTCGTCGACGTGCTGCACCTCGCTGGAGCGGTCCACCTTGCGCGGAGAGGCGTCGTAGGCCTCGGTCAACTCGCCCAGTAGCGAAGGCATCTGCTCCGCCTGAACCAGCATCTGGGTGCCCGCCGCCCGCAGCCCGGCGCTGATCCGCTCGCCGACCGAGCGCGGGTTCACCGCCGTCAGGGAGGCGTCCTCGGTGTGGTGCACCAGCAGCCCGAGCTCGAGCAGCCGCAGCACCGCCGGCGCGTCCGACTCGGCGACGTCCCGGAACAGCACCCGTCCGCCCTGCTCCAGCACCGCGAAGTACAACGCCCGCTCGGCCTCGTCCGGCAACGCGACCAGCCCGGCCTCACTCACCGTCACGCCCCTCACCCCGCATCAACCATCCGAGCTGGAAAAGCGTTTGGGCGCCGTAGCGGGCCCGCAGCCGGGCGATGTGTCCGGCGACCGTGCGCTCGCCGAGTCCCAGCCGGGTGGCGACGGCCCGCTGGGTGAGGCCGGCAGCGAGCAGGCGGCCGACCCGGTCGGGGGCGGAGTGGGTAGTGGTCCGCGCCTTGGGGGCGGACCAGCGGACGGCATCGGCGCGGGCCCAGTCCCGCTCGTGGACGGCGAGCAGGAAGGACAGGACGGCCGGGTCGGTGAGGAAGGCGGCCCGGCTGTGGTCGTCGGCCGCCGGGACGACGGCCACGGCACGGTCGATGATGATCATCCGCTGGAACGGCTCGTCCAACACCCGGACCTCGCCGCCGTGTTCGGTGATCGCGACCGCGTAGTCCACGGTGGCCGGTTCGCCCAGCACCACCGGCTGGTAGAGCGCGCGCAGCGACGCACCCCGGCGCACCAGCTCCAGATCCTGGCGCCGGGCCAGGGTCATGGTCTCGGGCTGCCTCGGTCCCGGTTGGGCGGTGAGCAGTTCGTGCCGGCACTCCGAGACCAGTTCGGCGACCCGGTGGCGGATCCGTTCGCCGCCTTCCAGGACCACCGGTGCCAACGGGTCCACGGGGGGCTTTCGGACCGAGTCGTACGCGCGGGCCAGTCCGTCCAGGACGGTCGGGAGTTCCTCCGCCTCCAGCAGCAGGCGGGTGGCCGACGAGCGCAGCCGGGCGCCGATCCGTTCGGCCACCGCGCGCGGGCTGACCGCGAAGTACGCGTCGTCGAGCGGGTTCTCCATCAACAGGCCGATCCGGACCAGTTCGTCCCGGGCCGCCGAGTCCGCGGCGGAGATGCCCGTGGCCGGTATCCGGCCGCCTTCGGCGAGCACCGCCAGATAGAGCCGGCGGGCGGCCTCACCCGGTACTCCGGATCCCTGGTCGGCCACCGGATCCGCACCCAATTCGAGCACCCCTGCCGACTTCCCTCTGCCGTCCTCTGCCGTTCTGGATCATGATCTCAGCAGGCTCGGCCGTCGGAGTCGCTGGAGCCCTGTAGCTGCGGGCCCCCCGGGGCCAGGCGCGGCTGCGCTCTGAAACCCGCGGGAAGCCCGCTGCGGCACGCCATTGCCGAGGCGCTTTCGGAGAGGCGGAGCAGCAACGCCTCTCCGACTCCGGTTCCGGGGGCCATCACCACACATGGCGTCCCGTCCGGCGCTCTTCCCCCCGATGCGCGTCGGCATGGTCCGAAGACCCTGCGCACCCACGTTGAAGAGCAAGTCGCCGTCCTCAGGCTGCGGTTGCCTGGACGACCTGGCGTGGCTCCACCCTCACAGCGGGAGGCTGACGGAACAAGTGGCGTCCGGTTGCAGGTTCCCGCAAGTGCAGGAACATGCAGGGAGCCGGGCCGGGCGGCCATGGGGTTTCCCCGTCTTTACCAGCATTTGTACTTGCTGACGCGCACTTGACAACTGCTAGGTGGGGCCACCTGGCCGGGGTCGGCGACGGCACGGCCCGGCCCGGCCGATGAAGACATAGGCTGGCCCTATGGCTCTCTCAACCCACGTTCCCGAGCTCGGCGCGCTGGAACTGCTGCTGGCGGTGGCCCGGCTGGGCAGTGTGGGCCGGGCGGCGGCGGAGCTGGGCGTGAGCCAGCCGGCCGCGAGCGCCCGGATCAAGGGGATGGAGCGGCAGATCGGGGTGGCGCTGCTGGAGCGGTCGCCCCGCGGTTCACGGCCGACCGAGGCCGGGCAGCTGGTGGTGGAGTGGGCGCGCGGCGTGGTGGAGGCGGCCCAGGCACTGGACGCGGGCATCGACGCACTGCGCGGGAGCCGGGACGCCCGGCTGCGGGTGGTGGCCAGCCTGACGGTGGCCGAGTACCTGATGCCGGGGTGGCTGCTGGCTCTGCACGAGGCCAACCCCGGCACGGCGGTGACGCTGCGGACGGCCAACTCCGCCGATGTCGCCGCCCAGGTGCTGGCCGGGCAGGCGGACCTCGGCTTCGTGGAGGGCCCGCGGTCGCCCGCCGGGCTGTCCGGTGCGGTGGTGGCCGCCGACCGGCTGGTGGTCGTGGTCGCACCGGACCACCCCTGGGCGCGCCGCTCGGTGATCACCGGGCCCGAACTGGCGGCGACCCCGCTGGTGCTGCGCGAGCCGGGGTCCGGCACCCGCGAGGTGCTCGACCAGGCGCTGACGCCCTTCGGCGGCACGGCCCCGCCCCGACTGGAGCTGGCCTCCTCCACCGCACTCAAGGCGGCCGCGATGACCGGTGCCGGGCCGGTCTGCCTGAGCGAACTGGTGGTGGTCGAGGAACTGGCCACCGGGCGGCTGGTGTCCGTACCGCTGGAGGGGGTCGACCTGCACCGCCCGCTGCGCGCGGTCTGGCCCGCCGGCCAGCGCCCCAGCGGGCCCGCCCGCACCCTGCTGGGCCTCACCCGCAAGACCGGACGGACGGGGGACGCGGGAGCCTCGAGAAGGTAGCCCCGGCTGCGCACGGCCCGCCGGGACGCTCCGGGCGCAGCGGCCGTCCGCCACGCGCGGCTCCCCGCGCCGCCCGGGCCGCACCCGGCCTCCCGGAGCAAACCTGAGTGGAATAGACTCAACTTAGTGCATGCTGTACGAGTCACCATTTTGAGAGGAGCACGCCAGCAGTGGATGCCAGCAAGTTCACCAGCAAGACCCAGGACGCCCTGTCCGCCGCGATCCGCCAGGCCAGCGCCGCAGGTAACCCGGACGTCAAGCCGGTGCACATCCTGCTGGCCCTGCTGGAGCAGCCGGAGGGCATCGCCCGCCCCCTGCTCGAGGCGGTCGGCGCGGACGTCGCAGCCGTCACCGCCGCCGCCCGCCGGCAGCTGACCGCGCTGCCCAGTGCCATGGGCTCGACCGTGTCCGCACCGCAGCTCGCCCGGGACACCATGGCCGTGCTCACCGAGGCCGGCAAGCGCGCCGAGGACCTGGACGACCAGTACGTGTCCACCGAGCACCTGCTGGTCGGCCTGGCCGCCGAGGGCGGCCCGGTCGCCGACCTGCTGAAGCAGCACGGCGCGACCCCCAAGGCACTGCTGGCCGCGTTCAAGGACGTCCGGGGCAGCGCCCGGGTCACCTCCCCCGACCCGGAGGGCACGTACAAGGCGCTGGAGAAGTACGGCACCGACCTCACCCAGGCCGCCCGCGACGGCAAGCTGGACCCGGTGATCGGCCGGGACCAGGAGATCCGCCGGGTGGTCCAGGTGCTCTCCCGCCGCACCAAGAACAACCCGGTGCTGATCGGCGACCCGGGTGTCGGCAAGACCGCCGTGGTCGAGGGGCTGGCCCAGCGGATCGTCGCCGGTGACGTGCCCGAGTCGCTGCGCGGCAAGCGGCTGGTCGCCCTGGACCTCGGTGCGATGGTCGCCGGAGCCAAGTACCGCGGCGAGTTCGAGGAGCGCCTGAAGGCCGTCCTGAACGACATCAAGGACAGCGACGGCCAGGTCATCACCTTCATCGACGAGCTGCACACCATGGTCGGCGCGGGTGCGGGCGGCGACTCCGCGATGGACGCGGGCAACATGCTCAAGCCGATGCTGGCCCGCGGCGAGCTGCGCATGGTCGGCGCCACCACGCTGGACGAGTACCGCGAGCGGATCGAGAAGGACCCGGCGCTGGAGCGCCGCTTCCAGCAGGTGCTGGTCGGCGAGCCCAGCGTCGAGGACACCATCGCGATCCTGCGCGGGCTCAAGGGCCGCTACGAGGCGCACCACAAGGTGCAGATCTCGGACGCCGCCCTGGTCGCCGCCGCCACCCTGTCCAACCGCTACATCACCGCCCGCTTCCTGCCCGACAAGGCCATCGACCTGGTGGACGAGTCCGCCTCCCGGCTGCGGATGGAGATCGACTCCTCCCCGGTCGAGATCGACCAGCTCCAGCGCGCCGTGGACCGCCTGCGGATGGAGGAGCTGGCGCTGGAGAAGGAGTCCGACCCGGCCTCGGTCGAGCGGCTGGGCAAGCTGCGCCGCGATCTGGCCGACAAGCAGGAGGAGTTGAGCACCCTCAACGCCCGCTGGGAGCAGGAGAAGAAGAGCCTCAACCGGGTCGGTGAGCTCAAGGAGCGCCTGGACGACCTGCACGGCCTGCTCGAACGGGCCCAGCGCGACGGCGACTTCGAGCGCGCCTCCAAGCTGATGTACGCCGAGATCCCGGCCGCCGAACGGGAGTTGGCCGACGCCCAGGCCAGGGCGGCGGACGAGGACGCGAGTGCCGCGATGGTCAAGGAGGAGGTCGGTCCGGACGACGTGGCCGATGTGGTCGCCTCCTGGACGGGCATCCCGGCGGGCCGGCTGCTGGAGGGCGAGAGCGCCAAACTCCTGCGCATGGAGGAGGAGCTGGGCCGCCGCCTGATCGGCCAGAAGGAAGCCGTCCAGGCCGTCTCGGACGCCGTGCGCCGCACCCGGGCCGGCCTCTCCGACCCGGACCGCCCGACCGGCTCGTTCCTCTTCCTCGGCCCGACCGGTGTCGGCAAGACCGAACTCGCCAAGGCCCTCGCCGGCTTCCTCTTCGACGACGACCGGGCGATGGTCCGGATCGACATGAGCGAGTACGGCGAGAAGCACTCGGTCTCCCGCCTGGTCGGCGCCCCGCCCGGGTACGTCGGCTACGAGGAGGGCGGCCAGCTCACCGAGGCGGTCCGGCGCCGCCCGTACAGCGTGGTGCTGCTGGACGAGGTGGAGAAGGCCCACCCGGAGGTCTTCGACGTGCTGCTCCAGGTGCTGGACGACGGCCGCCTCACCGACGGCCAGGGCCGGACGGTCGACTTCCGCAACGCCATCCTGATCCTCACCTCCAACCTCGGCAGCCAGTACCTGGTCGACCCGGGCACCCCGGAGGAGCGGAAGAAGGAGCTGGTGCTGGACACCGTGCGCAGTGCCTTCAAGCCGGAGTTCCTGAACCGGCTGGACGACATCGTGGTCTTCGACGCCCTCGGCACCGCCGAGCTGAGCCGGATCGTCGACCTCCAGGTCGCCAGGCTCGGCGCACGGCTGCACGAGCGCCGACTCACCCTGGACGTCACCGAGGCGGCCCGCGACTGGCTGGCACTGACCGGTTACGACCCGGCCTACGGGGCGCGGCCGCTGCGGCGGCTGGTGCAGTCCGCGATCGGCGACCAGCTGGCCCGGGCGATCCTGGCCGGCCAGGTCCGCGACGGGGACACCGTGGTGGTCGAGCGCGACGAGGCCGGCGACCAGCTCACCGTACGGGCCCAGCACCCGGTGACCTCGCTGGAGAAGTGACCCCGGGGCCGGGACGCACCGTCCCGGCCCCGGCTCCACGAACTGCGCGATGACCTGTGCGTTGACCTGCGGGATGACCTGTGCAACGACCTCCTCCGGGACGTCGCCGAGGCGGTTCCCGGGGTGGTCGCGAGGACGGTCCAGGACCGGCAAACCGGCCCGTTCTGGATCTTCCGGGCGGACGCGCAGGCGTCCCCTGTGTCGTGAGCGCGGAATGAGGCAGGATGGGGACATGGAAGGGCGGCCCCTCAGTTCCAGCCACCCTTGTGCACTGAGAATACGAAGGACCTCCCATCATGAGCATCGACCCGTCGTCCATCCCCTCCTTCGGCGCGCCGCAGCCCCCGCAGGGTGGCCGCCCCGCCGGTCCGCCGCCCGTGGTCGTCCCCGACCAGGCCCTGGTGGCGCAGTTGCTCGACCAGATGCAGCTCAAGCACCTGGTGGACGACGAAGGCGACCTCACCGCGCCGTGGGACGGCTTCCGCGTCTACTACATGTTCCGCGGTGAGCAGAAGGAACTCTTCGCGGTGCGCGCCTTCTACGACCGCGCGTACCCGCTCGAGGACAAGCACGAGATCCTCGACCTGATCGACGAGTGGAACCGCGAGACCCTCTGGCCCAAGGTCTACACCCACACCCACGAGGACGGCGTGGTCCGCCTGATCGGCGAGGCCCAGATGATCGTCGGCACCGGCGTCAACCTGGACTACTTCGTCACCACCACCGCCAACTGGACCCAGGCCGCCGTCGGCTTCGAGCAGTGGATCATCGAGCGCCTCGGGCTGCAGAAGGACATCGAGGGCGAGCAGGGCGAGGACGACTCCTCCGACGAGGGCTGACCCCGCGCGCACGCGTCCGGGCCCGCCACCCCCGCCCGGGGGCGGCGGGCCCGGACGCGTCGGGGCCCGTCCCCAAGCCGCTGTCCGACACCGTGGCGGCCCCGCCGCGGGAGGGGATCGGGCGCCGGCCTCCGTGGTCGGCGTGCGGCCCCGGATCCGCCCGGACCCCTCGTCAACTGTCCGCCCCCCGGCCGGTACCCCGTTGGGGTGCCACGCGCGGGACACGCCGCGCGGGAGACTGTCCGTCGTTTCTCCGCTCTCCGGATCATCGGACGTTCCTTGGCCCCGCGCCGACCGCTCTCCAGACGTTCCCGCCGACCGGCGCGTGGCGGCGACGGACGCGATGTGCTTCTCCCGCAGTGGACTTGTCGTCCTCCGCCCGCACCCGGAGGATGGTCGCACCACGAACCGCGAGGAGCCGAGATGGGTGCGCGACCGCTGTTGAACCGCAGGCTGGCGGGGCTGGGGACGACGATCTTCGCGGAGATGTCCGCGCTGGCCGCGGCCACCGGCTCGATCAACCTCGGCCAGGGCTTCCCGGACACCGACGGGCCCCGGGAGATCGCCGAGGCCGCCGCCGAGGCGGTACTGACCGGACGCGGCAACCAGTACCCGCCCGGCCCGGGCATCCCCGGGCTGCGCACCGCCATCGCCGAACACCAGCAACGGTTCTACGGGCTGGCGTACGACCCGGACAGCGAGGTACTGGTCACCGCCGGTGCCACCGAGGCCATCGCCGCCGCGTTGCTGGCACTGCTCGAACCCGGCGACGAGGTGATCGCGTTCGAGCCCTTCTACGACTCCTACGCCGCCTGCATCGCGATGGCCGGCGCCGTACGCGTGCCGCTGACGCTCCGCCAGCCGTCCTTCCGCCCCGACCTGGACGAGCTGCGCTCGCTGATCACCCCGCGCACCCGTCTGCTGCTGATCAACACCCCGCACAACCCCACCGGCACCGTCCTCACCCCCGCGGAGCTCGCCGCCATCGCCGAACTCGCCGTCGAGCACGACCTGCTGGTCATCACCGACGAGGTCTACGAGCACCTGGTGTTCGCCACGGGACACCACCCGATCGCGGGCCTCCCCGGTATGCGCGAGCGCACCGTCGCCATCTCATCGGCCGGCAAGACCTTCTCCTTCACCGGCTGGAAGGTCGGCTGGGTGACCGCGAGCGCTCCCCTGGTCTCGGCGGTCCGCACGGCCAAGCAGTACCTCACCTACGTCAGCGCCGGCCCCTTCCAGTACGCCGTGGCCGAGGCCCTGCACCTGCCCGACGGCTACTTCGACGCCCTCCGCGCCGACCTGCTGCGCAAGCGCGACCTGCTCGCCGACGGCCTGTCGGCCGCCGGCTTCCAGGTCTTCAGCCCAGAGGGCACGTACTTCATCACCACCGACATCACCCCGCTCGGCGAGAAGGACGGCCTGGAGTTCTGCCGCTCGCTGCCCGAACGCTGTGGTGTGGTCGCCATCCCCAACGTCGTCTTCTACGACAACACCGAGGCCGGGCGCAGCCTGGTGCGGTTCACCTTCTGCAAGCGGGGCGAGGTCCTGCGGGAGGCCGTCGAACGGCTCGGGCGGCTCTGAGCCCGGTCGGCGAATGGCGCCGCGTCGCTCAATCCCCGGCAACGGGCGGCGAGTTCACACCGATGCGGCAGAGATCGCCTACCGGGGCGAACAGGTCGGCTGGGGCCTCACCACCGACCGCCAGCGGCGGGCACCGAGCGCTGGCCGCGGCCGCCGCGCCGTCCCGGGATGCCCCGGGCCCGGCCGTCGGCGGCCGCCGCTTCCCCCGTCCCGGCCACCGCTGCCCGGTCGAGCGCCGGACCGCTCGGCGGGGTGCCCGCCGTTCCCCGGTGGACCATCGGGCGCAAGCGGAATGATCAGGATCGGTTCCCGGTGCGTCAGCTCGACCGAGAGGGCGCATAACTCACAACTGCCCGCCAGTTCACACCAGTCACGCCGGGCGCGCGAGGCGCACGCCGGGCGCCTGGGACGTGCACCCGGCATGAATAGGCTCGCATCGGACAGACTTGTTCATGCCTCTGATCAGACCGCGAACGCGGCTGCATCCAGAACGGTGAATGGCTGGCAAAGATGGGTAAATCCCTGACGGACCCGGAGAATTCGTGCTTCTCTGCTGCTGAATCTCCAGCCGGAATCCTTCCTTCCATGGTCGGCCGCGCCAGTGACCGCAGCACAGCCTTCTACAGCCCGCCATCAGCGGGGTCTGCTGCTCGGCCGGCGCGCACGGAGTTGAAAAGCGGAGTCGAGCATGCTCACCACACTGCAGACCTCCTACACCGACACCTGCGCCGGTGACCTGGCTTGGCGCCTGGGCGGCGACCCGCTGCCCGCGCTCGCCGTACACAACCTGATCCTGGACAGCCCGGACGGCATGGACACCCGGAGCGGTCCAGGCGGCCGGAGGGAGGACGACGCGCCGGCCGCGCGGGCCGGTGGGACGCTGCAGCTGCGCCTGCTCGGCGCCTCCCACCAGGTGATCCTGGCCGCGAGACCGGGCGAGTGCCTCGAGACCGTCGCCTGCATGCCGGGGCAGCGGACACCGCTCCCGGCCCGGGTGGCCAAGCAGGTGGCGGGCTGGGAGTACGAGTTCGCCGCCCGGATCGAGGAACTGCCACGGCACATCTTCGCCGCCAGGGCCCAGGAACTGCTGTCGCTGGTCGAGGGCCACCCCCGGGCGCTGGCCGGGGTCTTCCCCGGCGATCCGAGCGCCTTCACCGCCCTGATGGCCCATGGCGACCAGCACCGCGTGCTGTGGCGGACCTGGCACGCGTACCCGCAGGAGGGCCGGCTGGTCTGCACCCGCTCCTCCCTGGTGGTGCGCAGCGCTCCGCCGGATACCGTCGGCCCGGCGGTTCACCCCGACGGGTCAAGCAGGTAACCCGTGCTGATGAGGCGTCAACTCCACGCGCCACCCTGTCCCCCGAATGGGCGCAGCCCCGAGCGCCGTACGTCGCCTAGCGTTTGTTCATGATCAACCAATCCGCGGGCCCGCCGGCGCAGCCGGGCCTCGACTCCGCAGACCCTGCCCTGATCGGCCGGATCGGTGCAGGGGCGGTCCGCGCCCGGGACGCCATACCGGGCGGGCGGCTGCGCCGGCCGGCCCGGCCGCTGGTGCTGCTCGCCGCGTTCGTCTGCGCGGCCTGCGGTCTGGTCTACGAGCTGGAACTGGTCGCCCTCGGCGGCTACCTGCTCGGCGACTCGATGACCCAGACCTCCGTGGTGCTGTCCGTCATGGTCTTCGCGATGGGCGTCGGCTCGCTGCTCGCCAAGCGGCTGGCCCGCCGCCCGGCCACCGCCTTCGCCGCGATCGAGTGCGCGCTGGCGTTGGTCGGCGGACTCTCGGTGCTGATGCTGTACTCCTGCTGGGCCTGGCTCGACCAGTACCGGGCGACCATGGCCGGACTGGTCGGGATGACCTTTGTGATCGGGGCGCTGATCGGCGCCGAGATCCCGCTGCTGATGACGCTGATCCAGCGGATCCGCTGCGAGGACGCCGGCCGCGCCGCCGCCGACCTGTTCGCCGCCGACTACGTCGGCGCGCTGATCGGCGGGCTGGCCTTCCCGTTCCTGCTGCTGCCCACCTTCGGCCAGGCCACCGGGGCGCTGCTGACCGGGGCGGTGAACGCCGTCGCGGGCGCGGCCGTGGTGCTCTGGCTGTTCCGGGAGGAGCCGCCGCCCCGGGCCCGGACGCTGCTGTGGACCGGCTGCGGCCTGGTGCTGGCCGCGCTGGCCGCAGCCGCCGCCTTCACCGGTGCGATCGAGCGGGCCGCCCGGCACGCCCTGTACGGGGCCCAGGTCCGCTTCGCCGCCCAGAGCCGGTTCCAGGAGATCGTGCTGAGCGGACCCGCCCGGCCCGCCGTGCCCTGGGCGGCTCCCTGGGCCCCGGCCGTCGTCGAAGCCGCCGACCGGGTCCCGCCGCAGCGCACCGGGGGCCCGTCGCGGGTGAACGGTCCCTCCGATCCGCCACTGGAGCTGTTCCTGGACGGCCGGTTGGCCGTCTGCGGCCCCGACGAGTACCGGGACCACGAGGCGCTGGTCCATCCCGCGCTGGCCGCCGGCCCCGGCGCCCGGGTCCTGGTGCTCGGCGGCGACGGGCTGGCGCTGCGCGAGGTGCTGCGGCACTCCCGGGTGCGGTCGGTGGTGGTGGTCGAACAGGACCCGGCGCTGCCCGCCCTGGTACGCGCGGACCCGGCGCTCAGCGCGCTCAGCGAGCACGCCTTCGACGACCCACGGGTCCGGCTGGTCGTCGCCGATCCGCTCCGCTGGCTGCGTTCGGACCGCAGGTCGACGCGTGAGCCGTTCGACGTCATCGTCTCCGACCTGCCCGGGACCGACGGGCGGCGCGGCGAGAAGTACGCGTCGCTGGAGTTCTACGGCCTGGCCGCACGCCGGCTGGCGCCGTACGGGCGCCTGGCGGTCCGGACCGGACCGGTCGGTCCCGCGCTCTGGTCGGCCGAGGCCGGGCTGCGGGCGGTCGGACTGCGCACCGTCCCGTACCAGGGGGAGGACGGCGGGCACCAGTGCTCGGGCAGGCCACTGCCTGGTTCGGCCTTCGTACTGGCCGGGCGGGAGCAGCCCGTGCTGGCACTCGGTGCGGACGCCCCGGCGCCGCGCTCGCTGACCGCCGCCGGGCTGCGCGAGGCCGCCCGGCGGCTGGCCGAGCGCCGTCCGACCGGGGCGGCGGCGCCGATCACGCTGCTCGGGTGAGCGCGGCCGTCCCGGACCTGCTCCGCCCGGGCCCGGGCTCGCCCGGCCCGCTCTGTCCGACGCGGCACGAGACGGCATCCGAGACGGCGTCAGGGGCGCACGGCCTACCGGGATGTCCCGTTCCATCGCGTCCACCGCGGGGTGTCCGCCGCGGGGTGCTCGCCGCGCACGCACCCGGCGAAGTCGGATGACTGCACTGAGTGAGCCGGTCGGGCGACGGGGACGGCACCGGTGCCAAGAACCTGCCCGCTAGCTCTCGCCCCGGGTGGACGGGTCGGTAGGCTCGCGGGCATGGAGCATGAGGTTGTCGTCCCGCTGCCGGCCGCCGTCGTCCAGCTGGCCATGCAGGATCCGGAACTGCTGGTCCGCTGTGTGCCCGGGCTGAGCACCGACGCCGATGAGGACGCCGAGGCCGGCGCCGCCGAGGACGCCGCGAAGAACGCCGCCAAGAAGTCCGGCAAGGGCGGCCGGAGCCGGAAGAACGCCGCCAAGAAGGCCTCGCGGTACGCGTTCGGCGACGAGATCGGCGGCCGGCTCCGGCTGCGGATCGGCGGCTCCACCATCACCTACCGTGGCGTGCTCTCGCTGATCGAGGGACGGGAGGGTGTCCTCACCGCCTTCGGCGAGGGCCAGGAGTCGCGGGGCAGCGGCGAGGCGAGCGCGACCGTCAGGATCGCCGTCGCCCCGGCCGACGACGAGGAGACGCCGAGCACCGCCCTGCGGTTCACCGGCGACCTGAGCGCGAGCGGCCGGCTGGCCGAGCTGGACTCCGCCACCCTGGCCGCGGCCGGTCGTCGACTGCTGGAGCGGTTCGCCGCCGCGCTGGCCGCCGAGGCCGCCGGCGAGGAGCCGCCCGGCGCCACCGTCGTCTACCTGGAGGCCCACGCCCCGGGCTTCGGCAGCGACCTGGACGAGGACCTCTCCGACTTGATCCCCTTCTCGGACGAGGCCGTCTTCGCGAAGAGCCAGGAGGAGCCCGCCGAGACCACCGAGACCACCGAGACCGCTGAAGCCACCGAGACCGCTGAAGCCACCGAAGCCGCCGAGGCCGCCGAGGCCGCCGAGGCCGCCGAGGCCGAGACCGCCTCTCCGGAGGCCGGGGCCGCCGAGCCGGAGGAAGCGACCGCCGGGGCGGCTGAGGCTGCGGAGGCCGAGGAGACTGCCGAGGCAGCCGAAGAGGCAGCCGAGACGGGCGTGACGGAAGGGGCCGGTGCGACCGAGGCGGCGGAAGCCGCACAGGGTACGGGCGAGACCGAGGAGGAAACGGTCGAGGAGGCGGTCGAGATCCCCGACTCCCCGGCGGGCCTGCCCTACGAGTTCGAGCAGGAGTACGAGCAAGGTCTCGGCTCGGCGGACGAACCGCTCACCGGCCCGGTGCGCCGGAGCATCGTCGGCCGCTCGGCCGAGGAGGTGGACCACGCCCCGCCGCGCGGCCGGTACGCGCCCGCGCCGCCCGCCCGCAGCGCCCGTGACCGGGCCGCCACCCGCTGGGCCGGAACGGACGTGACCCCGGTCAGCGGCGGCCCGATCGGTGACCGCGGCGCGATGCCGTGGGTGATCGGCGGTGGAGTGGCGCTGATCGGTGGCGCGGTGATCCTGGTGCGCGCCCTCCGCCGACGCTGACGCCCCCAGGGGAGACGGGACCGGGTCCACCGGCGACCCGCGGTTGCGCACGCACGCTGGCCCGGGTGCGACCGGCCGCATGCGCGGCCGGTTCCGGCTCCACGGGTTCCGCCGTGCCGGTGCGGGCCCTTCGCGGTCGCGCAGGGGCTCCGGGGCCTAGACTGGCTGCTCATGAACAATGACCGCGACGCCCTGCTGGCGCAGATCAAGGACAAGGCCGTCGTACACGGCAAGGTCACCCTCTCCTCCGGCCTGGAGGCCGACTACTACGTGGACCTGCGCCGCGTCACGCTGGACGCCGAGGCGGCGCCGCTGGTGGGCAAGGTCATGCTGGACGCCACCGCGGACCTGGAGTACGACGCCGTGGGCGGGCTGACCCTGGGCGCCGACCCGGTGGCCACCGCGATGATGCACGCCGCCGCCGCCCGCGGCCGCAAGCTCGACGCCTTCGTGGTCCGCAAGACGGGCAAGGCGCACGGTCTGCAGCGCCGGATCGAGGGCCCGGACGTCAAGGGCCGCCGGGTGCTGGCGGTCGAGGACACCTCCACCACCGGCGGTTCGGTGCTCACCGCCGTCGAGGCGCTGCGTGAGGCCGGCGCCGAGGTGGTCGGCGTCGCGGTGATCGTGGAGCGCGGCGCAGCCCCGGCGATCGAGAAGGCGGGTCTGCCCTACTACACCGCCTACACCCTGGACGACCTGGGCCTGTAAACCCGGAGGTCGAGCAGGGCTGCAGGTCGCGCAGCTCGGTGTCGGCCCAGCCGGACTTCATCGACGCGGCGAGCTCGTCGGAGATCTCACCGTAGAGGCCGTTCTTCCGGCC
>NZ_JBSFJU010000074.1:0-32434 GCF_053598215.1 Kitasatospora sp. NPDC001175 | reverse complement strand
GTCCAACTCCACCTCCTCGAACTCCTCGGCATCGAAGTCACCCGAACCCGCTGGCCACAGACCTGAAACGGTGACCTGCGAAGTACGGGGCTAGGACGGGACCACCTGGACGTCGTCAACCTGCGCAGGAACGGGATCACTTCGATCGCAGAGCACTTCGGTGCGTTGGCCGAGCTGCGTGACGCGGGGCTCATCCGCCATCTGGGCCTCTCCAGCGTCACGCCCGAACACCTGGCGGAGGCCCAGGCCATCGCACCCGTGGTCTGCGTGCAGAACTGGTACGGCCTCGACAAGCGACTGGCGGACGTCAACGGCCTGCTGGACAGCTGCCGTGAGCAGGGCATCGCGTTCGTGCCGTTCTTCGCGATCTCGGGCCACCAGCGCGAGGCAGCCGCCGGTGACACCCACGACGAGGCCGTCGTGGAGATCGCCCGCGCACACGGTGCGACACCCGCGCAGGTCCGATTGGCCTGGACGTTGCACCGTGGGCCGCATGTGCTCGCGATCCCGGGCACCTCCAAGCCGGACCACCTGGCGGAGAACATCGCCGCCGGTGCGCTGCGGCTGTCCCAGACGGATCTGGACCGCCTGCAGGCCATCCCGCACGGCGACGCCTGACGGAGGTCGTCGAAAGGCGGGAGTGACGCGCCGGTTCTGGCGCGCTGGCCGGTGCGCAGCCCCACGCGTCGAAGGTGACGGCGGCGGTGCACCCGGCCCGTGGGCGGGCGGGGGACACCGGCCGGGAGGAGAGACCTCGGACGGCCGGGCCACCCGAGCGTGCGAGCAACTGCCCTGGACGAGACGGTCAGCGGCGGCGGGTGCGGGAGGTGGGGTGCGGGGCGGCGTGGTAGCCGTGGGCGGAGAGCGAGCTGATGTGTCTGGCGGCCTCGGCCGCTCCGGCCGGGGCGGTGGGCACTTGGAGGCACGCGGTCTTCGGCGGGGTGGTGCTCTGGCCGAAGCGGCAGGCGACCGCGCTCAGTCTGATGGTGATGTAGTCGGCGATCTGCGCACCGTACTGGATGGGCGTGCCGTTGATGGTGATGTCGCCCACGGTGAAGCCCTTGTCCTGGGGCACCTCGTAGACGAACCGGACCGGGTGGGACTCGTCGCCGCGCCGGCGGGTCCAGTAGCTCTTGGGGTCGGAGCCGTCCGGGGTGGCCCAGCCGTCGGTCTTCAGGTCGTCGAAGTAGAGGCCGACCGGGTCGGCGAGGGCGATGTCGGCCTTCTGGCGGGCGAGGGCGTTCACCGCCCCGCCGATGTGCGGGTCGCTGTTGCGTTCCGGCTCTCCGTACCGGCTGCACTGGATGAGGTCCTGGTCGGTGGTCAGCTCCGTGCCGTCGATGTTCCGCACGATGGTGGCCGCGGCGGCGAGTTCGATCTCGGCGCCGAGGGTGTTGTTGGCCTGGATCAGGTGCATGGCGCCGTGGCTCGTGGAGTCGTTCCACTGGTTGCGCGGCTGGTAGGTGCCGGTGGCGCCGAAGAGGTCGCCGTGCTTCACGTCGGGGCTGATGTGGGTCTGGTAGAGCTGGAGGACCTTGGCCGGGTCGGACTGTGCGAGGAGGTTCCAGTACTCCGGGCCCTCGCAGGTGAACATCACCTTGGTGATCTTCCCCGAGGCGGGATCGCGGGTGACGCTCCACTCGCAGTACTCGTCCTGGACGTCCCGGCTGGCGTCGGCGCGCTGCCACCGCTGGATGTCGCTGAGCGAGTGGACCTTGATCCGGCGGGGGAAGGCCGTCCAGGTGACCGTGGCCTGCTGGGCGTCGGCGGCGGTGTCCGTCTTGGTGAGGTCGTAGAACTGGCTGCGGGGGCTGTCGTTGAGGACTTGCGAGGGATCGGGCCCCTTGATCGCCTGGTCGACACTGTCGCCGATGAACATGCTCCAGGCCTTCAGCCCGGTGTCGTCGAGATCGTCGAGGTTTCCGGGCGGGCCGTAGGAGTTGATGGTGTTCAAGAGGGATCCTTCCCTGAAGGGGGACCGGAGGGCGGAGTTCCGCCCGGGGCGGGGGACGGCCGGGACGGCCTGGGGGCGACGGTGCCGTCCTCGAGCATCTGGAGACCGGGCGCATTCGGGGGGATGTTGGTGACCGGCAGGGTGAGTTCGAACTCGTTGAGCCGCATCGCCCTGAAGTCGCGGCGGCGGGACTCGGCCAGCCGCACGTAGTCGTCGAAGCCGGCCGAGGTGCTGATCAGCTTCGCGACCCGGCCCAGGTAGTCGTCGATGCGCTGGGCGAAGACCGCGGGCCAGCTGTCGTCGGACAGCGCCCAGTCGGCCGCGAACCGGCTCTCGGGGCTGTGACCGGGCAGGTTCGCGGCGGCTTGGGAGATCGCCTGGACGATCTGGTCCTGCAGGGCCGTGACGGCGGTCGGCGTGCTGGGCACATGGGCCATCAGCTGTGCTCGGGCCGGGCTGAACACCGGGTTGGTGAAGTCGAGCATGAGCGCGCAGGCTGCGAACTTGGCGGTGATGACGCCCTGCCGCACCAGCTGCCGCACCACGTCGTTGTCCTCGTAGGCGGCCTCCGGCACCACGAAGGCGAAGAAGGTGTCGCCGGGCTGGGAGAACCCGCTCGCCTTCTCCTCCAGGTGGAATCCGAAGGCGGACAGGCCGGCGACGTAGAGGGCGGCGGGCGCCATGGGCAGGGCGGAACCCACGGGGAGGGCGAGGTCGTCCAGCAGGGCGTCCTTGTTCAACCAGAAACCCGCCGGCAGTGCCAGGTCTCCGCCGGACGTCGTGATGACCGAACTCTGGGTCGCCGAACTGGCCAGGTTCACCGTGGTGCTGGTGAACAGATGGCGCATCAGGTGGTCGGGCTGCGCCACGCTGCCGTCTCGGGTGACGGCGGCCAGGCGCGCGGTCGTCCAGCGGCTGATCAGCGAGCGGACGGTGAGTTCGAGACTCTCCCCGCCGATGACCTGCTGGTACAGCGGGTTGGCGCGGAGCGGGTCGTCCGGGGCGAGCTGGATCGTCGCGGCCTGGGACTGCCAGTTGATCCAGGGCAGCTTCAACTCCTTCATCACCACACTGCCGTTGATGTGGCTGTCGAAGCACCCGTTCCCACGGGAGCCGGAGGCCAGGGCCGACCACGAGTTGCCCGCCCAGACCCAGGCCGGACTGATCCGCATGTAGTAGTTGAAGACCCCGGCGGCCTGGTCCCAGGCGGCGACCTGAAGGAACGTCGTCGCGGGGTCGCTGTCGGCTCCGGTGCTGATCAGCAGGTCCACCTCCCGGCCCTGAACGGCGCGGGTGATGGCGAACCGCAGGTCACGCGGCAGGTCGACCCCGGGAGGGATCTGCCCGGCCTCGCTGATCAGGTGGACGGACTGGGGCGCCGCGGCCGTCGGCTGCGGAAGGCCGGCGAGGAGATCCTGGACCGTCATCGGGTACTTGTTCTGCTGGAAGAAGACCGTGGCCATCGGGTCGCCCAGCTCCTGCAGCTCCTGAGCATCGAGCGGGCGCGCCTGCTGATCGATGCCGGAGACGTAGCGGTACAGCGTTGCCGCCCCAGCCACCAGGGAGCCGGGATCACCGATCGCGGCCAGCACGGCATGCCTGGTGGCGGCCCCGACCGCCGGATCCCGGGCGGAATCCCCCGAGTCGCCAGCGCCCGGGTCTCGCAGCAGCCAGGCGGTCGCACGCCGGCGCTCTCGGAAGCCGTCCACCGATTCCGCCCTTCGTCAGCGAACTCTCGCCAGCGAGGCTAGACGCGAGCCATCCGTAGGGTTGGATCCCGCTCGGCGTGCCTTCGGGCGTCACCCGCGCGCACCGGAGCGGGCCGCCTTCAGCGCAGGGCCGCGCCCGAGCGGGTCCGCCCGGCCGCGTCTGCCCGGCCGGTGACCGCAGTTTCGTGGACGCGGCTCATGCCTCGCGCCCGCAGGCTCCGCCGCCGTTCAGATGCTCGGCCGCCCAGCGCCCCAGCTCCACCAGGGCGGGCTCCAGAGCCTTCCCCGATTCGGTCAGCCGGTAGGAGACCCGCAGCGGCGGTCCGGCGTCCACCTCCCGCAGGACCAGGCCCGCCGTGCCGAGTTCGGTGAGCCGGTCCGACAGCATGCGTTCGCTGATGCCCGGGATGGCCCGCCGCAGATCGGCGAAGTGCGCGGGGCCCGGGAGCAGTGTGGCGACGATCAGGCCCGTCCAGCGCTTGCCGAAGAGCTGGAAGACGCGGGTCACGCCTTCGTCGACTTTTCTGCAGGCCTGCTCGCTGTGGTTCGGCATGTACTCCAGGGTAGTCGCCGTATGGAGCTGTAAAAACGTAAGTGACTGTGTTATTAATAGCTACGTAAGATTCTTTCGAAACACCGGAGCTTCCCATGGCCACCCTGCTGCACCTCGACTCCTCCGCCCTCTCCCACGGCTCCGCCTCGCGCGAGGTGACGGCCACCTTCCGCAAGGCGTGGGAGGAGCAGCACCCCGAGGGCAAGGTCGTGTACCGCGATCTCGCGGCCGAGCCGCTGCCGCACCTCTCCGCCGCCGGCATCACCGCGGCCTTCACCGACCCGGCCGACCACACGGAGGAGCAGAAGGCCGCCCTCGCCCTGCGTACCGAGCTGGTCGAGGAGCTGGAGGCGGCGGACGCGGTACTCATCGGCGCCCCCATGTACAACTTCACGATCCCCTCCAGCCTCAAGGCCTGGCTGGACCAGGTGATCATCATGGGCCGCACCGGCGGCGAGAACTCCACCGTCGCGGGCAAGCCGGTCACCGTGGTCGCCAGCCGCGGCGGCGCCTACGGGCCGGGCACCCCGCGTGAGGGCTTCGAGTTCGCGGCCAACTACCTCGAGAAGGTGCTGAGCGGCCTGCTCGGCCTCGAGGTGGTCGACGTCATCGTGCCCGAGCTGACCCTGGCGCGTACCGTCCCGGCGATGGCCGACCTGGTCGGAGCGGCCGACGCCTCCCGGGCCCAGGCCCACGAGGCGGCCGCCGCCAAGGCCAAGGAGCTGGCGGCCCGCCTCTCCGCCTGATCGGCGCTCCGGGATTCCGTGCGGCCCTCCAGTCGAGCCACCCGGCTGGAGGGCGCCGCCGAACCGTTTTCCGCCAGGAGCTGGTCGGTGACCCTCGCCGGTCGGCGGCGGGTCCTACCGGGCGGCGGCGACCAGGACGCGGCGCAACGGGAGCGCAGTGGCGAGGACGAACACCCCGAAGACCGTGATCGGCAGCAGCCCGACCGGACGGAGACAGGTGGCCGGGTGATGGAGGACGATGTCCCGTTGGAGCCACCAGTTCGCGGCGAGGTCGGCGAGCATCACCGCGGCACCGAGGTACGGGCCGACGGGGCGGGCGGTGACGACCAGCAGTGCGACCAACGGGTCCAGCAAGAGCAGGGCGTGGAACAGCAGTTGGAGCGCGAGGGGCGCGTAGCCGTAGGCATGTAGGCCGCCCGTGACGACGTCGTACGCATGCGCTCCGGTGCCTTCGAGGAACCCGGCGACGTACCCCGCCATGACCCACCACGCCCAACGCGGGCGATTCCCCCATCCCATGCCGCCCAGCCTAAGGGCCGCCCGGTAACCGCCCTCTTCAGGGGCAGGGTTGACGGGCAGCCGATCCCGCCACTCGATGGGCGGCTCTGCCGGGCAGCGGGTCAGGGAGACCTCGCCGGAGCCGGTGTCGGAGCCACCGCAGTGAGGCGAGGCCCGACGTCCCTCGGGTTGATCGCGAACCTGCCGCTCGCCCGTGCGGAGCATTTCGGAGCGGCGAGGACGGGCGTGGCGTACGCTGAGTTGCTGTGTCGCAACTCACGGGTGGCGTGGACTTCGGGGATGTCGGCCTCGGCGCGGTGCGTCAGGCGGTCGTCCTGGCCGGCGGCTTCGGCAGCCGGTTGCGGCCACTGACGCAGACCCTGCCGAAGCCGATGGTCGAAGTGCACCGCACACCCATCCTGCGCCATCAACTCGACTGGTTCGCCGAGTCTGGCGTGGAACAGGTCGTCGTCTCCGCGGGCTACCTGGCTCAGGTGATCAGCGACTACCTCACTTCCCACCGGCTGCCGTTGCGTACGGACGTGGTGGTCGAGGAACGGCCCCTGGGGCGGGGCGGGGGACTCAAGCTGGCGGCCACCGCCCTGGAGCGGCCCGACGAGCCGTGGCTGGCCGTGTACGGGGACATCTGGACGCGGTTCTCGCTCACCGGGATGTTCGCTCACCACCGGCGGCACGCCGCGCTGGCCACGGTTGCCCTGCCCCGCCCCTGGTTGCCCAGGGGCAGCGCCGACTGTGACGAGCGGGGCAGGGTGACCGCACTCGACTCGCGTGTGCCACCGCCGCTACGGGTCAACGGCGGCGTCTACGTCTTCGACCCGCGGGTTGTGGAGCTGCTGCCCGACGAGGGCGACCACGAGCAGGTCACCCTTCCCCGACTGATCCAAGCACGTCAGCTGATGGGCTATCCGGTGGACGGCCCGTGGCGGGCAATCAACACGCCACACGACCTGGACGACATCGAACGCGAACTCGTCGGCCACAACTGACGCGTGGAAGAGGAGCCTCGTCGATCGAACGGGAGTCTCGGCCGAGTGTCGCCGGACGGCCGGCGCTGGCACTCTTGGCGGGTGCTGATCGACCGACCTGACGAGGACCCGCCGACGACCGGGGAACGACCGGTGCTCCGGCAGGGGTTCTGGGCTGCCTACCTGATGCGGACGTGCCGGACGGAGGACGGGGAACGCAGGCTCGTCGCCGAGTGGTTCGGCGCGGACGTCGCCGACGCCGACGCGGCATGGGAAGCGGGGATGGCCGACGGGATCGAGTTCCGGGTCCCGTTCGGCAACGGCCACAGCGTGGTGGTGGCCAACAGCGAATACCCCACCGACTGGGGGACGGAGTGGTACGTCAGCCACCCCGACTGGCACCGAGGCGCACGCCTCGCGTACATCGACCACGTCCGGGCGGTACCGGAGCGCGGGCAGGGACCCGGTCTGTCCTGGCGGGAGCTGACCCACATCGCGAACACCCCCGACCTGGCGGCCCCGGGTGTCCATGACCCGCGCAGCCGGTTGCTGCTCCTGCTGCCCGCGCTCGGCGACGACGATCTGCCGGCGGGCGCGGCCGGCGTGATCGGAAGCGCACTGGTCTCGGTCGGTGCGCCGGCCGCGGATGCGCCGCGCCTGGCGGCGTTCGTCCTGCAGAACCTCATGTGGGAGGCGGCCGGTTGGGCGCTGCCGCGCGGAACCTCCGTACGGTGGTGGCGAGTACGCCCCTTCGCAGGCATCCTCCAGTGCGACGCCCAGCGAAGCCCGCGGTTCGGCGGGCCGTTCGCCCCGGGCATCACCCACGAGCAGAGCGAGCGGCTCGCCCACGCGCTGGGGACCTGGCCCGCCGCCCGGGGACGTGGACGCCCGCACACACCCGCCTCGGAGCGGACACCGGGGCACCGCCGGAAGCCGGGTGACACGGTTGCGCCGGGGCCCCAGGCTGAAGCGGCTCGGGAGCAGAGCCCGCGGAGCCATCGAGAGTCGCCGGGCGAGTAGCAGACACGTGACCGCCGCTGGTCCGGTCCGCCTGCTCCGCCGCACGTTGCTGGGCCGACCATCGCCCAAGTCGTACGAGCCGCCCCGCCGGCCTGGCAAGTCCGCTGGAAACGCCAGGAGTTGACGACTGCGTCGGCGGGCCCGTCCGATCGGCCGCGGCGCACGATGTCCGGGTGCCAGCCGCATGACCACCGGCCCATCCGGCCGGACCACCGATTCTTCACCCGCCGGCCCACCGCTCTGCCACCCGCCGATCCACCGATCCATCGACCGCCGATCCACCGACCCAAGCCATGTTTGGGCAAGCGACGTTGCCCGTACAGTGGTAGGGGCGGCCGAAACCAGCTGCAATGGTTTCGGCCGCCCTTTCGTCCAGGTTGATCAACCGCCGGTCGGGGTCACTGACGGGGCGAGTGGATCACGATGGTCCCGCCTGCGTCCGGGGAGCAGGGCCACGACCAGCAGGGCGCACACGGCGAGTAGGCCGGCAGTCAGGGATGCGGCCTGGGTCATGCCGTGGACGTAGGCGTGGTCTGCTGCATGGATGAGCTGTCGGCCGTCCGTTGCGGATAGGTGCCGGGCGGCGTCATGGGCGCCGGCCACACCGGACCTGGCTGGGCTCGTGGCGGTGTCGGGCAGGGTGCGCAGGGTGCCGGTGAGTTGTGCGCGGTAGCCGCCGTTCAACACGCTGCCCAGTACCGCGGAGCCGAAGACGACACCGATGCCTTGGAGAGTGCGGGACATGGCGTTGCCGACCCCGCTCTGCTCCGCGGGCAGGGACGCCAGCACCGTGTCCACCGACAGCGGCAAGACGAGGCCGAGCCCGAAACCGAAAACGATCAGTGCCAGGGCGGCGAGGCCGTACCCGCCCCCGGCTGGGGCACGGGTGAGGACGCCGAGACCGGCCGCGCTGACCAGCATCCCGAGGGGAATCAAGACCCTCGGCCCCAGGCGTGGGGCGAGCACCTTCTCGCCGAGCGCTGCCCCCACCAGCATCGCAGCGATCAGGGGGAGCAACCGCAGCCCGGTGCCCTGGGCGTCGCTGCCCTGCACTACCTGGAGATAGGGCGTCAGCACGAACTGCGCGCCGCTCAAAGCGAAACTGGTGACCGCGAAGGCTGCGGACCCCCAGGTGAAGCCGCGACTGGCGAACAGCGAAAGGTTGATCAGCGGTGAGTCGGCACGCAACTGCCGGACCAGGAAGCAGGCCAGGAGCGCACCGCCGCCGATCAGTCCGCCTTGTACCGGCGCGTCCCACCCCCGTATCGGTTGCTCGATCATGCCGTACACCAGCGCCGTCACGCCGGCCGCCGACAACAGCGCGCCGCTCCAGTCCACCCGTGACGCCGACGGGTCCTTGCTCTCGGGCACCCACAGGACGACACCGATCAGGCCGAGCACGACGACCGGCCCGTTGATGAGGAAGATCGAGCCCCAGGCGAAGTGGTTGAGCAGCCACCCGGCGAGCAGCGGGCCCAGCGGCAGCCCGAGCATGGTGCCTATGGCGGTGACCGCGACAGCCCGACCGCGTTCTGCCGGCTCCGGGAAGAGCACCGGGAGCACTGCCAGCGCCATCGGCATGATCATCGCTCCGCCGGCCCCCATCAGCACCCGCGTCGCGATGAGCTCGCCAGCAGTGGTCACTTGGCTCGCGGTGATCGAGGAGGCGCCGAAGAGGAGGAGACCGATCAGCAAGGTGGCGCGTCGGCCGAACCGGTCGCCCAGCTTGCCGGCCGGCAGCAGCAGGCCCGCCGAGGCGAGTGTGTACCCGACCGTGATCCACTGAAGCTGGCTGGTGGACGCGTCGAGTTTGAGCGACAGCGTGGGTAAGGCGGTCACCAGCACGTTGCTGTCCAGGGCGACCACCAGGATGCTGATGGTGAGCGCGGCCAGCGCCCACCATCGTCCCCCTGGGCCCCGGGCCGTGGATGCCGCCCGGCGCCCGGGCGACGTCCGTGTGATGGACATGTTCCTCCTACTGGTATGCGCGCTGCAGTTGGGCGCGCTGGGTGTCGGTGATCGCGGTAAACATCGCGACGACCTGGGCGTTGAGTGCGGCGACCGCCCCAGGCGGCTTGGGGCCCTCGGCCTCCAGCGCACGCTGGAGCACTCCTGACAGCAGGTCAGCGCGCTCCTCCAACGAAAGCCCGGCGTGTTCACCGCGCACTTCGCTGGTCAGGAAACCGCCCATGATGCTGCCGAGGACGTGACCGGCCGCCTCGGTGTCCAGGTCTGGGTGCAGTAGTCCCTGCCCGCGCAGAAGTTCCAGGTAATTGGGATTCCCCGCCAGCTCGCGCTGAGCGCCGGCGACCGTCTCGTCCTTGGCGAGGTTGCCCAACACCTCGGCGTCAGACAGCAGCAGTGCCTGCACCAGGGGCCGGTCGACGACACCAAGAAAGATCGCCCGCATCAGCCGATGTGGCAGCGCCGAATCAGGCTCCTGGGACAGAACCGCGATCAACCGGTCGAACAAGCGCATGGACTCGCGCTGCAGCACCGCCCAGAACAACGCCTCGCGCGTCTTCCAGTGCAGGTAGATCGTCCCCTTGCCGACCCCGGCCCGCCGGGCCACATCGTCGACCGACACCCGCCGGTACCCGTGCATCTGAAGCAACTCGGTGGCGGCATCGAGGATCCGCTCGGCACGCAGCCGACGTGCGTCCGAGCCGGTGGACAGTCGTTGAGAATCGCTCACGACAAAGACTGTATGACCAGATTTCAAAATTGGTCAAGCATCCCGAGTGATGATGACCAAGAACCGACCGATTCCCAAGCAAGATCAGTAAGCGGCGCTCCACGGGCGGAGCGCCGCCAGATCGTGCGCGAGAAACGGTGTCAAAAAGTCTTCGCTGCCGACCGTGAGCCCGGCGGGGTGTGCCCCGGCACGGGACCGGCAACGGCTTGGCACCCATTGGCCGCCGGCCCCGGATCCCGTAAGGTCCGCAGTCAGGGACAGGGGGATCCATGGGGACGCGGGTACTGCTGCTCGACGCGGCTCCCGGGCGGCTGCTCGATCGTGAGCTGGAGCGCCTGCTGGGGCACGGGTTGGCCGTCACGCTCAACCTGCGGCGGGTGGCCGACCGGGTGAGCGCGCGGGTGGCGTGGACGGGCCGGGTGGACTTCACCGATCTCGACGTCTTCGACGAGCCGGCCCTGATCGCCGAGATCGTCCGGGACGGACGCGGCTACCACGCGGTCAAGTCCCGTGCGGGCGTCCCGTTGCGAGCGGGCCTCCTCGCGGCCGCGACCGATCCCGCACTGTCCAACCGGCTCCGGGTGATCGGCCGGGCCGGGGCGGGCACCGACCACGTCGACCTGGCCGCCGCAGCCCGCCACGGTGTCACCGTCACCCACACGCCGGGCTCCAACGCGAACGCGGTCGCGGAGTTCGCCCTGGCCCAGCTGCTCGCCCTGACCCGGAACCTGCCGGCGCACAACGAGGCCGCGCACCAGGGCCGCTGGAGCACGCCGGCCACTCCCGCGGTCGAGTTGTCGGAACTGACCCTGGGAATCGTGGGGTTGGGACGGATCGGCCTGGCGCTGGCAGGCCGGGCAACGGGCCTGGGTATGGCCGTCCAGGGCTTCTCACGGCACCCGAGCGGTGCGCCGGTGCGCCGGACCGAATCCCTCGGCGCCCTCCTGGCCGCCAGCGACGTGGTGTCGGTGCACCTGCCGCTCACCCCGCAGACCCGGGGGCTGATCGGCCGGAAGGAACTGGCGCTGATGAAGCCGGGATCGGTCCTGCTGAACACCTCCCGAGGCGGGATCGTCGACGAGCAGGCACTCGCCGACGCACTGCGCGCCCCAGCGCATCCGCTGGCAGCCGCCGCCGTCGACACCTTCGTCCACGAGCACGCCGCCTTCGCCTCACCACTCTTCGGTCTCCCCAACGCCCTGCTCACCCCGCACATCGCCGGCATGACCAGGAGCGCCATGGCCGAAGCCGCCCTCGGCTGCGCCGACCACCTGGCCGCGCTGCTCGCAGGCCGGCCGGACGGCATCCCCGTGGTGACACCATGACGTCGGCAGCCGGCAGCCGGCAGTCGGCAGCCGGCAGTCGGCAGCCAGCGGTCCGCCAGCAGCGGTAAGTCCCGGGCGACGCCGGGGAATTGCCGGACAGCTCACAAGCCCGACCGGCGGGGACGAGCCTGCGCACGTCGAGCGTGATCGGGGAAGGCGGCACCGTGCATTCATCGGGAAACACCGGCATCTGCCGGGCCGCGTCGCGCTACCCGAGCCTGGTGCGGGCGCCGGCAGGTCTGACGCGGCCCCGGCTGGTGCGTGCGGGGCGGGACGGGCGCCGATCGGGGTGGGTCCCGGCGCTCCCCATGCGACTTGCAAGCGCCGCCCGCATCGCCCGTACTGCCATGATCACGGCGACGGCGGCGAGTTCAGCCGGCTCCTCGATGCCCCGCTCGGTCATCACGGCCTGGCAGGCGGAGCACCAGACGCTGCTCGCAGCCGTGCCGTCCCCGTACCGCAGGCCGTCGGGCGGCAGATAGGCGATCGTGCACTCCTGGCAGACGAAGACGAGCCTCATCCCGTCACCACCCCGGCTCCTCCGCATGTGGTGCACGGCGACCAGTAGCGGTTCTCCAGGGCCACCGTGTTCCCCTGCTCATCGCGTTCGTAGGTGTGCTGCACCTTCTCGGTGCCTCTCTGGCCCGCGCAGGCCGGGCAGGGCCGTGGTTCTGACATCGCGATACCTCCCGCACTGACAGTAGCGGTCCGGGTACAAGATCAGGAGTGGTCCGGCATCTCACCTAATTCCGCCGAGGAAGCCCGGGGGCTTCAGCCCCGGGAGGAATCGGCTCCTTCGGTCTTCGTCGCGGAGCGACGGAGCATCACTCCGCAAGTTTGGCCGCGGATTTGGCCCAAGCGTGACGCATTAACTACGATCTGTCACGTGAAGATCGTGGTGCAGGTGAAACTGGAGCCGTCGCCGTATCAGGCGGACGCGCTCGCTGCCACGCTGCGCGCCTGCAACCGGGCGGCGAAAGTACAAGGCCCAGCACGCCGGCGTGCCTCTCGCGCACGTCAACCCGGCCCACACCTCCCGCCAGTGCTCCGCCTGCTGGCACACCCACAAGCAGAACCGAGTGGACCAGGCCACGTTCGCGTGCCGAGCCTGCGGTGTACGGCTGCATGCGGATGTCAACGGCTCCCGCAACATCCGCCACCGTGCGGCTGATGCGTGGCAGCGGGGCAACGCCAACTGCCCCACCAATGCTCGCAAGAGCGCTGGTCGGGCCTGCCACGCCAGCCGGTTGGGCGGCAGGCTGATGCTGTCCGCCAGGCTGCCGTCCTGGGCGACCAGCAGCAGGCGGTCGCGCTGACCGGTGTCGTCGAACCGGTTGCACAGCAGCCGGCCCTCCACCGCCTCGGCCACCATCGCGCCGGTGTACGAAGGCCCGAGATAGCGGTGCATCACCGGCTGACCCGCAGCGGCGGACGGGTCGCTGAGCACGAAGCCCTTCCTGAGCCGTGCCCATTCCTGCTTCTGCGCATGGGCGACGGCTGCCTCCGCGCCGTCCATGGCCTTCGCGCTGCGCCGTTCCCGGCCCGGTGCACCGGAAACGAGCTCGACCACGTCGCCCTGGCAACTGGTGTGCCAGGCCTTGCCGGTGGCCGGATCATGCAACTGCCGTATGCGCCATGACTTGTACTTTCCTCGATCGTGTGCTGCGGAGCGAGCATAGGGCAGGGGTCCGACAGCGGGGCGGCGCGCCCGCTGCCGGCCGTTCGGCCGGGCGGTGGCTTCTCGGGTGCTCGGGTGGTGTCCGGCCGCCCGGACGTCCGGCTGTGCCGAGCGGCCGGTTCGGGGCGCGACCCGTTCGCGCGGTGAGCACCGCATCGGTCCGCGGCAAGGGAGCCGACCTCGGCGGATAGAGTCGACTCCGTCCGCATGTTCAACGACGTCCTGGTCCGGGCCCCGAGGAGTTGTCGATGCGTCAGTCCGAGTGCCCGTACGCCGCGCGGCTCGATGCCTACGGGACCGTGGCCACCAGCCTGTCCCTGCTGAGCGATCGACGGCTCGGCGAGGCAGTGGCGACCGCTTCTCCCCTCGGGTCGGGTATCGGCGGCAGATCGGCGGAACTGGACGTCGACGGGACACGGGTCTTCGTGAAGAGGGTCCCGCTGACGGACGTCGAGACCCGGTCGGAGAACGTGCGGTCGACGGCGAACCTCTTCCACCTGCCGATGTTCTACCAGTACGGCGTGGGCTCGGCGGGGTTCGGCGCCTGGCGGGAACTGGCGGTGCACACCATGACCACCAACTGGGTCCTGGAGAGGGAGTACGAGGGCTTTCCGCTGATGTACCACTGGCGCGTCCTGCCCGACTCCGCTCCCGACGGGTTCGCGGACGAGTTCGGCGGCATCGACGGCGCCGTCGCACACTGGGAGGCTTCGCAGGCCGTACGCGAACGGCTGGAGGCCATCGGCCGGTCCTCCTCCAGCCTGGTGCTCTTCCTGGAGCACGTGCCGCAGACGCTCGGCGCATGGCTGCACGACCACCGCCACACCGAGGCGGCGGGCACGGACGGCACGCTGTACACATGGGCGGAGGAGGCCCTGGCGCGTGGCACCGGGTTCATGAGCTCCCGTGGGCTGGTGCACTTCGACGCCCACTTCCGCAACATCCTGACCGATGGCCGGCTGCTCTACTTCGCGGACTTCGGGCTCGCGTTGAGCACCGGCTTCGAGCTCTCGCCGGCGGAACGGGAGTTCCTCTCCGACCATTTCGCGTATGACCGCCACTACACCGCCGGTCATCTGATCCGCCACCACCTCATCGACCGTCTGCACGGCGGTACGGAAGCCGGGACGTTCCTGCGGGATTGGATCGCGGGCCGTCGGCCCGAGGGCGTCGCGTCCGGGATCGCGGGGATCATCGATCGGAACGCCCGGGCCGCGGTCGTCCTGGACGGGTTCCACCACCGGCTGCTCAAGGAGAGCAAGCGGACCCCGTTTCCGGCTGCCGAGCTCAACCGGGCCGCTGCGGCGGCACCCTGCTGAGGACGCGGGTCCACCCTGCTGCGCCCCTTCGCCATGGTTCACGAGCTCGCCCCGCGCGCTGGCCGGGCGCAAGCGTGGCGCGAGGTCGGATTCGAGCCGGAGGCATGGATTTTCGGTCAGAGTACGCACCAACCGGGCCGGCGCGTGGTGTCGTCGAATGATTGGACGTATACATGTCAACGGGATGCCTGCGCCAAGGGGGGCAACAGGTGCGTGTGGCGAGCGAGTTGCCCCGCGATCGCGTGAGCACCGAACGACCGACGGCCGCGCCGGTGATGACCGGCCAGGCCAGGCGGTTTCCCCTCGGCCCGCCCGCCTCCGGCCCTTCCGGGCCAACCACCCAGCTGCAGTGCCTGGTTGCGCTGCCATGAGAAGAAGAGGACGGACATGGGAGAAGCGTTATCCGGCCGCCAGATCGAGATCGTCTGGCCCGCCCTGGACATCACCGTCACCGCAGAGCTCGACGACCGCAACGAAGCACTGGCCGACGCCCTGTGGGACGCGCTGCCGTACCGCAGTCTGCAGGGACACGCGCTGATCGCGGGCCACCACCTCTATCACGTCGCGCCGGTCCCCTCCCTGCTGCACCTGCCCGCGTCGTACCGGGTGGACCGGCGCGAGGTGCCCGACGGGACGGTGTTCTGCTCCCAACTCCAGCATCTGGGCATCAAGTACGGCACCCTGACCGAGCCGATGGCCGCCTCCCCGATCGGGCGGGTCCGGTCGGCGGAGCTGAAGGACCTGGTCGAGGCCGGACACGCGGTCTGGGACGCGGTCTACAAGACCAAGGAGCCGTTGCTGGCGGAGGTCCGTCGGGCCGGCCAGCCGGGCGGCCACCGCATTCCCCGCCTGATCGCCGCCGACGGCACCACCGACGCCCTGATCCGCGACCTGCACGCCGAGACCGAGCTGATCTGGCTGTCGGCACCGGCCGAGCTCGCGGGCCTGCACCAGGGTCGGATTCCCTCCGGAGCCGGCAGCTTCGATACCGTCCTGCCCACCCTGCTGTTCGCCAACGGCGAGACCCGACCGCTGGGTTACGCCTCCTACGGCGGCCTGGTCCGGGCAGCCGTCGCGGGAATGCCGCTCGACTCCCTGCGCCTGATGGCACGCCTCCTGGTGGCCACCCCGGCCGAGTTCCTCGGCTACTGCGGCCTGGAGAAGCTGTGGGCCTTCACCCAGCGCTTCCTGTCCTGCCTGGACCACATCGACCGCAGTGATCTCCTGGCCGTGGCGAACCACATGGCCCTGTACGTCAACTGCCTGGGCGGCTGGAACCTGCACCTGTTCCCCTGGGAGACCGGGGACCATTTGCGCCAGGTGCGCGAGCCCGAGGCGGTCGGCCGCCCGTGAGCACCCTTCCCGAACACACCCAGGCCCTCGTCATCGGAGCCGGGGTCATCGGTACCTCGGTCGCCTTCCATCTGGCCGAAGCCGGCGTCAGTACCGTGGTGCTGGAGCAGGCCACGCCCGGATCGGGCGCGTCAGGGGCTACCGCCGGAGTCCTGCGCACCTACTTCCCGGGCGACGCCGCCAACGGCCGGCTCGCCGTGCGCAGCATGGCGGCCTACCACGACTTCGCGGAACGGACCGGCGCCGACGTGGGTCTGCGACGCGTCGGTTTCCTGGTGCTGTTCACCGAGGAGCACCAGGTACGGAACTTCCGTGCCGACCAGGCCGCACAGCACGCGGCGGGCGTGGACGTCGAGTTGGTGACCGCGGCAGACGCGGTACGGCTCAACCCGCTGCTCGGCGAGCGCGACATCCTGGCAGCCGCCTGGGCGCCCGAGGCCTACGTGTGCGACCCCCAGGCGATCGTGCGCGGGTACGCCGCCGCCGCACAGCGCGCGGGTGCCGTGCTGCGGACCGCCACCTCCGTCACCGGGATCGACCCCGACGGCCGCGTCCGCACCCCGCACGGCAGCATCACCGCCGGAAGCATCGTCTGCGCGGCCGGCCCCTGGTCGCAACCCGTCGCTGCGATGGCTGGTGTCGACCTCCCGGTCACCGGACACCCCACCGAACTGCTCCTCACCGACGAGCTGCCCGATCGGCCCGAGATTCCGCTGACCCTGCACGCGGCCTCCGGCCTGCGGGTAAGGGGCTGGGAGGACCGGATCCTGGTCGGGATGGGCCGGCCTCGCCCGGACGAACCCCGGGAGTCCTGGCTGCAACGGCTGTCGGGCCGGCTCGGCGCCACCTATCCGCCGCTGGCGGGCATCGGCCTGCGCCCGGGGTGGACCGGTGCGTGGGACGGCAGCCCGGACGGGACCGCGCTGATCGGCCGGGCTCCCTCCCGGCCCTTCCTGTACGCGGCGGGCTTCTCCGGCCACGGCTTGTGCCAGGCACCGGTGGCCGGAGAGATCATCCGCGACCTCCACTCCGGTGCCCCGTTGCCGAGCACGGCGGCCGACCTCTCACTGGACCGCCTCACCGCGGCGGCACCCTCCCGCCAGCCGTGAGCACCACGACCGCAACTCACGGCGCCGGGCGACGCCCCTTCCCGGCCTGACCGGTCGCGCATCATGCGCGGCGCCGAGCGGGCCGTGGGTGTGCCTGGCAGTGGTGCAGGGCCGGCCCTGGCAGTGGTGCAGGGCCGGCCCTGTCGGCTGCGCAGGGTCGGCCCGGTCATGGGAGGTCGGGCCGGGCGGGTCAGGTAGCCAGTTGCGAGGGCACGTCCCCGCCGAGCAGCGTGATCAACTGGGCGAGGAGGGCGTCGAGTTCGCGGCCGACGTCGGCGATCCGCGGGTTGTCGTAGCTGGCGAACGGCAGGCTGGGCTGATCGACGGCCAGTTTGGTGTCGCCGTCGGGGTCGGCGTAGAGCAGGGTCCGCAGTGGTGCGTGCAGCATGACCGAGGGGTCGTGGCGGAACATGCGTTCGGCGATGGTGTGGTTGCCCATCATGTACTGGGTGGTCTTCCAGAGGGACGCCGATCCGGCCATCACGGCGGTGATGTCGCTGCGGTAGTAGCGCATGAACCCGTGCGGGGCGTTGATCTCGGCGAGTTCGAGCGTGGCCGGCCAGGAGGCCAGCTGGAAGAAACGGGCGAGATCAGCCTCCGGGACCAAGGTCTCGTAGTGCTCGCGGGCTTCGTCATAGGGCCGGGGGAGCGCCACGACGAGGCGCCGGGCGGGGTGGTCGATGACGGCGGTGTGCGTGGTCATGGCTGTGCCTGTTCGTTGCCGGAGCGGAGCAGTTCGACGTCGTGGATGTCGAGGGTGATGGATGGCAGGCTGAGGTTGACGCTGTTGTCCGGGGTGCGGCGGAAGACCCGGCGGCGGGTCGCCACGAGCAGGCCGTCGAAGGTCTTGTGGCGGCTGCTGTAGTGGCCGACCAGGGTGCTCCAGAGTTCGCGGCCACCTGCCGTGGTGATGGCCAGGTCGAGGAGATCGTCACTCATGGGCCGGTCCTTTCCGGGGCGGGGCCGGGTGCAGGAGCTCACCGGTACCCGTGCGGAGGCGGGGCGGCAGACGGGGCGGCGAACGACCGGTCCGCGGACGTGAGTCGGTGCCTTCAACGATCAACCCACCGCCCGGGACACGCTCTGCCGCAGCCGGGGGTGGTGGTTTCGGCGGGCCCGGGCCGGGTCGCGTCTGCATTGCGGGCCGTTCGGCGACGGCCGGGGTTGCACGAACCCGCCGGTGGGGACAGCGGTGCGGTGAGTGGCTGAAGAGGGCTCGCCCTCGGGCGAGCGGCCGGGCGATCATCCGGCAACCGCCGGCGGCGCTTGACCTTGCCCCCAGGGGCAAGGTTTAGGTTGGTTCGCGGGTGGTGACGTGAAGATCAGTGAAGTCGCGCGACGCGCAGGTGTGACGGCGAAGACGGTTCGCTACTACGAGGCCCTGGGGTTGATAAGGCCTGCCCGGCTCGCCAACGGCTACCGGGACTACTCCGAGCATGACGCCCGGATGGTGGCCGAAACCCGAGCGCTGAACCGACTGGGGATCCCGGTCGAGCGGACACGCCCGTTTCTCGAATGCCTGGCCGCGGGCCGGGACCAGGCGGACGACTGCCCGTCCTCGTTGGCCGGCTACCGGGACGCCATCGAAGACCTGACCGTGCGGATCGAGGCACTGACCGCCCGTCGGGCGGCGCTCGTCCGGCATCTGCGGGACGCCGCCTACCGCAACAGCAGCGCCGGTCGCCCCGGCGAGAAGGAGTACACCGTGAGTGACCCGAGCCGGCTTCCCGTAGGCCTGCCAGTCCCCGAGGACGACGGCGCGGCCGACCATCTCGCGGGCTCGACGGTGCCCGACCTCGACCTCCCGAGTTCCGCCGGTGGCACCGTCGCGCTGCGAGCGCTGGGCGAGGGCCGTTCCGTCGTCTACTGCTACCCGCTCACGGGCCGGCCCGACCGGGACATGCCGGACGGCTGGGACAACATCCCCGGGGCGCGCGGATGCACTGCGGAGGCATGCGACTTCCGCGACCACCATGACGACCTGATCGCCGTCGGAGCAGCCCGCGTGTTCGGCCTGTCCAGCCAGGAGACCGGATACCAGCAGGAGGTGGTCGGCCGTCTTAGGCTGCCCTTCGCGATGCTCTCGGACACCGGTCTCCGTCTCGCTGCGACGATCGGCCTGCCCACCTTCGACGCCGGAGGAGAGACGCTCTACAAGCGCATCACGCTGATCATCCGTGACGGCGTGATCGAGCACGTCTTCTATCCGATCTTCCCGCCGAACGAGCACGCCGAACAGGTGCTGCGCTGGCTGAAGGACAATCCGGCCTGACCGGGGCCGTGCACGGGACGGACCGCCGCCAGGCTGCGATGCGGGGCATCCGGTCGAGGTGGCGGGCTTCCGTGTGGTTTCCCGCGCCGAGCGTGACCCCGGTCGGCATCGCCGATCGGGTGGACGGCTACCGTGGCCGCGACCGCGCCGACGGAGGAGAACCAGCCGTGCTGCTCGACGCCGGTCGGGTCGGGCCAGGTTACGCCGACGGAGACCGCGCAGGCGGCCCGCCTCACAGATGGAGAGACGATGAGCATGCCCACGAGGACGGACACGCCCTCGCCCGCGCCGCACGCCGCCGACAGCCATGAGGTGATCCGCGTGCACGGCGCGCGTGAGAACAACCTCAAGGACGTCAGCGTCGAGATCCCGAAGCGCCGGCTGACGGTGTTCACCGGCGTCTCCGGCTCGGGCAAGAGTTCCCTGGTGTTCGACACGATCGCCGCGGAGTCGCAGCGGCTGATCAACGAGACCTACAGCGCCTTCGTACAGGGCTTCATGCCGACACTGGCGCGGCCCGAGGTCGACGTACTCGAAGGGCTGACGACCGCGATCATCGTCGACCAGCAGCGGATGGGCGCCGACCCCCGCTCCACGGTCGGCACCGTCACCGACGCCAACGCGATGCTGCGCATCCTCTTCAGCCGGCTCGGGCAGCCGCACATCGGCTCGCCCAGCGCGTACGCCTTCAACGTCCCCTCGGTCCGGGCGAGCGGTGCGATCACCGTCGAGCGCGGTGCCCGCAAGGCCGTGAAGGCGACCTACTCCCGCACAGGCGGCATGTGTCCGCGCTGCGAAGGCCGGGGCGCGGTCTCCGACCTCGACCTCACCCAGCTCTACGACGACTCCAAGTCGCTCACCGGGGGTGCGCTCACCGTCCCCGGTTACAAGGCGGGCGGCTGGAACCACCGGCTCTACAGCGAGTCGGGCCTCTACGACCCGGACAAGCCGATCCGCGAGTACACCAAGAGGGAGCTGCACGACTTCCTCCACCGCGAGCCGACCAGGATGAAGATCGCGGGCATCAACATGACGTACGAGGGGCTGATCCCGCGGATCCAGAAGTCGATGCTCGCCAAGGACCGGGAGGGGATGCAGCCGCACATCAGGGAGTTCGTGGACCGTGCGGTCACCTTCGCCACCTGCCCCGACTGCGGCGGCACCCGGCTCAGCGAGGGCGCCCGGTCGTCGAAGATCGACGGGATCAGCATCGCCGACGCGTGCGCGATGCAGATCAGCGACCTGGCCGGATGGATCCGCGGCCTGGACGAGCCGAGCTCTTCGAGCAGGGGATACCCCATGGTGGCGCCGCTGCTCGCGAAGCTGCGGCACGGCCTCGACTCGTTCGTGGAGATCGGGCTCGGCTACCTCTCGCTCGACCGGCCGTCGGGCACGCTGTCGGGCGGTGAGGCGCAGCGCGTCAAGATGGTGCGCCACCTCGGCTCCTCGCTCACCGACGTCACCTACGTCTTCGACGAGCCCACCACCGGCCTGCACCCCCACGACATCCAGCGGATGAACGACCTGCTGCTGCGGCTGCGGGACAAGGGCAACACCGTGCTCGTCGTGGAGCACAAGCCGGAGGTGATCGCGATCGCCGACCACGTCGTGGACCTCGGCCCCGGTGCCGGCAGTGCGGGCGGCACCGTCTGCTTCGAGGGCACCGTCGAGGGGCTGCGGGCCGGCGGCACCATCACCGGCCGCCACCTCGACGACCGGGCCGCCCTCAAGGAGACGGTTCGGAAGCCCACCGGTACGCTTCCGATCCGCGGCGCGACGACGCACAACCTGCGCGACGTCGACGTCGACATCCCGCTCGGGGTGCTTGCCGTCGTCACCGGCGTCGCCGGCTCCGGTAAGAGCTCGCTGGTCCACGGGTCGCTCCCCGCAGGCGAGGAAGTGGTGTCGATCGACCAGAGCGCGATCCGCGGCTCCCGACGGAGCAACCCGGCGACGTACACCGGGCTGCTCGACCCGATCCGCAAGGCGTTCGCGAAGGCCAACGGCGTGAAGCCGGCGCTGTTCAGCGCCAACTCCGAGGGCGCCTGCTCCAACTGCAACGGCATCGGTGTCGTCTACACCGACCTGGCGATGCTGGCAGGCGTCGCCAGCACCTGCGAGGAGTGCGAGGGGAAGGGCTTCGACGCATCGGTGCTGGAGTACCACCTCGGCGGCCGCGACATCAGCGAGGTGCTCGCGATGCCGGTGACCGAGGCCGAGGAGTTCTTCGGCGCCGGCGAGGCGCGCACGCCGGCCGCACACCGCATCCTCGGCCGGCTCAACGACGTCGGACTCGGCTACCTCACGCTCGGCCAGCCGCTCACCACGCTGTCCGGCGGTGAGCGGCAGCGGCTCAAGCTGGCCACCCGGATGGCCGAGAAGGGCGGCGTGTACATCCTCGACGAGCCGACCACCGGCCTGCACCTCGCCGACGTCGAGCAACTGCTCGGCCTGCTCGACCGGCTGGTCGACTCCGGCAAGTCGGTCATCGTCGTCGAGCACCACCAGGCGGTGATGGCGCACGCCGACTGGATCATCGACCTCGGCCCCGGTGCCGGCCACGACGGCGGCAGGATCGTCTTCGAGGGCACACCCGCGGACCTCGTCGCCGCCCGCTCCACCCTCACCGGCGAGCACCTCGCGGCCTACGTCGGCGCCTGACCGAGCAGCCGGTGCCCCACCGGGCCACCGCTGGCCGCGGTTTCGGGTGGGGAGTGCTCGACGCGTGCGGCGGCGAGCACTCCCCGCGCCGGGGTTGGTCCGGCGGGGCGCCGGTGGAGACTCAGACGAGGGCATCGAGGGTGGGGTAGTCCGTGTAGCCGCGGTGGTCGCCCCCGTAGAAGGTCGACGGGTCCGGGGTGTTGAACGGGCCGTCGGCGGCGAGGCGGCGGGGCAGGTCAGGGTTGGCGAGGAACATCGCACCGTAGGCGATCATGTCCGCGGTCCCGTCCTCGAGCAGCGCCAGCGCCTGGGGCCCGGTGGCGTCGGGGTGGGTGAACGGGTTGAGGATGAACGTGCCGGGCCAGATCTCGCGCAGCAGTGCGGTCAGGTCGCGGTCCGGGCCCTCCATCAGGTGCAGGTAGGTCAGGTCCAGGCCGGCGAGCCGCTGCAGGAGGGCGGGGTAGACCTCGCCCGGGTTGTCCTCGGCGATGTCGTTGAACGGGTTTCCGGGCGAGATCCGCAGGCCCACGCGGTGGCTGCCGATCGCCTTGGCCACGGCCGTGACGACCTCCACCGCGAAGCGGATCCTGCCCTCGACCGTGCCGCCCCAGGCGTCGGTGCGCCGGTTGGCGTTGGTGGACAGGAACTGGTGGACCAGATAGCCGTTGGCGCCGTGGATCTCCACGCCGTCGAACCCGGCCTCGATCGCGCGCTGGGCCGCGTCGGCGAAGTCCGTGATCGTCTGCCGGATCTCCGCCTCGCTCAGCTCCTTCGGCGTCACGAAGTCCTTCGGTCCGTCGTGGGTGTAGACCTGCCCCTTCGCGGCGACCGCGGACGGGCCCACCGGCACCAGGCCCTCGGGCAGCAGGCTGGGGTGGCCGATCCGGCCGGTGTGCATCAGCTGCGCGAAGATCACGCCGCCCTCGGCGTGCACCGCCTCGGTCACCGTCCGCCACGCCCGCACCTGCCCGGGCGAGTGCAGGCCCGGGGTGTCGGGGTAGCCCTGGCCGACGGGCGAGGGCTGGGTACCTTCCGTGACGATCAGCCCGGCACTGGCGCGCTGCGCGTAGTAGGTCGCCATCAGCTCGGTCGGCTCGCCGGCGGGCCCGAAGGCACGGCTGCGGGTCATCGGCGCCATCACGATGCGGTTGGCCACGCGCTTGCCACCCAGGACGATCGAATCGAAAGCAGTGGTCATGGTCTCTTCCTCGGAGAAGGGATGCTCTGCGGCCCGGTTTGCCGTACTCGAGCAGTTGCCTGTCCGAACAAGTAAATCGCTGAAATCCATTCCTGTGGTCAGATGTGATGTGCATCACTGGGTCGTGTGCCGGAGTCTCCGCGCGGCAGCCGGGTCAGCCCTTCTGAGGGTAGGGGAGGGGCTAGGATTAAGTTGCTCAAGCAGGTAAGGGGTGGGGGGATGATGCCGTCCATGCCGGAGGTCGAGAGGGGCCCCGCGGAGGCGGGGCGGGAAGCCGCGGTTCCGGTGCCGGCCGCGGCCGGAGGTGGACCGGTCAGTCACGCGATCTTCCGCCTGGCTCGGACGTTCTCATCGGTATGCAGCGTCCATTGCGTCGTCTGACGGATCCCGCCGAGGCGCTCGCGGAACCGGAACGCGCCGTGCCCGGCCTCGCGGCGATCCGCCTTCCGCGGACGCTGGATATCGACTGGTCGGAGGTGGAGACCGGGATGGGTACGGTCCTGCCCACCGACTACAGGCTGCTCTGCGAGCTGTACCCGGCTTTCGCGCTCGGTGACTTCCTGGGAGTCGCAGGTTCCGAGCCCGGGGAGGAGCAGGTTTGGACGCAGGCCACCTGGGACGAGCTTGAGATGGTCGCGGAGTGGTCCGAGGAGGCCGATCCGGCGGTACCGCTCCGTCCCCATCCCGCGCAGGGCGGCCTGTTGCCCTGGGCTTCATCCAACCCGGGGCGACCTCTTCCTGTGGTCCACCGGCGGTGGCGGACCGGAGGAGTGGCGGGTCACCGTTGCCTCGCGCAGCGGCTGTTGGTGGCACTACGCCGGCGGAGCCGTGCAGTTACTTGCCGAGTTGGTGAGCGGCGGTGCGCTGGAGCCGTGGTCGCTGCCCCGGATCCGGCCGGAGGTGAGTACGTGGCGGTGACGACCCCCGTATGAGGTCGTATGAGGTCGTCGCTTTCAGGGCGAGTATCGCACCGGGATTCACACCGGTGTTGCGGTCTGGACCTGCGGAAGAACGGGGCCCGATCGACTCTGCCCCGTTCCAGTGCACTTGAGGCGGTCAGCTGTTGTCGCGACTGTCGGAGCCGGGACTCGGTGTCAGCCCAGGCAGTGCGCCTTGCAGATCGTCTGATGGAATCCGCCGGCAGGGGCGGCGGCGACCGCCCTGGCGTCATGCACCACGGGCCGCGCGGCAGCGGCTGACGTAAGCGGGACAACTGCGATCACAAGTGCCGAGGCGAGCGCGGCACCGAATTTCTTAACACTCATGAGCGTCACCTTTCGATCGTGTTGCGTGACGCGCCTCAGGTGCTTCTGACTCCGGGCTACGCTCGGGCCGAGGATCTGTCAAGCTGCGCTGTCCGCTCTGCCTACTGTCGGTACCGGACTCGAAGAGCACGGTATCCAGGCCGCCCGAGACGGTCGGCGGCCGTCGGCCAGGTGCCAACGGCCGCCGGGTTGTGGCTGGTTGGTCACCGGAGGACGCCGTGGACGGCCTCGGGGTCGGTGGGCGGGAGGAGGCCGGTGGCGGTGGCGGACTTGGCGGTGAGGGTCGGGGTCACGTAGACGGGGGCGGGATCGGGTTCGGGGGCGCAGGTCTTGGCGATGCGGCCGCTGCCCTTGGGGAGGCTGCCGTCGCGGAGATAGGCGGTGAAGGTGTCGTCCAGGCAGGCGTTGCCGTGGAAGAGGATCTCGTGGAAGCTGCCGCCGGTCTGGACGACCAGCTTGGAGCCGGGCAGCGCGTCGTGCATGGCGAGCCCGCCCTGGTACGGGGTGGCGGCGTCCTCGGTGGCCTGGAAGAGCAGGACTGGCGGTAGGCCCTTGCCGGTGATCTTCGTCCGGCCCGCCGGGTTGCCCTGGTAGGGCCAGAACATGCAGGCCGCGTTGTACCACATGTTGTTGTAGGTGTAGAAGGGCGCGGTGGCGTTGACCTTGGCCTGGTCCTTCTTCCAGAACTCCCAGTCACGCGGCCAGGCGTTCTCGGTGCACTGCGCCGCGTTGTACGCCGGGAAGGTGCCGTCGTCGGCGCCGGGCGCCGCGTAGCGGCTGTAGGCGATGTTCAGCGGCCGGGTGTCGTGCTGGGTGAGGTAGGCCGAGAGCACGGTGGCCATCCGGGGCCAGCGCAGGAAGTTGTAGCCGCCGCCGTAGAAGGTGTCCTCGAACTCGGCCGGGCCGATCTTGCCCGGGGCCGGGGCGGCGTCCACCGGGCTGGTCCGCAGGGCGGCCTCGACCTGGTGGTACGCCTTCTCGACCGCGGCGGCGTCCGTGCCCAGGTGGTAGACCGAGTCGGCCTTGGCCGTCCAGGCCGCGAAGGCGTCGAAGCGGCGCTGGTGCTCCTTGTCCTGCAGGACGTTGTGGTCGTACCAGCTGATGGTCGGGCCGACGATGCTGTCCAGTACCATCCGCCGGACGTGCGAGGGGAAGAGCTGGCCGTACGTGGAGCCCAGCGAGGTGCCCCAGGAGCCGCCGTAGAAGTTGATCTTCGGTACGCCGAGTGCCCGCCGGATGCTGTCCATGTCACGCGCGTTGTCGACGGTGGTCATGTGCGGCAGCAGCCAGGACCAGTCGGCCGCGCAGTCGGCGGCGTACCCGGCCGCCTTCGCCAGCCAGGCCTTCGAAGTGCCCTGGCTCACCTGGTAGTCGGGCCGCTCGGCGTCGAAGTAGTGGGCGTCGCAGACGACATGGGGCTCGCTGCCGTTGGTGCCGCGCGGGTCGAAGCCGATCCAGTCGTAGGTCGAGGCGACGTCCTTCGGAATCTGCCCGGAGATGTAGGCGGGCATCCAGAGGCCGGAGTCCCCGGGGCCGCCGGGGTTGAGCAGGATCGGGCCCTGCTGCTTGTCCCTGGGCGCGGTGGCGGGGAGCCGGTTCACCTTGATCTTGATCTTCGGGCCGTGCGGGTGGGCGTAGTCCACCGGAACGTCGAGCATCGCGCACTGCAGCGCGGGCGTGGTGCTGTCGTTGCAGGAGCTCCAGATGAGCTTCCCCTGCCCGGTGTCCTCGGGCGCGGCATCGTCGGACGCGACGGCGGGCGCTCCACTGAGGGCGGCGACGGCCGCGGCTGCTGAGAGCAGGGAGATGACTTTTCTCATGGGGAGCATGATGTGATATGTGCAATGTCACATCCAGAGAGCTGACTGGACGTTATCAAGCTGTGACTGCGGCGGAGTTGGTGTCTGCCGAGACCGGCAGTCGAAGTCGCGACAGGGCCGCCCTTGCGGTCGGCCGGCCGACAGTGCGAGTCCAGCGGGATCCGGTCAGGAAAATCCCATGGCTTCAGCCGGTCATCGGACGGTGCCGGCAGGAGCGCCTGACAACGGCTACCTGGACCAGTCGGGCGCGGGATCGGTGGCGAGGAGTGGTCGGATGGCGCCCAGTACGGCACCGATGCAGGCATCGCGCAGTTCGGTGCGGCTGCAGGTCTCGTTGGCGAGCCAGTCCACGCAGAGCACCCGGACGAACACCAGCCAGCTCTTCAGGATGCTCGACACGGCCTGGCGGGCGGTGTCGTCCGCGAAGCATCAGGCCGGTCCGGGGCGGAGGCGGGGCGGCGGATAGGGTTCCGGTGCGGGTGGGCCGACCTCGCCCGATGGAACGACCGAAGGGACCCTCAGCATGCCGGCCGCACCCGTCACCGGACCCTCCGTCAGCTCGCCCCTCGCGCGGTTCGGCCTCGGCACGGCCGCCGTCGGACGGCCCGGGTACATCACGCTCGGGCGCGACCTCGACCTGCCGGCCGAGCGGACCGTCGAGGCGATGCGCGAGCGGACGCACGAACTGCTCGACGCCGCCTACGCGGCAGGGGTGCGGTACTTCGACACGGCCCGGTCCTACGGCCGCGCCGAGGAGTTCGTCGCCGAGTGGCTGGCGGCCCGGCCCGAGGCAGCGGCCGAGGTGGTGGTGGGCAGCAAGTGGGGCTACACCTACACCGCCGACTGGCGGACCTCCGGCGTGTTTGCGCACGAGGTCAAGGAGCACTCGGTGGCGGTGTTCGACCGTCAGGTCAAGGAGAGCCGGGCGTTGCTGGGCCGGCACCTGGACGTGTACCTGGTGCACTCGGTCACCCCGGACAGCCCGGCGCTGACCGATCAGGCGTTGCAGGCACGGCTGGCAGAACTGGCGGCGGAGGGCCTCCGGATCGGCCTGTCGACCAGTGGCCCGGCACAGGGCGAGGCAGTACGGGCGGCGCTGGAGGTGACGGTGGACGGCCGGCCGCTGTTCGCCGCAGTCCAGGCCACCTGGAACCTGCTGGAGCCGTCCGCCGGGCCGGCACTGGCCGAGGCGCACACCGCGGGGTGGCTGGTGGTGGTGAAGGAGGGGATGGCCAACGGCCGCCTCGCCGACCGCTACGCCACCGGTCCCGACACCGCCGCGCTGCGCTCCCTCGCCGCCCGCACCGGCGCGTCCTGCGACGCCCTCGCGCTGGCCGCCGCCGCTGCCCAGCCGTGGGCGGACCTCGTGCTCTCCGGCGCCGCGACCCCGGAGCAGCTGGCCTCCAACCTCACCGCCGCCGGACTCGACCTCGCCCCCGGTGACCTGGGCGGGCTCGCTGAGCTCGCCCAGCCCGCCGAGGAGTACTGGCGGACCCGCGCCGCGCTGCCCTGGGCGTGAGCGGGTCCCCGCCGACGTGCACCCGGGGCCGCGACGCTGCCCCGTTGCGCAGCGCGGCGAGGGGCCGACCCGTCCCCCGATCAGGCCGGCCCCGGGCGGTGTTGCCGCGTCTCGCTCCTCAGACGGCCACCGGCTCGTCGGCGAGGTACGGCGGGGCGGGCTCGTACTGGATGTAGCGGCGTACGGCACGGGCGTGGTCGCGGCCGTGCAGCCGGCCGACCAACCAGAGCGCCATGTCGATACCCGCGGACACCCCCTGGCTGGTGGCCAGTTCACCGTCGACCACATAGCGTGCCTCGCGGACCACCGTGATGTCCCCGCGCGCCTCCAGGGCGTCCTCGAAGGCGTGGTGGGTGGCCACCCGGCGGCCACGGGCCGGGCCGGCCTCGTGCAGCAGCAGGGCTCCGGTACAGACGCTAGTGGTCCAGGAGGCCTGGGCGGAGGTCTTGCGGATCCACTCGACGAGTACTGGGTTGGACACCTCGGTGCGGGTGCCGTTCCCACCCGGTACCAGCAGCACGTCGAGCGGCGGGTGGTCGTGGAAGGTGTGGTCGGGCAGCACCCGCATGCCCTTGTTGCAGCGGACGGCGTCCGGCCGTTCGGCGATCAGTACGGCGGTGTCGCCTTGGTCCCGGATCATCGCGGAGGAGGTGAACACCTCCCAGGGGCCGACGAGGTCCAGCTCCTCGGCTCCGTCGAACAACAGCAGTCCGTAGGTCGTCATGCGTACTCCCTGATGGATCGGAATCTGTCCCGGTACTCGGACGGCGCGATGCCGACCTGCCGGTGGAAGGCGCGCCGCAGCGTCTCCGCGGTACCGAAGCCGTACCGGTGGGCGATGGCCTCGACGGGGTCGTCACCCTCGACCAGGGCCCGCCGGGCCGCCTCCACGCGTACCCGCTCCACGTAGCTCGCCGGAGGCGTGCCGAGTTCGGCGGTGAACCGGCGCTGGAGGTGACGGGGGCTCAGACCCGCGTGGACGGCCAGGTCGGTGATGCCGTGCCGGGCGCCGGGATCCGCGTGGATCGCCGCCACCGTGGCCCGTATCGGGTCGCTGGACGGCTGGCGCGACCACAGCGGCACGCTGAACTGCGACTGGCTGCCGGGTCGGCGCAGGAAGAGGACCAGCTCCTGGGCGACGGCGTGGGCGGTGTCGCGGCCCAGGTCGTGCTCCACCAGGGCGAGCGCGAGGTCCATGCCGGCGGTCACCCCGGCCGAGGTCCACACCCTCCCGTCCCTGATGAAGATCGGGTCGCAGTCCACCCGCAGATCCGGATGCTCCCGGGCGAGCTGTTCCGCACGGGCCCAGTGGGTGGTGACCCGGCGGCCCTCGATCAGCCCGGCGGCCGCCAGCAGGAACACCCCGCTGCATACCGAGGTGACCCGGCGGGCGGTCGCCCCGGCCGCGGCGACCCACTCGGTCAGCGCACCGTCCCGCACCGCCCGGTCGACCCCACTGCCGCCCACCGCCACCAGGGTGTCGATTCCGCACGGGTCGAGATCGGCCACACCGTACCCGGCGTGCACGGGCAGGCCGCTGGCCGACCGGACCGCGCCGGCGCTCGGCGCCAGAATCCGGCAGTCGTAGCCGCCCGAGAGCGAATCCGCGTACTGGAACACGTCGTGCGGGCCGACGAGATCCAGTGACTGGAAGCCATCGAAGACCACGAAGACGATGCGGCGTTGTTGCACGTCCTCAGCCTGCTGGGACTCCGGTGATGGCGTCAACGACGGACATCCCACGATTTGCGCCATCGTCTCAACGGCGGCGGTCCGGACGATGACCGGGGCCGCCGCTGCCACGCGCCCGGCACCGCGGCAGCGCTCTCGCCACGGGCCGCCCGCGCCTAACCGGCGTTCCGCCAGGTGAGCAGAGCCAGCTCGGCGCCGAATCCGACCAGCAGCCCACCGCCGCCGACCGGCGCCACCGAGCGCACCCGGTAGAGGTCGGACCTCTCCTCGCCGTGGCGGAGGTCGGTGAAGCGCCAGGTGCGCACCAGGCCGTCGAACGCACGGGCCACCACCACCGGGAGGCCGGCGACGACCGCGAGTGCCACCAGGTATCTCCCTGACCACACATCACCGCTGCTCAGGGGCTGGTGAGCTGAGGAATGATGACGACGTACCGATACACAGTGGCCGAGCTGCGCGGGCAGCTGCGGCAGTTGGTTCTGAGTGGGGCCGCGATCGCGCTGGGGGTGGCCTTCCTGATCGCCTCGGTCAGTGGAAGTGGGGCGCTGGTGGAGTCGTTCAGCCAGACCGCGGCAGCCGAGGTGGGGCCCGGCGACGTTCAGGTGACCAGACCAGTGGTGAAGGGCGGGGTGGACGCCGCCACGGCCGCCCGGACCCGGCAGGTGGCCGGGGTTGCCGGGGTGGCGCTGCGGCTGACCGGCCGGGGCGGACTACTGACCGCGGACGGGCGGCCACTCGACGACGCCGCGATAGTGACAGCGGTCGCGCCGCCGATCCGGCGCTGCGCTGGCAGTTGCTGAAGGACGGGCGGTGGCCGGGCGCACCCGGCGAGGTGCTGCTCGACACCGACACCGCGCGGCGGATCGACGCCGCGCCCGGCTCGGACGTCCGGCTGACCCGTGCCGACGGCGGAACCACCACCGCCCGGCTGGTCGGCACCCTGGACGGCCGCGGCGCGCCCAGCTTCGCCGGGCATCCGATCGTCGCTGTCCCGGACGGCGCGGTGGAACGGTACGCCGCCGCCGTCACCGCGGCCCAGCTGGACGTCCGGCTCCTGTCCGGCGCCTCCCGGTCGCACACCACCGAGGCGCTACGCGCCGCCCTCGGCGACGGACCAGAGGTCCGCACCCGGGAGGCGTCCGTGGCCGCGGCGACCCGGCAGAGCAGGACCCTCTACGGCGTGGTCCTGATCGCCGCACTGTCCTTCGTACTGATCGCGCTCGCGGTGGCACGAATGGTGGTCAGCAACACCTTCTCCGTCGTGCTGGCACAGCGCACCCGTCAGCTCGCCCTGCTGCGCTGCGTGGGTGCCGACCGGGCTCAGATCCGCCGGCTGATCCTCCGTCAGGGCCTGCTGCTCGGCATGGGAGCATCGGCCGCCGGGGTGCTGCTCGGGGTGGGGCTCTGCGCGGCCGCGACGGCCCTGGCCCGGACCGCCGACCTCGGGCCGGTGCACCTGCGGCTGCTGCCGTCCCCGCTGACCTGCGTGCTGGCCGGCCTGTTCGGGGTACTGCTCACGCTGCTGGCCGTCCGCGGACCGGCGAAGAAGGCCTCCGCAGTGCCACCGGTGGCCGCGCTCGGCGGTGCGTACGGCACGGTCGGTACAGTGGCCCGGCTGCGTGCGGCGGCATGGTCCGTGGTGCTGCTGCTGGCCGGTGTCGCCTCGCTGGTGCTGGGGGTGGTGGCACCGCCGCCGCTGTCGCTGCTCGCCGTCACGCTCGGCGCGATCTGCAGCTTCTTCGGGGTGCTGCGGCTCAGCCACCGGCTGCTGCCCGCCGTGGTGGCCGCGCTCGGTGGCCCGGCCCGCCGGCTCGGCGGCACTGCCGGACGGCTCGCCACACAACAGCTGCGGCTCAATCGGCCCGGACCGGCGCCACCGGGTCGGCCCTTCTGCTCGGGGTCACGGTGATGGTCGGCGCCGTCACCGCACTTGAGATCACCTCCAACTCGCTGGTGCCGGTGGTCTCCGCACGCCAGCCCGCCGTCTTCTCGGCTGCCGTCGGCGGCGGGCGCGCGCTGCCCGCCGGGGCGTTCGCCGCGCTCGGCGAGCAGCGCGGGCTCGCCGTCACGCCGGTCCGCTCGGCCACCGTGGACGTCGACGGACACGGCACGCTGGTGGCGTCCGTCGACCCGACCCGGCTCAACTCCCGTGCCGACGGGGTCGGCCGGGCCCGGGCACTGGCCGGCGGGGCTGCGCTCAGCGGTCTCGCCGACGGGCGTGAGAGCGTACACCGGATCACGGCCCCGGGACGGGCCGGCACCAGCCTGCGGATCGAACCGAAGCGCAGCAGCCTGCCGTTCACGCTTCAGAGCGGGGCCGTCCTGCTGGTGACGCCGGCGACCCTGGAGCGGATCGTCCCCGGTGCGGCCGTCACCACGGTCTGGGTCAGCCTGGCCGAGGGCACCGACCGGCTCGCCGCCCGCCGGGCGATGGACCGGGCGCTGGCCGACTATCCGCAGGTCGTGGTCACCGACACGGCGGCGCAGGCGCAGGACCTGCGGTCGCTGCTGGACCGGATGACGCAGATCACGATGGTGCTGCTGTCGTTCTCCGTCGCGATCGCCGGGCTGGGCGTGGCGGCCACCCTGATGCTCAGCGTCAGCGAACGCGCCCGTGAGATCGGCATGTTGCGCGCGATCGGGATGTCACGCCGGCAGCTGCGCCGGATGCTCACGCTGGAGGCGCTGCTGCTCTCGCTCGCCGCAGCGCTGGCCGGCACCGCTCTGGGGCGGGGTTACGGCTGGGCGGCTGCGCGCTCGGTCACCTCCACGGTGGGGACTATCGGCGGCGCGCCGGTGCCCCTGGTACTGGCGGCACTTGGGCTGACGGTACTGGTCGGGCTGGCCGCTGCCGTGCTGCCGGCGCGGCGGGTGGGGCGGATGACCGTGGTGGCCGCGTTGCACTCGGCGTAGGCGCGGACGCTGCCGTCGGGGCTTCGGGGCTTCGGGGCTTCGGGGCCTTGGGGCCTCGGGTTCGAGTACGGCGGCGCACCGGGTGCCCGGCCCGGATCGCGGCCAGCAGGGTGGGCAGGTCGTCCTCCGGGTCCGGGGCACGGCCGGTC
>NZ_JBSFJU010000073.1:0-33041 GCF_053598215.1 Kitasatospora sp. NPDC001175 | reverse complement strand
ACCCAAGACGAGCGCCCCGACCGGTACGTCGCCGGTGGCGGTGGCCAGCGCGGCCTCGGCGCCAGTGAGCCAGTCGCACCGCTCTGCGGGGTGCGACTGGCTCACTGGTTTCGGCGCAGCTCAGGGACGTTCAGCCCGCCGTGCCGTAGAGGCGGTCGCCCGCGTCGCCCAGGCCGGGGACGATGTAGCCGTTCTCGTTGAGGCGCTCGTCGACCGCCGCCGTCACCACGGTGACCGGCATCCCGGCCAGCTCCCGCTCCATCACCTCGACGCCCTCCGGCGCGGCCAACAGCACCACGGCGGTGACATCGGTGGCGCCACGGTCGATCAGCATCCGGATCGCCGCGACCAGCGTCCCGCCGGTGGCCAGCATCGGGTCGAGGACGTAGACCTGGCGGCCGGAGAGGTCGTCCGGCATCCGGGTGGCGTAGGTGGACGCCTCCAGCGTCTCCTCGTTGCGGATCATGCCGAGGAAGCCCACCTCGGCGGTCGGCAGCAGCCGGGTCATGCCGTCCAGCATGCCGAGCCCGGCCCGCAGGATCGGCACCACCAGCGGACGCGGATAGCTCAGCCGGGTGCCGTTGGTGACGGCGACCGGAGTGGTGATCTCCACCTGGTCCGTACGGACGTCCCGGGTGGCCTCGTACGCGAGCAGGGTGACCAGCTCGTCGGTCAGCCGCCGGAAGGTCGGCGAGTCGGTGCGCTCGTCGCGCAGGGTGGAGAGCTTGTGGGCGACCAGCGGATGGTCGACGACATGGAGACGCATAGTCCGACGATAACGGGCTTGGGCACATACGTACGACTTGCCGGAAGCGCGGGCCTATGACGGAACCGAGACCTTTCCCGTGGTATCAACCGAACACTTCTGGGAAGGTCGGACCATATGAAGAGCAATCCGGCGCGAACATCAGCCGCTGATGCGGCGGGCGAGCCCGGCTCGACGGACGAGTCCCAGGGCGCCCCCGAGACCCCGGCGGAGCGGCGCAGACGGCGCGCCGTCTTCCTGCGCGAACTCGCCGAGGCGCGCGAGCTGCGCGAGCGGGTGCAGCCCCGGCGCACCAAGGAGCGCCGAATGCGCGAAGCGATGCGGATGCGAACCTTCCGGATCTGACGGAGCCACCGACCCCTCCGTCCGTCCTCGACCGGCCATTCCGACACGACCTGCGAAGACGCGCTGCCGAACACCCCCCGCAGCGGCAGCCTTTCTGTCACGATGCCGGAGGGACGGTCCGAACAGCGGACCGCCTCCGGCGCGGGGGCGGCCAGGCCGCGTTCGCCCGTGATCGCCTACAGCCGAGACCAACTTGGGAGTGTCCCTGGTGGCGTACTTCGCTGCAGTGCTTGCTCGCACCGATGGCGGGTGGGACGTGAGCGAGACAGAACTAGACGAGGTCGAGACCCTGGCCGATCTGGCCGACCTGGCCCGCGAGGCCGCCCAGGACGACGACAGCGTCCTGGTCTTCATCGAACAGGAAGACGCGTGGTTCGCCGTGATCCGGGTGGACGGCGAGGACGACCCGCGGATCTTCGTCTCCGACGGCGCCGCCGCGGCCCGCAGCTCCTACGGCGCGGTGCTCACCGACGAGCTGGTGGACCGGGTCGGTGACAGCGACTTCGACGACGACTTCGACACCCTGGTGGCGGAGCTGGACGACGAGGACGCCGGTGCCGAGGCCGACAGCGAGGTGGAGGACGAGGAGGAGGACGAGCGGGACGCCGGATCCGGCGCGGTGCCGGTCGGCCCGCTCGGCGACTTCGAGCTGCTGGCCGACCTCGGGATCACCGCCGGCGAACTGGTCGAGCTCAGCGGCGAGGGCGCCGCCCCCGGCGACGCGCTGTCCGAGATCGCCGAGGCGCTCGGCTGCGGCGAGGTTCTGGAGGCGGTGCGGTAACCGTCCCGCCGGTGCCCGACACTGGTGCCATGCAGATCGCTCCCCTCCCGGCCCCCGTACGCCCCGATCCGGTACGCGACCGCTGGACGGACCGGATGCGCCTCGCCATCGCCGAGGCCGCGCTGGCCACCGCCACCGGCGACGTACCGGTCGGGGCGCTCGTCTTGGGCCCCGACGGAACGGTCATCGGGCGTGGCCACAACGAGCGCGAGGCGATCGGCGACCCGACCGCGCACGCCGAGATGGTCGCGATCCGGCAGGCCGCCGAGAAGGTCGGGGAGTGGCGCCTGGGCGGCTGCACCCTCGTGGTCACCCTGGAGCCGTGCACCATGTGCGCGGGGGCGATCGTGCTCTCCCGGCTGGACCGGGTGGTCTACGGCGCCCTGGACGAGAAGGCCGGGGCGACAGGTTCGCTCTTCGACGTGGTCCGCGACCGCCGCCTCAACCACCGCCCCGAGGTGATCCCCGGCGTGCTCGCCGAGGAGTGCGCCGAGCAGCTGCGCGCCTTCTTCGACACCCAGCGCTGAGGCCTCCGCCGATACGGATTTCGTTCCTGACGGGACCGTCCGGTAGAGTTCCCCTCGGTAGCGTGTCCGAGCGGCCAAAGGAGCACGCCTCGAAAGCGTGTGTGGGGGCAACTCCACCGTGGGTTCGAATCCCACCGCTACCGCCATAAATTGGCAAAGGGTCCGGACTGAAGGCAGTCCGGACCCTTTGTCGTACATCCGAGGGTTCTATGCTGATCCCCGCATCGTCGGCACAGGGCGGGCGTGCACACAGGAGGAACCCGCTGATGGAGAGCCAGATCGTTCACAAGGCCGCATTCCTGCTGCACGACTGCAACGAGCCCGAGCAGGTCGTGGTGGAGCGCCTCAAGGAGTACTTCCCCTCGCTGTCCCTGACCGAGCGCGAGCGCTACGTGTCCGAGGCGTGGGACCAGGTGCACGGCCAGGGCGTTCCGGAGGCCTGAGCCGCCGTCGACGACCAAGCCGGTACGACGAGCTGACGACCGGCATGGCAACGGCTCCGCGCTCGCCCGGGGGTGACCACCACCGCCCGGGAGTGCGGAGCCGTTCTCGCGGCCGCTGCCGGCCTTCGAGGGGGGAGCGGCCTTTGGGGGGAACCACTCCCCCGGCGGAGTCCCACAACCGGTGCCACTCGGGGGGAAGCCGCGGCACCCGGTCCCACAGCGGGGAGCTCCGGATCCATGCACCGCGGGATTCCTGCCAGATCCCCGGTACACCACCCATCGTGCTGCACGGCCGGGGCCCGGGCACCCGGAGAAAGGCCCCTGTCGCCGGGACCTTCGTCCCACCGGCCGAACGCGTCTGTCACCCGATCGGCCATCCGGTGGATAAGCTGCCGAACAGGTAGCGGAGGGGCGCCCGGGGAAGGGCCGGCGGCCCATGGCAGGGAGGCAGGCCGGGGCGATGGCGCAGGCAAAGAAGATCGGCATGTACCTGCTGCTCATCTTCGTGGTCTACACGATCATCACGTCGCCGACCAGGGCGGCGGAGCTGGTGCAGTCGGGATTCGTGGGGATCTCGGACGCCGCCAAGGCGGTGGGGACCTTCATGACGGGACTGGTGAAGTGACCGGTGCGCCCCCTGCTGCACCGCCGGAGCCCGGGCCGATACGGTGACCGGGTTCACCAACCTCGACCGCTAGGAGCGGCACTGTGATCCGGCACCTGGTCCTCTTCAAGCTCAACGAAGGCGTCGGCAAGGACGACGAGCGCGTGCTCGCCGGAGCCAAGGCCTTCGAGGAACTCGGTTCGCTGATCCCCGAGCTGCACGAGTGGGAGTGCGGCTGGAACACCACCGAGCGCGACATCGCCTACGACTACGCGATCAACAGCCTGGTCGCCGACCGCGACGCGCTGCAGGCCTACCTCACCCACGAGGCGCACCAGGCCGCGGCGGCGCAGTGGCGCGAGTTCGCCACCTGGGTGATCGCCGACATCGAGGTCTGAGGCCCCGACGACAACACCGGTCGTACCCGTACGACCCCCAGGCCCCCCGGCCGCCACTGAGCCCGGGGGGCCTTCGACTACCGGCGACCTTCCCCAATGATCCGCCAACACGCCTAAATGTGGTGCTTGCCCGGACTACAAGCGACTTGTGATGCTATGACCGGTTTTGCCGGACCTGGCGAGGTGGTGAGGACGACCCAAGGACCGCGCAGCAGTGGCTCGGACCGGAATAGTCGATCAAGGGAGGGTGACGTTCCGTGCGGACCCAGGACAGCGCGCCGGAGGCCGGCGAGGAGGGGTCATCCGGATCCTCCGGCGGCCGGCCGGGCGCCGGTCGCGGCTCGGTGGACGTCAGGACGCTGACCCGGGTCCTCTTCGAGCGGATGAGCGAACTGCCACCGGACGCGCCGGAGCGCGAGCGGGTGCGGGCCGCGCTGATCGAAATCAACATTCCGCTGGTGCGCTACGCCGCGACCCGGTTCCGCAGTCGGAACGAGCCGATGGAGGACATCGTCCAGGTCGGCACCATCGGACTGATCAACGCCATCGACCGGTTCGACCCGACCCGGGGGGTGCAGTTCCCGACGTACGCGCTGCCGACCATCCTCGGCGAGATCAAGCGCTACTTTCGGGACAACGTCCGCACCATGCACGTACCGCGCCGACTGCAGGAGCTGTGGGTGCAGGTCAGCGGCGCCATGGAGGAACTCACGGTGGTGCACGGCCGAGTGCCCAGGGTGCCCGAGATCGCCGCCAACCTGCGGATTCCCGAAGAGGACGTCCGGGCCTGCCTGGACGCCGGGCGGGCCTACAACGCCGCCTCGCTGGAGGCCGCACAGGAGCACGAGGGCGGACTCGCCCTGCTGGACCGGCTCGGCTACGAGGACTCCGCGCTGACCGACGTCGAGCACCGGGACATGGTCCGCCACCTGCTCGTCCAACTCCCCGAACGGGAGCGGCGGATCATCATGCTGCGATTCTTCGCCAACCTGACGCAGTCCCAGATCTCCACCGAACTGGGCATGTCGCAAATGCACGTCTCCCGACTACTGTCGAGGATCCTGACCCGGCTGCGGACCGGAAACTCCTGGGAGGAGTGAACCGAACCCCGCCGGGGGGTTGCTGCGCGTTACTGCGACGTGACATCTTGCGACGGTCGGGTTTGCCGAGACGCGTGTTCCGGTATGGAGCTGGAGGGCCGCCCAGCCGGGAACTGTCGCTCGGTAGTGCCCGTTGTACTGTCAGTCACGAGGGGGTGGGTGCATGTCCGCAGAGCTGGGCGCTGCCGAGATCCAGGGCACGACCACGGTCGCCGAGTTTCCCGTGTTGTTGCAGAGTGATCCGCCACCGGTGCCCGAGCCCGCCGCGTCCGGGCCCGCGCCCGCGGCGCTGCCCGCCGCCGTCCCCGAGGGCCGGACGCTGGACACCCGGACGCTCTCCCGTTCGCTGTTCCAGCGGCTGGCCGCCCTGGAGATGGGCAGCGACGAGCACACCTACGTCAGGGACACCCTGATCGAGCTCAACCTGCCGCTGGTGCGGTACGCCTCGGCGCGGTTCCGCAGCCGGAACGAGCCGATGGAGGACATCGTCCAGGTCGGCACCATCGGACTGATCAAGGCGATCGACCGGTTCGACCCGGAGCGCGGGGTGGAGTTCCCGACCTTCGCGATGCCGACGGTGGTCGGCGAGATCAAACGCTTCTTCCGGGACACCAGCTGGTCGGTCCGGGTGCCCAGGCGCCTGCAGGAGCTGCGGCTGGCGCTGACCAAGGCCGGCGACGAGCTCTCCCAGAAGCTGGACCGCTCCCCCACCGTGACCGAGCTGGCCGCCTTCCTCGGGGTGAGCGAGGAGGACGTGGTCGAGGGCCTGGCGGTCGGGAACGCGTACACCGCGAGCTCGCTGGACTCCACGCCCGGCGAGGAGGAGGGCGAGGGCCCGCTGGCGGACCGGCTCGGCTACGAGGACCTGGCGCTGGAGGGGGTCGAGTACCGGGAGTCGCTGAAGCCGCTGCTGGCCAAACTGCCGCCGCGGGAGCGGCGGATCATCATGCTGCGATTCTTCGGCAACCTCACCCAGTCGCAGATCGGCGAGGAGATCGGCATCTCGCAGATGCACGTCTCCCGGCTGCTCACCAAGACACTGACCCAGCTGCGCGCCGGGCTGATCAGCGAGAGCTGACCGCCCGGCGGCCGGTCCCGCTGCTCAGTCGGTGAGGAGGTTGCGTCGCAGGCCGGCCAGGACTTCGTCGTCCAGGCCCAGGCCGTCCCGCCAGAAGTGCTCGAAGGAGTCCCAGCCTGCCTCGACCTCGGCGAAGGCGGTCTCCAGGTAGACCCGCTCGGCCAGGAAGACCGGGAGCAGCAGGCTGGGCTCCTTCATCAGACCACGGGTGCCGAAGCTGTCCACGATGTGCTCGATCAGCGCGGCGGAGCGCTCGTTGGTGAGCAGGTAGTCCTGGAACACGGTGTCGCGGTCGACCCCGAGGGCGGTGAGGACCAGGGCGGTGACCCAGCCGGTGCGGTCCTTGCCGGCCGAGCAGTGGAAGAGCATCGGCACGCCGTCGGGGGCGGCGAGCAGGCGCAGCACGCCGGCGAAGCGCTCCCGGGCCACCGGCGAGGTGACGAACCAGCGGTAGAGGCCGATCATCATCTGTTCGGCCTTGCCGTCGCCGAGGATGGCCCGCTGCCGCTCGGCGTCGCGGTCGGCGAGGGCCTGGCGCATGGCGATGTAGATGTCGAAGTCGGCGGCGAAGATCGGCACGTGGTGCAGGGCCGGGCCGTCCGCCTCGACGGAGGGCACGGGCTCGAGCAGCACGGACTCGCCGGCCCCGTCGAGCTCGGCGACCGGCAGGCCGGGGATCCGGTCGGGCCCGGCCTCGCGGACCTCGTCCAGGCTGCGCAGGTCGACGACTATGCGCAGGCCGGCCGCAGCGAGGATCGCCCGGTCCTCCTCGGTGGTGCGGTTCATGGCGTCGGCGCGCAGCGCGACGCCGTGCCGCAGGGTGCGGCCGTCCCGGGTCCGGTAGCCACCGAGGTCGCGGGCGTTGGCCGCCCCCTTGAGGCCGAGGCTGCGGGCGGTCTCGGTGGTCTGCTGGGTCACGGGCTGTCCTCCGGAGGCACGGTCGTACGGGTGAGCGGCACGAGAACGGGCGTTGGTTTGGTGGGGACGAGTACGAAAATTCGTACGACCCGATCAGTGTATTGGGCGACTTCGGGGAGGCACCGGAGCACGGTGGACCGCTCCGGGCCGGACGCCGGGAGCCGGAGGGGAGTCCGGCGCGTACGGGCGGCACGCCGCCTTCGCCGGGGGGGCGACCGCTGTCGCGTGCCGGAACGGACGGACCGGTGCCGCCCGGACGGACGTGAGCTGACGACGGCACAGTTGGCTCGCCGGAGACCGGGCACCGGGTGTCAGCGCCCCGGTCCGGTAGCTGGAACTGGATGCCTGGCGGCGGCCCCGCTGGGACCATCCGCCAGGCACGGGGAACAGGCCGTCGCAACCGTCCGACGGCGGGTGCGGTTACTTGACGGCGAGCCAGATCACTGCGGCCACCACGGCGATCGCCACGACGACGACGCCGATGATCAGACCGCTACGGTTGTTGCTGGAGGCGCTGCCGTACGTGGACACGGAACCCGGGGCCTGGGGAGCGGGGGTCTCCTCCACGAACGCCCGGAACATCTGGGTGCTACCGGCGGGGTCGTAGTCGTTGTCAGCCATGGCAGGGACTCTAGCCAACCCGCGAGGTCAAAGGACACCCCGGACCCCCGGAAGTGGGCATGCCAGCCCGTCACCCCGGACTGACGGCCACTCGCCGGGCCCGCGTACGACAAGCTCGTGAAGACGTGGCCGGGTTGGAAGGCAAGCGCGCGGCAATCGGGTTGAATCCGGTCATGACCGACAATCACAGTGACGCTCCCCACAGGGTGACCCTCGGCACGTCGGACCTGGCCGTCTCCCCGCTGTCGCTCGGCGGCAACGTGTTCGGCTGGACGGCGGACGAGGCGCAGTCGTTCGCCGTGCTCGACGCCTACGCGGCCGGCGGCGGCAACTTCGTCGACACCGCCGACGTCTACTCGGCCTGGGTCCCCGGCAACACCGGCGGCGAGTCGGAGACCATCATCGGCAACTGGCTCCGCAGCCGCGGCAATCGCGCGAACATCGTTATCGCCACCAAGGTCGGTGCGCACCCGGAGGCCAGCGGACTCAAGACGGCGAACATCAGGTCCGCCACCGAGGAGTCGCTGCGCCGCCTCGGCGTCGACCACATCGACCTCCTCTACACCCACCGGGACGACCTGGAGGTCCCGGTCGAGGAGTTCGTCACCGCGCTCGACGCCCTGGTCCGCGAGGGCAAGGTCCGGCACGTCGCCGCGTCCAACATCAGTGCCGAGCGGCTCACCGAGGCCCTGGAGTTCTCCGCCCGCGAGGGCCTGGCCGCGTACATCGCAGTCCAGCCGCACTACAACCTGGTCTCCCGGGACACCTACGAGGGCCCGCTGGCCGAGGCCGTCGCGGCCCACGGCCTCTCGGCCGTGCCGTACTTCGCGCTCGCCTCGGGCTTCCTCACCGGTAAGTACCGGCCGGACGGCGGCGCGGTGGAGAGCGCCCGCTCGCAGGGTGCCGCCCGCTACCTGGAGGACCCGCGCGGCCCCAAGGTGCTGGCCGCACTGGACCAGGTCGCCGAGGCGCACGGCGCCGAGCTCGCCTCGGTCGCGCTGGCCTGGCTCGCCGCCCAGCCGACCGTCGCCGCGCCGATCGCCAGTGCGCGCACCGTCGAGCAGCTACCTCCGCTGCTGGCGGCGGCGCGGCTGCGGCTGACGGCGGACGAGCTGGCGCTGCTGGACTCCGTCTCCGCCTGACCGGCTGAGTCCCACGGGCGGTGGGCGGCGCCCCCCTTGCCTGTCCACAGCCTGTGGACAGGCAAGGGGCTTTCCGGCGGCGGACCGCGGCCCTAGGGGTACGAAATGGTCTCCGGACGCCTTGGGAAGGGCCGCCGGTGCCGGCCGACCCAGCGGCCCTCGGCCGGTACAAACGCCGCCGCACAGGTGGCGCGAGCCAGGTCGGCCGGGAGTGCGGCGGCCGCCCTCACTAGGGCTTCGCCTCCTTCCGCTCGGCCCGGAAGGCCGGGCCCGGTACCGGGGCGGTGACCCCCGCGGGTGCCATGAAGGCAACCAGCAGCTGCTCCGTCAGCGACCGGCGCGCCGCCTCGTCCAGCTCGCGCGCGGTGGCGTGCTCCAGCCGCCGGACCGCGAGCGTGGCGGCCTCTACCGCGTCGTCCACGAGCACCGTACGCAGGTCCGCGTCCAGGTCGGCGAGTCGGCGGCGGCGCATGCTCTCGGCGACCTCGGGCGCGTAGTCGAGGGCGAGCGGCTGCACCGAGTACACCTCGATGCCCACCGCTGCGACCTCGGCGGCCAGCGCCCGGGTCAACTTGCCGGCGAACCACTCCCCGTCACGCAGTGCGGGACCGGATGCGGAGTCGCTGTCGCACGGCAACGCGCTGGCGGTTACGGTGAGCACGGCGTGCACCTGCTCGCGCAGGTACTGCTCGTGATCGGCGACGGCCATCACGGCGCGGGCCGTGTCCTTCACCCGCCACACGATCAGCAGCCTCACCACGATGGGCGTTCCGTCCCGGTCGGTGACGTCGACCGGCTCGCTGCGCCAGTGGCGCAACCTCCCGTCGACCACGCGGCGGCTCAGCAGCGGATTCACCCAGACCAGCCCGGTCCGGCGGACGGTGCCCCGGTAGCGGCCACAGCGGGTGAGCACCCGGGTCTGGCCGCCCCCGTTCGCCAGCAGGCCGCAGGCGGCCGACGCCGCGATCAGGCCGGCGGCGCAGGCGGCGGCCCACTCGGCGATGCCGAACCCGGTCTGCCCGCCGCCGCGGAGGTCCGGCAGCCCGGGGAGCCTCGGCAGGACGCCGGTCCGGACGAGCAGCACGGCCAGCGCGGTGGCGGAGGAGAGCAGTACCAGCAGGGCGATCCAGCCGGGGATCGCGCGGGCGCGGTACTCACACGGCCACTGGTCGCTCCTGGGCGGGCGGCGCGCCGTATCCGTCTCGTCCAGCGCGTCAGGGCCGGACGAGACGGCCGGGCCGGCCAGATCGGCCAGCTGGGCGGTAAATGCGGGCCCCGCCAGGGGGCTGGGCGCGGCGAACGGACCGGCCAGGGGGCTGGGCGAGGCGAACGGACCGGCCAGCCTTCGCCGGTCGGCGCCGTCCGCTGCCGGGTACCGGGCCAGCGGCAGGGTGTCGGCCATGTCGAGCTCGTCCTCGGCCGGCTTCCGGCCCGACTCGGTCGGCGGCCGGGCGGCCGCCTCGGCGACGGCCCGGTAGAACTGGGCGGCGCCCGACGGCGGCTCGGGCCTGCCCGGCAGCCGGGGGTCGGGTCGTGGCGAAGAATCGCGGGTGACGTCCATGCACGGATCCTCAGGGTCGGTGTGTCGCGCGACGGCCTGCCCGGATCTGCCGGGCGGCGCCGGACGCAGACTTCTCTGACAGTCCATCAAAATGCCGCGTTAGGCACATATCCGGCATAGTTGGGCATTTCCGATAAAGTGTCACCCTGAAGACCCAGTCACAGCCGCGCCGGTGTAGGCCGCCCGCCTACCACCCCTGCCGGCGGCGGCCGGTTGCCCGGCCAAGGCCCCGGCGGACCAGCAGACCTACGGCGATGAGGAAGAACAGGGCCGTACAGAGCGCGCTGCGCCAGGCGTCCATGGACGTGCGGTGCGTGACGAGCGCCGGCGGGACGTCCGGCGGACCGGCGAGGGCGCGGACCGGCCGCTCTTCGGGCTGCTCCGGAGCTTCGCCCGCAGCCGCCTTCGCCCCGGACTGCCCGCCAGACTGCCCTGCGGCCGGGGACGCGACCGACGAAGCGGGCGCGGCAGAAGCCGAGGCAACGGGCGAAACCGCGGCCGTCGGCACGGCCGAGGACGTACCGCCGGCCCCCGCCGACTTGGGGAGGACGGCAGCCGGCGCCGAGGGCGCGAACGGTGCAGCCTGCTCGGACGGAATGACGATCGGCAGCAGCTGAGCATCTGCGCTCCGACCGGGCGACGCGTCCGACCGCACCGGCGACGGCTCCTTCGCCGTACCGGTGTTCGAGCTCGGGTGCGACTCCCGACCCACGTCCGGATGCGACTCCCGACCCACGTCCGGGTGCGACTCCCGACCCGCACTCGGGCGCAACTCCCTACCCACGTCCGGATGCGACTCCCGACCCGTGTCCGGGTGCGACTCCCGACCCACGTCCGGATGCGACTCCCGACCCGCACTCGGGCGCAACTCCCTACCCACGTCCGGATGCGACTCCCGACCCGTGTCCGGATGCGACTCCCGGCCCGTGTCCGCGCTCGGGCTCGCCTTCGGACGCCGCGCCCGATCCGCCCGCGGGCGCGGCCCGTCCGCGTAGCCCCGGGCGTCGGCCGCGGACGAGGCCCGCTCACAGCCGGCGGTTCTCCCGTCATCCGCACTGCCGCCCGGGCGAGCCGCGCCGTGGCCGGCCGGGGTGCGGGCGGCGAGGACTCCGGGTGCGGCGGTGGAGCTCACGCCCGACGCGGGCGAGAACTCCAGCTCCACGGTGAGGCCCGACGGCAGCACCGCGCGGCCCTGGCCGGTCCAGGCGTCCGGGCTCTGTTGCGCTCGGGCGATACCCGACCCGACCGTCGAGTTCCAGCCCAGCAGCAGGGCGGTGGTCAGGGTCACGGCACTGGCTCTGGCGACTCTGCGGGGTCCGGGCCCGGTCGGTCCGCACCGGCCTGAGTGGGACGTCGCGGCGGCTTGGGGGGACTGTCGGCTCATCCGGCTCTCCTTACCCGGCCCGCCGTCGGAACCGGCGGTCCGAGGACGGCGTTGACAAGCCCATAACATCCGACAAAAGGGAATCACGATCGAGCGTTCGTCATACCTCGACACCTGGATGGCCGCCCGTTGCCACCCGGTCGGCGGCCACTCTCCCGACGACCCTCAGCCACCGGAAGCGATGCGTTCCGGCCATCTCGTCCGCAGACGATCGAGCTTCCCGCCCAATGGCCGACTCTCCGTCAACTCGGCCTGTTCGAATTGGTCGGAGGCTCAGTAGAGTCAGCGGCCGTGACGACTGACCCAGTTCTCCTCAACGGCGACTTAGCCCTGGTGGAGCCGCGCGAGCCCGAGGCGGCCTGGCGCGTCCACCGCCGTCCGTTCGAGTGCACTTCCGAAGTCCGCAGGCCCCTGGTGCCATACCCCGACGAGCGGCAGCACCGGCAGCGTGCCGCCCACCGTGCGCCTTTCACCTGGCGGGACGATTCCGAAGCACTCACCGGCATCCTGAGCGCCCGGCACACGGGCCACAGCGCGCTCCCGACGCACTACCCCGCGATCGCGCACTTCCCCACCGCCGCGCACTTCCCCACTACCGCGCCCTCCCCCGCCATCGCGCGCTACCCCGCCGTCACACACCACCCCGCCGGCGAGGAGCGGACGCCTCGGACAGCGCCCCCCCGGGACGCAGCGCACCAGGTCGCCACCGAGGCCATGGGCGGTGCGCCGGCGACGGGCCCCGCACCGACCGGCACCGCCGGCTGAGGGCCGCGCGGTGCCCTTGGACCCCGCGGTGCTCCGGGCCAGCTTCGCCGTCGTCGAGCGCCGCGCCGACCACCTGGTCAAGTACTTCTACGCCCACCTCTTCGCGCACAATCCGGGCGTCCGGGAGCTCTTCCCCACCGAGCTGTCCGAGCAGCGCGAGCGCCTGTTCGCCGCGCTGACCCAGATCGTGCTCCGGCTGGACAGCGGCGAGCGGCTCACTGACTACCTGAGCGCCCTGGGCCGCGACCACCGCAAGTTCCAGGCCTCGGCCGAGCACTACCCCGCCGTCGGCGCCAGCCTGATCGCCGCCATCCGGCACTGCTCCGGCCACTCCTGGACGCCGGAGATCGAGAAGGCCTGGACCGAGGCGTACGCGGTGGTCTCCCGGACGATGCTGCGGGCCACCCGGGCGCTACCGGCCGAGGCGCCGGCCTACTGGGAGGCGGCGGTGACGGCACGTCACCGCGCGGCGCCCGACATCGTGCGGCTCACCCTGTGCCCCGACCGGCCGTACCCCTTCCTGGCCGGGCAGTACCTCTCGCTCTGCTCACCCCGGCGGCCCCGGGTCTGGCGGCCGTACTCGATCGCCAACGCCCCCCGCGCCGACGGCGCGCTGGAACTGCACATCCGCCGGGTGCCGGACGGGCTGCTCAGCACCGCCCTGGTCAACGACGTGGTGCCCGGCGAACGGCTGCTGCTCGGGCCGCCGGTCGGCGACGCCGTGCTGGACCCGCACTCCCTGCGGCCGCTGCTCGCCGTGGCCGGCGGGACCGGCTGGGCGCAGATCAAGTCGCTGGTCGAGCAGCGCGCCGCCTGGGCCCGGCCCGACTCCTCCGCCTGGGCCACGGTCTTCCTCGCCGCCCGGGACGACGCCGACCAGTACGACCTGGACGCGGTCCACGCCCTGGTGGCCCGGCACTCCTGGCTGGAGGTGGTGCTGGCGGCACCCGCCGACGGCACCGACCGGGAGGAGGCCGTCGAACTGCTGCGCGAGGGACTGTACCGGTACGGCGCCCATCGGCGCGGCGGCTGGGCCGGACACGACATCCGGCTCAGCGGCCCGCCGGACCTGGCGCCGGCCGTGGCCGAACTGCTGCTCGCACTGGATGCCGAGCCCGAGCTGATCCGGCACGACCCCGTGCCGCCGACGTTCAACCGGAGCCGGCCGCTGACCTCGTCCGACTGGTTCCTCGACCAGCGCAACGTGCCCTGGATCAACCGCACCGAGCTGGGCTGAACCGGCCCGGGCAGACGAAGTGGATCTTGAAAAAATCCTCCGGAACGACGAAGGCCCCGGACTCTCGTCCGGGGCCTTCGGCTGGTGCGCTCAGCAGGATTCGAACCTGCAACCTCTTGATCCGTAGTCAAGTGCTCTATCCGTTGAGCTATGAGCGCTAGGGACACCCCCGAGGGGGAGCCTTCGCGGTGGTTTGGTGCGCTCAGCAGGATTCGAACCTGCAACCTCTTGATCCGTAGTCAAGTGCTCTATCCGTTGAGCTATGAGCGCTCGCCCTGTCGGCCGGGGCCTGCGGGGCGTTGCGGGGACAACATTACATGACCTGCGACCTGGGACGAAATCCATTGCCCCGGGATGCACGAAGGGCCCCGTCAGCGTGTTGCCGACGGGGCCCTTCCGGTGGCGGAGGCTGAGGGATTTGAACCCTCGATCAGGAATAACCCCGAAACCGCATTAGCAGTGCGGCGCCATAGACCGGACTAGGCGAAGCCTCCTTCACATGGACTGCACCGGCGGACCGGATGCACTCCGTGCGAATGCGATGATGCCACAGCCAGGGGCTCCGACACCAACCACCGCTTACGTTACTAGGCGGGTCATCCAGAGCGCAAAGAAGAATGAGATACTTCAGCCCCCCGAGGAGAGCGCGAGCCGCGAGTCGTACGCCGCGACGGCACAGCCGTCAGTGACGAAAGCCGTGAGGAGACCTGTCGACGTGAGCAGCAGGCCGATCCGAGGCGCTGCTCGCCTCGCCGCAATACTCGATGCCCTGCCCGACGCGCTGCTGCTGGTCAACAGCAACGGCACCGTCGTGGACGCCAACAGAGCCGCCGTGCAGGCCATGCAGGCCCCCGGGACCTCGCTGGTCGGGCGCGGGGTGCTGGATCTGCTGCCCGATTTCGACCCGAGCCGGATCCCGGGTTCGATGCGCCCGGCGGCCGCCGAACCGGAGGGCTTGGACCACCCGGTCCGGATGACCGCCCGGCGCACCGACGGCAGCACCTTCCCGGTCGAGGTCTCCGGCAACGACTTCACGGACGACGGCGCGGGCAGCGGTGGCGCGGGCGCGGCGTACGGCTTCGAGCCGTACCGGGACCCCACCAGCAGCCGGGACCTGCTGCTGCTCCTGGTCCGCGACCTCTCCAGCCGGCTCGGCGTCGAGGCGGAGCTGCGGCGGCAGCACAAGCAGACCGAGATGATCCTGCGGGCCGCCGCCGAAGGCGTGCTCGGCGTGGACCTGGACGGCCGGGTGGTCCTGGTGAACCCGGCCGCCGCGCACATCCTCGACTACCGGGCCAGCGAGCTCGGCGGGCGCGAGCTGCACCCGCTGATCCAGCACTCCCAGGCGGACGGCAGCCCGCTGGCCCTGGAGGGCTCGGCGCTGCTGGACACCCTGGTCTCCGGCCGCAAGCACCGGGTGCGCGGCGCCGTGCTCTGGCGCAAGGACGGCACGCCGGTGACGGTGGACCTCACCACCGCGCCGGTCCGGGACGGCGAGGAACTGGTCGGCGCGGTGATGACCTTCACCGACCGGACCAGGGAACTCGCACTGATCGCCCGCAACGAGCACCTCACGGCGGTCCTGGAGGGCGAGCTGGGCGGCGCGCTCACCGCCCTGCACCGCCGGATCGACGCACTGGCGGCCGACCCGGCCGGACAGCTCTGGCCCGAGGCCAACTGGACGCTGCGGCGGCTCGCCGACGAGTGCCGCCGCTTCGGCACCCTGATAGACGGGGTGCTGACACACCAGAAGTTCGAACGCGAGGTCGAGGCCGGCAAGCGGACGCTGGAGCGCGCACCGATCGGCCTGGACAAGGTCGTCCAGCGGGCCGTCGAACTGGCCGGCGACCTGGTCGGGCCCGACCGGGTCCGCTACTCGGTGCACGCCGCCGCCGTCGAGGTCACCGCCGACCGGGAGTGCTTCGCGCGCGCACTGGCCCACCTGGTGGCCGACGTCAGCGGGATCGGCCACCACGTGGCGGCCGCTGCGGCCGGAACGGACGGCGAGGACGGCGCGCCCGGCGGCGGTCAGCTCGGCATGCCCGCACTGCCTCCGGTGGGCGGCGACTCGCCGATGGTGGTGCTGGCAGCCGCACAGCGCGGCGAGGTGGCCCGGATCGAGGTACGTGGCCCCGCGCGCGTCAGCAGCCCCGTGCACCTGCCGATCGCGCGCAGCACCGTCGAGCGGCACGGCGGCGTCCTGCAGCGGCACGAACTGCCCGGCCAGGCCGGGACGACGTACGTGGTGGAGCTGCCGCTGGACCCGGCGGCGGTCGCGCGGGCGGCCGCGAAGTCGACGGCCGACGGTGGGCGGAGCATCCCCAGGGAGACCGACACCGCGATGCTGCCCGACCTGCCGGACGTCCCGCCCGCGCCGGGCGGCGCCGCCGAGGGCACCGCGGCCGGTGCGGATGCCGCCACGGGCTCGGCCGCGAGCGGTGACGCACGCGTCGAGGACGCTGCCGCCGAACGCGGTTCGGCCGGTGCTTCCGCCGGCGACGGCGCGAGCGGCCGGGCGGCGGACGGCGGTGCGCGCGGGCCGATCGCGCTGGGCCCCGGCGGGCCCACTGCGGACGGGGCGCCGGGATCCCCGGCCGCACCCGCGCCCGCGACGCCGGCCCCGGCCGCACCGGCCAAGGAGGAGACGGGCCGTACGGGCCGCCGTCGGCGCGGTACGCCCGCGAGCGAGGAGTCCTCGGGAGCGCTGTCCCTGCCCGGCGTACCCGACCCCGGCACGCCGCTTTACCCCGGCCTTGAGAACGCCCTGCCCGCGAGCCCGTCGGCACCGCCGGTACCGGCCACGCCTGCGCCGACCGGGCGCCGGCGAAGGCTGGCCGTGCCGCCGCAGCCCGACGCTCCGGCGGGTGACCAGGTCGCGGCCCCGGCCGCCCCGGCGGTGGAGTCCGGCCGGCCGATCGCGCTCGAGCCCGCTCCGGCCGCTCCACAGGCCCAGCCCTCGACCGCCGCGCCCGAGGCCCCGGGCGGGCGTCTCGCCCTCCCCGCGCCGTTCGGGCAGCAGGGCGGTCCGGAGGCGGGCGCCGCTCTGCCGGCGACGGTGGGGCAGCGGGACACCGGGCAGGCGCCCGGATCGCAGACCCCGGACCAGCGGGCCGGCAGCGGTCAAGCGCAGCCGGTGGGCAGCGGGCTGGGCGAGCTGGCGCCGCCGCGTCCGCTCGGCGGGTTCGCCTCGGCCTTCCCGCAGGCGTTCGCGCAGGTGCCCCCGGTACCCGCCCAGTCCCCGGTCCAGACTTCGCCGCAGTCGCCGGCAGCGGCGGACGGCGCGCGTCCCGCGCTGCCCGCGCTGGTGAGCGCCCCTGACTCGCCGGCGCACGTCGAGCCGCGTACGCCCCCGCGCCCGGTGGCCGAACTGGCCCGTTCCAGCGCCGAGGAGGCGGGCCGGGAGCCCGCTGCCATGCCCGACTACCCGACCATGGTGTCGTCCGCCGTGGACGGCGGGCCGCGCCGCCTGCTGGTCTGGCCCGAGCCCGACCCGTCCACCAAGACCGCGCTCCAGGAGCGCGGCTACCGCCCGGTGATCGTCCGTTCCCGCGAGGAGGTCGACTCCCAGGTCTCCGGCTACCCCGCGGGCCTGTTCGTCGACCCGCTGACCGGGCCGATCACCCGCACCGCCCTCCAGTCGCTGCGTACGGCGGCGCTCAACCAGCGGATCCCGGTCCTGGTCACCGCCGGTCTGGGCCAGGCCACCAAGGACGCCGCGTACGGCGCCGACCCGGCCGTACTGCTGCGCGCCCTGGCCCCGCGCGACAGTGAGAACCACGCCGCGCGGGTCCTGCTGGTCGAGTCCGACCCGGACATCGCGGCGGCGCTGATCGGCAGCCTGGAACGGCGCGGCATGCACGTCGAGCACGCGGTCTCGGAGAGCGACGCGGTCTCCCGGGCCAGCAGCGTGCAGCCCAACCTGGTGGTGATGGACCTGCTCCAGATCCGCCGCCGCCGGGTCGGTCTGCTCGACTGGCTGCGCGCCAACGACCGGCTGTACCGCACCCCGTTGGTCGTCTACACCTCGGTGGACCTCGACCCGCAGGAACTCCCCCGGCTGCGCACCGGTGAGACGGTCCTCTTCCTCGCCGAACGCTCCACCACCGAGGACGTCCAGTCCCGGATCGTCGACCTGCTGGCGCGGATCGGCGCGATGGGCGAGGTCAGCACGGCGGGCCGGTAGCTCAGCGGCCTGGACCCGGGGCCGACCGGAACGCGGAAGCCGCGCGGGCGGCCCGCCGCGGCGGTGCGCGGCCCCGGACCCGGTCTCCCCGTGCACCGGGACGGTACGGCAGTGGGTACCAGGCCGCGGGGCCGGCCGCGCGTACGGCCGCCCCCGCGGACCCTCGCCCTACTCCTTGCCGAGGACGGTGACGGCCAGCTGGTCGGCGGCGTAGTCGGCGCGGATGACCTTCTTGTCGAACTTGCCGACCGAGGTCTTGGGCACCGAGTCCACCAGGGCCCAGCGCTCCGGGAGCTGCCAGGAGGCGACCCGCTCGGCGAGGAAGGCGCGCAGGGCCGGGAAGGCGACGGTGGAGCCCGGGCGCAGGACCACGGTGGCGAGCGGGCGTTCGCCCCACCGCTCGTCCGGGACGGCGACCACGGCGGCCTCGGCGACCTCGGGGTGGGCCATCAGGTGGTTCTCCAGCTCGACCGAGGAGATCCACTCGCCGCCCGACTTGATGACGTCCTTGGCCCGGTCGGTGAGGGTGAGGTAGCCGTCCGGGGTGATGGTGCCGATGTCACCGGTGCGCAGCCAGCCGTCCTCGCTGAACTTGTCGTCGGGCCGCTCCGGGTCCTGCCCGGCGCCGCCGAAGTAGGCGCCGGCGATCCACGGCCCCCGGATCTCCAACTCGCCCGCCGCCACGCCGTCGTGGGGCATCCGCTCGCCGTCCGGGCCGGTCAGGCGGGCTTCGACGGAGGCCGGGAAGACGCCTTGGGTGATCCGGTACGGCCACTCCCGCTCGGCGGTCAGTCCGCCCGGCGGCTGGGCGAAGGTGCCGAGCGGGGAGGTCTCGGTCATGCCCCAGGCGTGCACCACGTTGATGCCGTGGCGCTCCTCGAATGCCTTCATCAGGGAGGGCGGGCAGGCCGAGCCCCCGATGACCACCATGCGCAGCGAGGAGGTGTCGTAGTCGCCGTGGTCGAGTTCGTCCAGCAGGCCGGTCCAGATGGTGGGGACGGCGGCGCTGACGGTCGGGCGGACCCGGGTGATCATCTCGGCCAGCGGCTTGGGCTGGAGGAAGCGGTCCGGCATCAGCAGGTCGGCGCCCGACATGAAGGCCGCGTGCGGTACGCCCCAGGCGTTCACGTGGAACATCGGGACCACCGGCAGCACGGTGTCGCGGCCGGTCAGCGCGAAGGTGTCCGCGGAGTTCACCTGCAGGCAGTGCAGGTAGACCGAACGGTGGCTGTAGAGCACGCCCTTGGGGTCCCCGGTGGTGCCCGAGGTGTAGCAGAGCGCCGCCGCCTCGCGCTCGTCCAGGTCGGTCGGCCACGGGTAATCGGCCGGGCGCCCGGCGATCAGTTCCTCGTAGTCGTGGACGGTGCCGCCGAAGCCGGCCAGCAGCGAGCGGTCGCCCTCGCCGCTCACCACGATGTGCTTCAGCGTCGGGGCGAGCTGCGGCAGCACGCCGGCCAGCAGCGGGAGCACGCTGCCGTTGATGATGACCGCGTGGTCGGCGGCGTGGTTGATGACGTACGCCAGCTGCTGGGCGGGCAGCCGCAGGTTCAGCGTGTGCAGCACCGCACCCATCGAGGGCACGGCCAGGTACGCCTCCAGGTGCTCGGCGTTGTTCCACATCAGCGTGCCGATCCGCTGGTCGCCAAGGACCCCGAGCTCGTCGCGCAGCGCGCACGCGAGCTGTGCGGCCCGGGCGCCGACCTCGGCGAAGGTGCGGACCACCGGGCCGTTCCCATCCCAGGTGGTCACCGTCGAGCGGCTGTGGATGGTGGATCCGTGCGCGAGGATCCGGGAGACGGTGAGTGGTACGTCCTGCATGGTGCTGAACACGCGGGTCCTCCTTGACCGGTCCTGGGTGCGAGCACGCCCACCGCTACTGGCCAGTAGAAACGGGGTCTCGGCCTGATTCTGGCGAAATGTCGCCCCGGTGTCAGCAGAATGGTCGGGGATGAGACGCGTCGCTCACCCGCACCGCGGCCGCGCCCCGCGCACCGGCGCGCGAGCGGACGGAGGAGCTGGCGGGCCGGCGTCTCGGGTAGCCGGGGCCGGTCCGTTTCCCCGTGCGCGGAATCCCGCTCAGCCGACCTGTCGCGCGACGGAGGCCGCCACCTGTCACCTCCTGCAGCCGAGTTGACACCCCGTGCGACCACCGGTGCCCGGTCGGCGACCGCGCACATGCGGTCGCCACCGGGAGAAGGGCCGGGCGCCCCGCCCCCGAGGGAGGGGCGCCCCGGCGCACCGGTCGGGCCGTCAGTAGAGCGGGCTGGTGGCGCGCTGCAGGCGGCAGAGGCTGGTGAAGGTCTTCTGCCAGGTGACCTGCTGACCGTTCCAGTCGCCGTACGCGGTGGCGGTGACCGGGTCCTGGACGTCCGGGCAGGTGCGGTGCCGGTCGCCGGCGAGGCGGTTGATGTCCCCCTCGGCGATGGTGAGGGCGGCGCAGGCGCGTTCCGGGGCAAGGTGGCTGCCGCCGTCGGGCTTGCAGGTGAGGAAGTAGTCCTCGACTGCGGTGTCGTCCGCGTCGCGCACGACGTAGAGCTGGAAGAAGCTGCTCTCGGCCGCCGGGACGGCGGGAGCCGGGGAGACGCTCAGGGTGGTGACGGCGACTAGGGCGGCAGCGGCGGAGGCGGCGAGCCTGCGGAGCCCGGTGGTGGTCATGCTTCACAGCCGACCACGCGGGATCGGTGCGACCAAGCCGCGCTTGGGTCGAACGAGTGAGCCCGGTAAGGAAGTTCGCGCCATGGAGTGACCGCCGGGCCGCCGGGAGGTTTAGGCCGGCCATGGGGTCCGCGGCGTCGCGGGCCCCATGGCCGGTCGGCCCTACGGCCCGACTGCCACCAGGCCGTCCAGCTGGTCGCGGTCGATGTTCAGGGTCGTACCGGCGTACGTCTCGTCGGCGCTGCCCCGGTACTGGTGGATGCGCTGGCGCCGCGTCCACATGTCGTCAGGCGGCGCGTCCTGGCCGTCGGTGACGGCCCGTCCGTCCCAGCGCGCGTACCAGATGACGTCGGGCATCGGGGCGCTGCCCGCCCGGGCGGCGGCGATGATGTCGGCGACTCCGGAGTTCACGCTGGAGTAGAAGCCGGAGTGGTACCCGGCGGAGTGCAGTGTCTGGGTCCAGCCGAGGGTGAAGTCGACCACTGCCTGGCTGCAGGTCTGGTCGTCCGGCGGGTACGCCTCGATGTCGAGGTAGACCGGGCTGCCCGGGCCGAGGCCGAGCGCCTGCAGGCTGAGCACCGCCTCGGCGGCCTCCTCGCCACCCTGTTGGATGGCCCGGGCCGGGTCGATCCGCCTGGGCTTGCTCTTGATCTTGGCGCAGGGCGCCTGGAGGCCGACGTGGGTGGGCACCAGCTCCCAGCCCATCGAGCGGACCTGGCCGACCCAGTCCGCCGTGAGCCTGGACTGGTCGCAGGCGCGCTGGCTTCCGCTGGTGTAGATGCCGACCGCGCCGTACGGGGAGGCGATGCGCCACAGCGCCATGGCCTCCAGCGGCGGAGCGCTGCAGGCGTCGAAGCCGGCGCCGGTGAAGTAGCGCTTCGGCAGCGCCTCCGGGCCGCGGCCGGTCTCCGGGAGCACGGCCGGCGGCCCCGGCAGACGTCCGCCCACCGAGCGGGTGACCGCGGCGACCGCCTGGGCGTCGACCACCCGTCCACCCCGCAGGGGGACGTTGCGGTCGGTGGCGAGGAGCAGAACGAGGGAAGCCGCCGAGAGCGCGGCCGGACGGAGGTAGCGCACCGTCCTTTGATACTGACCCGCCATCGACCGGCCACTTCGCCGCGCCGGAGGGTGATGGCCGTTCACCCGACCGTGACGGTTGTCCGTATGCCGAGAAACAGCGCTGTAATGAGTTTGGACGCAGTTCAGGTATTACGTCACACTCGTCCCATGTCCACAGGAAGTACCTGCGAGACCGCTGTCCAGGTCTCGCCCGGCCCCTCGTCCGTCCATCCCCTGCGGCACCGCCTGAACGTTCCGGCGCCGCTGCTCTGCGTCACCGCGATGTTCGCCGTCCAGCTCGGTATCGCGTTCTCCCGACCGCTCTTCGAGCCGCTCGGGGTCAGCGGCGCGACCTTCCTGCGGCTGGCCGCCGCCGCGGTGATCCTGCTCGCTCTCACCCGGCCGCGGCTGCGCGGCCGCAGCCGGCGCGACCTCGCCTCGGCCGGGCTGCTCGGTGTGGTCTCCGCCGGCATGACCCTGTGCTTCGCCGGCGCTGTGGACCGGCTGCCGATGGGGACGGCGGCCACCATCGAGTTCCTCGGGCCGCTGGCCGTCGCGCTGGCCTTCGCCCGGCGGGCCAGCCACCTGGTCTGGGCGCTGCTGGCCGGAGGAGGGGTCGCGCTGCTGACCCTGTTCGGCGCCGAGGGCGGCGGGGACGGCGGCTCGGGCGGCCTGGACCCGGCCGGGCTCGGCTTGGCCTTCGCCGCCGCGGCCTGCTACGCGGGCTACATCCTGCTGACCGACAAGGTCGGCGCGGCCTTCAAGGGCTTCGAGGGGCTGGCGGTCTCGATCACCGTCGGCGCGTTGGTGACGCTGCCGGTGGGGATCGGTCCGGCCTTGCACGGGCTCTCCAAGGCCGACAGCCCCTGGCCGCTGCTGCTCGCGGTGGCCGGGGTGGCACTGCTGCTGCCGGTGATCCCGTACGCGCTGGAGATGTCGGCGCTGCGACAGCTGCCGCAGCGCGTGTTCAGCGTGCTGGTGAGCCTGGAGCCGGCGGTCAGCGCGCTGGTCGGGCTCGTGGTGCTGCACCAGGTACTGGGGGTGGCGCAACTCGCCGGGATCGCCTGTGTGGTGATCGCCAGCGTGGGCGCGACGTTGGCGAGCCGGCGGTAGGCCGTACGGCCGGGGCGAGCGGTAGGTCCGCACGGCCGGAGCGACTTGACGCGAACGTGGTGGTGGGCGGTGCCGGAGTCCGGTACCGCCCACCGGTGTTCTGTGCGTCGGACGATCCGATGACCGTCAGATGGTCTTGCCCGGGTTCATGATGCCCAAGGGGTCGAAGACGGCCTTGATCTGCCGCTGCAACTCGAGCCCGACCGGACCGAGTTCGCGCGCCAGCCAGTCGCGCTTGAGCAGACCGACGCCGTGCTCCCCGGTGATGGTGCCGCCGAGTTCCAGGCCGAGTGCCATGATCTCGTCGAAGGACTCCAGCGCCCGGGCGGACTGCGCCTCGTCGGTGGCGTCGAAGACCACCACGGGGTGGGTGTTGCCGTCCCCGGCGTGGCAGACCATGCCGATGGTGAGCCGCTGCCGGTCGGCGATCCGGGCGACCCCGCGCAGCATTTCGGCCATCCGGGAGCGCGGTACCGCGACGTCGTCGATCATCGTGGTGCCCAGCCGGTCCAGAGCGGGCAGTGCCAGCCTGCGGGCCTCCAGCAGCAGGTCGGACTCGGCCCGGTCCGCCGCCGGAACCACCTCGCTCGCACCGGCAGCCCGGCACAGCTCGGCCACGGCGGCCAGGTCCTCGGCCTTGCCCGGACCGTCGAAGGCGACCAGCAGCAGCGCCTTGGTGGCGTCCGGCAGTCCCATCCTGGCCATCTCGTTGACGGCCCGGACGGTGGTGGCGTCCATCAGCTCCAGCAGGGACGGGACGAACCCCGCCGCCATCACCTCGCAGACCGCCGTGCAGGCCGCGTCCGCACTCGGGAACTCCGCCGCCAGCGCCAACTGCGGCGCGGGCGCGGGCCGCAGGGCCAGTACCGCCTCGACCACCACGCCCAGGGTGCCCTCCGAGCCGACCAGCAGCCGGGTCAGGTCGTAGCCGGCGACCCCCTTGGCGGTGCGGCGACCGGTGCGCAGCAGCCGTCCGTCCGGCAGCACGACGTCGAGCCCGAGGACGTACTCGCTGGTCACGCCGTACTTCACGCAGCACAGGCCACCCGCGCCGGTGCCGATGTTCCCGCCGATGGTGCAGGACTCCCAGGAGGACGGGTCCGGCGGGTAGGCGAGGCCGTGCTCGGCGGCGGCGCGCGACAACTCGGCGTTCACCACGCCGGGTTGGACCACGGCGATCCGGTTGACCGGGTCAAGTTCCAGGATCCGGTTCATCCTCACCATGGAGAGCAGGATGCAGCCGTCCACCGCGTTGGCGCCGCCGGACAGGCCGGTCCTGGCGCCCTGCGGCACCACCGGCACCCGGAGTTCGGTCGCGGTGCGGAGGATGTGCTGCACCTGCTCGACGGTCTCCGGGAGGACCAGGACGGCGGGTTCGCCCGCCACGCAGAATCCCGCCATGTCGTGGCTGTAGGCGGACGTCACGTCCGGGTCCAGCACGACGGCCGCCTCAGGCAGCCCCTCCAACAGCCGTCCCGCCAGATCAGCCATGACCGCCTCCGCTCCTCGGGTCCGCCCGGACGCGTACCCGGCATCCGGTCCGGGGCGAACTCTGCCCCTCCCGCCCCGCTCCGGCAACCGGGCGCTCCGCACGGGGCGGGCAGCTTCTCGGCGGGCCCTCCCGGGGAAGGGCCTCGCGATCTGACGAAGTACGGCGGGACTTCCAACCCGACGGCGGCGGAGCTGACTTCGTTCCTGCGGATTCCCTGCGCGGCGCGGTCGGCTGCCTAAGCTGAGCAACACCGATGGAGACGGCGGGTCGTACCCGGCCGGTCTCCGTCCCCGCCTCTGCCGGAGGAGTCCATCGACCATGCGCGCGGATCACGACCCGGTGGCGGAGCACGCGAGGCCGACCCGGCCGGCGGCCGCCCGTGCGGCGGTGCTCGGATCGCCGGTCGGCCAGTCCCTCTCCCCCGCCCTGCACCGGGCCGCGTACGCCGCCATGGGCCTCGACTGGGACTGCGAGGCGGTCGAGTGCGACGAGACCGTGCTGCACCGGATGCTCGATGCCGGGACGGGCGACCGGGCCGGAGTGGCCCTCGCCATGCCGCTCAAGCGTGCCGCCCTGCCCTGGATCGACGAGGTCACCGACCTCGCCCTGGACATCGGCGGCGTCAACACGGTGGTCTTCCGCGACGGCCGGACCTTCGGGGACAACACCGACCCGCATGGAATCGTCCTCGCCCTGCGCGAGGCCGGGGTGGACGACCCCGGCTCGGCCCTGGTGCTGGGCGGCGGCGCCGCCGCCGCCTCGGCCCTCGCCGCCCTGCGCGACCTCGGCGTCCGGGACCCCGGTCTGGTCGTCCGCGAGCGCCGGCGCGCGGCCGAAGCCGCTTCGGCGGCCGTACGGCTGGGCATGGCCGTGGACATCCACACCTTCGACCACCTCGAAGAGCTGCTGCACGGCACCGAGTTGGTCATCTCGACCCTGCCGCCCGGGGCGGCGAACCAGTACGCGGCCGTGATCATGCACTCCCGGGCCGCCGTACTGGACGTGGTCCCCTCCGCCTGGCCCACCCGGCTCGCCAAGGCCGCCGGATTCGCCGGGAACCCGGTGGCGGACGGGCTGTCCACGCTGGTCCACCAGGCCGCCCGGCAGGTGGAGTTGATCACGGGACGGAGCGATGTGCCGCTCGACGCCATGCGCGCGGCCGGCCGGGCCGAACTGGCCCGTCACGCGGGCTGAACCTGCCCGTCGCACGGGCCGCACTGACCCGTCACGCGGGCCGAACCGGCCCGCCGCCGCGCCCCTCGCTCTCCTGCCGCCCGCCTTCGCTACGCCGACAGCTCCTGGGAGTGGTCGAAACCCTGGCGCCGAGCCGAGGAGAGCACCGAGATCGCGTGCGCGACCGAGCACAGGGTCGCGTGGCGGTGCCAGCCCGCGTAGCTGCGCCCCTCGAAGTCGCGCATGCCGACCTTCGCACTGACCCCGGTGAAGTCCTTGGCCACCCGGCGGGTGAGCCGGCCCAGCCGCAGCAGCGCCACCGGCGGCACCTCCACCATGTTGGAGAGCCAGAGTTCGGCCAGCTGCCCCTTGGCACCGGCCCAGCCGCCGACCAGGGTCAGCGCCCGCTCGGGCATCCCGGGTGCGCCGTGTCGGCGGATCGAGGGCATGGTCACCCGGGTTCCGCCGACCAGGATCGACCGGGTGATCGAGTAGTCGGGGTCGACCCAGCCCACCCGCCGGGAGGAACGCTTCGCCCGCTCGATCAACTGCTGCGCCTGGAACATCCGTTCACCCAGCCCGGGCAACCCGGGATCTAAGCCGATCAGTCGGGTGGCACCGCCGATCCGCATCACGAACGGCACTCCCCGCCGGGCGAACTCCTCGACCAGTACGGTGGCGTCCAGTTCGCGGGCGTCCAGCACGGCGGGCCGGCGCCGCAGCCCCCAGTCGGTGCCGGCGAGCTCCACCACCGCGCTCACGGCGCACAGTTCGAGGCTGGCGCCGGCGACCTCGTCCGGAATCTTGGCGCGCCTGCGGCGCTCCTGGTCGTCCAGCCAGCCCGGCGGCAGGAAGAGCCGCCAGTTCACCGGGGCACTCAGGTCCTCGTTGGCCAGCCAGGCGCCGTACGCCCGCTGGCCGTTGACCACCCGACCCAGTTCGGTACGGAAGGACTCCTCGACGCCGACCGAGTGTGCACCCGCCTTGGGAACCGCCATCGAGCTCAGCACCCAGGCCTGCGGCAACACCACGCGGTCCAGGTGCCGGGCCAGCGCGTGCCTGACTGCCTGCCAGTCCCACGAGGAGTCACTGATGAAGTGGTGCAGACTCTGCTCGGCCGCACCCTGACCGGCCACCGAGGCGAGCGCCCGCATCGACTTCCGGCCCGGCACCGACAGCAGCCCGGCGATGTACCACTCGCCACGGGCCCGCTGGTCACGGCGCTTCAGCGAGGCGAGCATCCGGCGGGAGAAGTCCGTGACGAAGTCGTCCGCCACGTCCCCCCAGATCCGGTCCGGAACATCCTTCTCGATCCGATCCACAGCCCGCGTCCCCTCCTCTGCGGTTGCGTCCACCCGCCCCTCCGGACGCCGCGCCGGAGACCGGGTGTCGCGCTGACCCAGGGACCATATCGTACCGACTGGTTGGTTTTAAATACCCCGCCAAAGGCTTTGTCCAGTTTCGGTGAAGTCGCCCGAAGGCGCGATACCGCACAGTTGGTTTGTTAAGCTGCGACCCACGCACACCTGCCCCTCCCCGCGACCGCCCGGCCGTCTGCGGGGCAGCGGAACGGCGGGTCCATGGCAACCCGGTCGGCCGCGCACGCCCGCAGCCCGGCCGCCCAGCACGAGGGAGAGTCATGCCCCGCCAGGAACGGGCAGAACGCACCAGGCAGCTACTGATCGAGGCCGCCGCCTCCTCCTTCGACGCCGACGGTTACACCATGACCGGCCTGGGGGACGTCACCAGGCTCTCCGGCATGTCCAAGGGCGCGCTGTACTTCCACTTCGGCTCCAAGGAGCAGCTGGCGGAGGCGGTGCTGGCAGGCTCCCGGGACGGGCTGCGCGAGTGCGTCCGCCAGGCCCGCGCGTCCGGCGGCCCGACCATCCAGTACCTGATCCACCTGTGCCACTCGGTGGCCCGCCGGATCGACGACGACGTGGTGTTCCGGGCCGGCCTCCGGCTGACCGGCGACCCCGGCCTGGACCGGTCCGTCTGCCCGTCGCCGCAGGCCAGCTGGGTGCGCATGGTGCGACTGCTGCTGCGGCGCGCGGCCTGGCGGCGGGAGATCCACACCGGGGCTCCGATGGAGGTGGCGGCCGACCTGCTCGGCGCCGCGGCGGTGGGGGTCGAACTGCTGGCCCGGCAGGAGACCCGGTGGCTCGACCGGGAGATGCTCACCCGCATGTGGTGGGCGGTCCTCCCGGCACTGGTGCTGCCCGAGCACCTCGACCGACTGAACGCCTCCGGTTCAGTACCGGATGGCCTGTTTCCTTCAAGGTTCGGGGCCTACGAACCGGGCGCACCGGAACCGCACCGGCAAAGCACCGAGAAAGCTCTCGACTCATCGGCCGCGCAAGGAGAATGACCGACGACGGGATGCGGCACCGGGCGGTCCGCACCCCGCCGGAACGCCGCCTACTCGGCCGACTCTCCGCCAGCCTCGCCAACGGACAGCAGCGCGCGAGCGCCGCGTCCCGGTGCGGTGTCCAGCCGCGCCAGCACCGAGGGCGTCGCGATGGACGGCAGCAGGTGCTGCCAGAGGACCGAGACGCGCCTCTCCACGTCGGCCAGCCCGGCCGCCACCTGCGAGTACAGCGTGATGCCGGGGAAGCTGCTGACGATCAGTTCGGTGGTCTCCATCGGGTCGACCTGCGGCAGCAACTCGCCCTGCTGCTTTGCCTGTTCGGCCAGCGCCCCAAGCACCTCGGTCCACGCGAGCAACGGGTTGCTGTCACCGAAGTCGACCGATCCGCGTTCCACCGCGAGCCTGATCCCGGCCCGCAGCATGGCGTCCTCCGGCAGGACGTGCGCGACCGCCATGGTGATGTCCACGAGCTCCTGGAGCTTGGAAGCGTTCTCCGCCACCCGCAGATGCAGGGTCTGCTCCTGAATCACCCCTCGGGCCAGCGCCTCCTTGGAGGGGAAGTGGAAGTACAGCGCGCCCTTGGTCACCTCCACCCGAGACAGGATCTCCTTGATCGATGCCGCGTCATAGCCGAACTCGTCGAAGACCTCCGCAGCCCCCTGCAAGATCATCCGGCGCGTACGGATCGCGCGCTCCTGTTGTGCCATCAGGACTCTCCTGTCGTACCACTACTACGCCCCGCCCCGTTCGCAAGATTGAAGGACGAAGCACTCCACAAATAAACCGGCTGGCCTGTATTGTGATGCCAGGGTCAACGGGGCCCTGAACCACGCTCTTCGTGATCCTCGGGAGAGGGGCCATGATCGAGTCGCCGTCCATCGCCGCAGCCCCGGACTGGGCACTGTTCAAGCCGCCGTTCAACTCCGTAACCAACCGGATAGCCTCGACAAAAGCGCACTTCAGCAGCACTGTCCCCAGGGAACTGGTACACCGCGCCGCCGTGGCCGAGGTTCTGCTGACCCGCTGGCACCGACTGGATGCCACACACTTCGGCGTTTCGGCCCAGTGGCCCCGAGGTCACAGCTTCTTCACGTCTCCCGACGGTTTTCACCATGACCCCCTTCTCATTGCGGAAACCATCCGACAGGTCGGTACCTTACTTGCTCACGCCGAGCTCGACGTATCGATGGACAGCTGTTTCCTGCTGGAGACCATGCGCTTCGACTCCGACCTCCAGGGGCTGGAGGTCAGGGGGACACCGGCCGACCTGGAGCTGATGGTCACCGCGTCCGATCTGCGCTACAGCGGCCGCAGGCTGAGCGGTGTCCGCTACGACGCCCAGTTCCTGCGCGACGGCGCCCGGGTGGCCAGCGCCGGCCTGAAGGCCAGTTTCATAGCACCGGCCGTTTACCGCCGCCTCCGCGGCGACTACCTGACCGCCCGGCCCAGCACGGTGCTTCCCCCACCGATCGAACCCGCCCTCGTCGGCCGGCGGATCGGCTTCGACGTGGTCCTCTCCTCGACCGGGCTCGCCAACCGCTGGGAACTGCGCGCCGACAGCCGGCACCCGGTGCTCTTCGACCACCCGGGCGACCACATCCCCGGCATGGTGCTGATGGAGGCCGCCCGTCAGGCGGCCCGGGCGATGGCACCGGAGGCGGACATGATCACCTCGCTCGACACGTCCTTCACCAAGTACGTGGAGTTCGAGGCACCTTGCTGGATCACGGCCGACGAGGTGGCGGGCGACGACCCCTCCGGCCGGCGTCTGGTGATCCGCGGAGAACAGTTCGGGGAGACCGCCTTCACCATGACCATCTCGGTGGCCGCGCGGGTGCCGCTCACCGTGTGACGGCGCTGCCGCCCGCCGCCGGGCTCCTGAGGCCGCGATCCGCGCCTTCGGAACGGGCCCGCACGGCCACGGGCGCTCGTTACGGACGTGCTCGCATCGCCACGGAGGTGGCGAGTGCCGGCCTGCCGGGCGTCCAGCCACCGGTGCGCCGAGCGGGTACGCCGGGCCACCGGTACGCCCGGCTGCGGGCGTGCTCAGCCCGTGACGGCCCCGGCCTGCTCCGGCCAGAGCTGGCCGGCCTCGGCCGCCGCATCCAGTTCGCGGACCAGCGTCTCGTCGATCACGTCGAGCGAGTCCACGATGTGGCGAACACCCGCCTCCCGCATCAACTCCCGCTGGTGGCCGTGCTCGAAGTCCGAGGGGTGGCCGATGAACGGGACACCCAGCGCCCTGGCGTGCTCGGCCACCCGGGCCACGTCGTCGATGAAGAGCACCTCGTCGAAGCCCAGGCCGAACACCTCGGTGACGATCTCCTTGACTCCCGGACGGAAGTCATTGGTGCAGACGTACCCGGGCTCGTCGAACAGCCCGGAGTGCTCGCCGAGATAGCGGTCGAAGTGGGAGCGGTCCAGGCCGCCGTAGCAGACGGTCCGCAGCCCGAGCGCGCGAAGCCGCTCGACCAACCGGACCGCGCCGTCCAGCACCCGGTTCGGATCACGCTCCAGGTACTCGGCCCGCTCCTGGAAGTAGACCTCCAGGGTCCGCTCGACCGGCCAGTCGACCCCGGCGGCCTCGGCGAGCACAACGGCGGCGTCCGCCTGCCGCTGCGAGAAGATCCGGCGCTCTACCTCGGCCGAGTACCGGCCACCCCGACTGGTGATGAAGTGGTGGATCACCGGACTGAAGGTGTCGTTCAGCATCACGCCGTCGATGTTCACGGCGACGGCCCTGAGCCGCGTCAACGGTCCTGTCATCGGTAGCCCCCTCAGATCTGCGGCCCATGTTAGAGGGGAGGCACCGGTAAAGATCAACTGGTCCACAAAGCTGATCCGGCGTCAACTCCCAAGCCGATCGAGCCCTGACGGCGGCCTTCCCCCACCGGGGAGCTCCGCCGGCAAGTGAAGGACCACGGCGATCACACCTGCATAGAAGTGGTGGATACTGCAGCTGACGGACCATCACGAGGGGGAATTGCCATGTGGCTCCTGTGGAGCGGTGTGATCGCATTAAGCGTCGTAACCGTGTCTGGAGGATTCCTGCGAGCCGGGAAAACCCGCATGACGCGTCTCGGCGCCCACGGCGCCCCCATTGCTCTCGGAGCCGGCGGCGCTGGCGCTGCCGCCGCTGGGTTGGGGGCCGCCGCTATGGCGCTGACCCCAGTCGTAGTGGCAGGGACCGCCTTCTTCTGGGGCTTGACCGCCATTGAGATTGCCTACTACGCACGGCAGCACGCCAACACGTAGCAGAGTCGGCATCAGCCCTGCGGCGCTCATGTCGCAACAATCGCTACGCCTCAGAACGACCGGGCCCACCCGCAACGCACCCGCGAGTGGGCCCGGTCGCTGAATGTTGAACGCCCCGCCCTCATGTCCCTGCCGGGTAGCTCCAACCGAACTCGGCCAGTGCCCGGGCCCTGGCCTCCACGACGGCCGTGTGGGCGTCGCGCTCGACCGCGTCGGCGTGGGCAGCCTCGCTGATCGCCTGACCGGGCCACCACGGACCTGCCGGAGCATCCGCGCTTCCGCCGACTCCAGTACGCAGACTCCGGCCACCCGACTGAGCCGGCCCCCGTAGAGCGGAGGACGGCGAGTGGACCGTTGGCCAAGGCCCTGTGCACCGACGGCGACGGGGCTGCCCGCGTGAAGCGCCGCCGCCCCGCTCCTCCGCGCAACGAGCCGCGCAGACCGCCGAACAAGGTCTGTGCCGAGCACCACCCCGACGGTGAGCAGGTGTCAGAACAGCTCGAGTCGCGCGTGCGTCGCGCTCTCGAAGAGCTCCAACAGCGCCGCGCCGACCTGATTCTCCGGGGAGAGGAACTCACTGTGGTCCGCGTGGACGACAAGGACGTCGTGGGAGTCGAGCAGGTTGGAGAAGCCCCGGTTCTCGATGATGTCCCACAGCGCGTCCAGACTCCGGCCCTTCCAGTAGCCGAGGGCTTCGGGGTTCACCGAGACAAGCGCCTCACGGAAGTCCGTCAGGGACTCGATGCGGCGCCCCCGCACATCGACCAGCAGTTCAGTCTTCGCCAGGGCGTCAACGTATCGATGCCCCGACAGCACAGCGCCATCCGCGCCACCACGAGGCGAGACACCGTGAGACAGAAGCACTCAGGGCGGGTACCGTTCGCAAGCCGGTACCCGCCCTGAGCTGGGACCACGCCCAGGTGCGGAGGGTGTGGGTTTGAACCCACGGCGACGGGTCACGTCACGAAGGTTTTCAAGAACGCCTCGACGTCTCTCGCCCGCACTGCCCCTGACCAGCCCGAGCACTGTCATCGGATCGGGCTTCCCGCACCCCTGACCCACGTCTGACCAACAGCCCACCTGACTCGGTCCAGGGTCTGTCCAGCGAACAAGCGACGGTGCAACTCGGTTGGGTTGAGTTGGCGGCGGTCCGCGGAGAGCCGGCCGCCGAAGGAGATCTCGAAGGCATTCAACGCATCCAGCCGCAGTTCGAGTTCCGTGAACTCCGGTCAGAGCCGATGTCAGGGAGTGCCTCACACCCCAGCCGTCTGTGCCCAGTTGGCCCTTCAGGCGCGCCCGTAGCGGACCGCCTGGTCGGCGAACTCCTGGGCCATCTCCTCGGTCACGGTCGGACGCGTGCGGTGGATGGCGTCCAGGCAGTCCTCGGTGGTGGGCTGGGTCCGCTCCCCCGTGTCGAGAGTGCGTTCGAGGCGGTCTGGGCGACCGCCAGCGCGACCTGCCTGATGTCGGCGGGGGTGAAACCTTCGCTGGCGTCTGCCAGGACCGCTGTATCGGCAGCGGTGCCCGTCTTGGCGGTGTAGCCGGCCCACAGGGCGTTGCGGGCCGAGCGGTCCGGCGGCCCTACGGGCAGGACGTAGTCGAATCGACCGTGGCGCAGGAACGCCGGGTCCAAGGCGACTACCGAGTTGGTGGCGCAGACCAGCAGCCGACCGTCTCGGTCGCGGAATCGCGCGATCGACTTGAGGAGTTCGTTCACCACACCGCCCGATGCGGGGTCGGCGAGGTTGCGCGTGGCGGCGACCTCCTCGACCTCGTCGATGAAGACCAGCACGTGGTCGAGCTGCGCCATCTCCTCGAAGTGAACCGCCCCGGGTTCGGTGGGGACTCGATTTCGTGTAAGGATTCGAGTCATGGCACGTCCCACTTCCTACCCGCCTGAGCTGCGCCGTCGTGCGGTGCGCATGGTCGCCGAGGTCCTCGGTGCCTACCCGAACGAGTCGGCTGCGCTGCGGGCCGTCGCGGAGAAGCTGGGTATCGGGTCCGCCGAGACGCTGCGCAACTGGGTGCGGCGGGACCAGGTCGACTCCGGGCAGCGTCCGGGGACGATCACGG